>JAGXIJ010000146.1 GCA_024635675.1 Gillisia sp.
AGATGTGTATAAGAGACAGAGGGTGACTTATTCCACTAATTACCGGTACAAACTTCCTATAAATGTTCCTGAGAGAATGAATTCTCTAGAGTATGCTTATATGCTTAACGATCTTTATGTAAACACTGGTGGAAATCCAATTTACAACGAAAGCAGAATAGACCTTATTAATGAATATAGAAATGGAAATTTAGCTTTTGGTACCGAACCCAATGCAACTGGAACTAATTGGATAATAAACAGGGGCGCTTATGGAGATGAAGACTGGTACAACATCCATTTAAACGACATTAGTCTAGGACAGGAACACAACCTAAGCGTTAATGGAGGAAGTGAAAAAATAACCTATTATACTTCAGCAAATTTTTTAACCCAGGAAGGAATATTCACTTATTCTGATGAAGATTTTGACAGATTTTCTTTTAATGCAAAAATCAATGCCGAACTTAGTGATAAATTCGATTTAAGCCTAAATACAAGGTTTATGCGAAAAAATCAAGACAGGCCATCTTCACAAGACTCACGCTTTTACCATAACTTATCTAGATCTGTACCTACTTCTCCTTTACTTAGTCCCTATGGGGAATACATGCAAAATTCTTTGGTCCAACAGCTTACCGAAGGAGGTAGATTTAAGGAACAATCCGACTATTTTTACAATACCATTAATTTAACCTACGAACCCATAAAAGATTGGAAGATATACGGGCAATTAAATTCTAGAATAGAAAACCACGATGACACTAAGCATATCGCCAAAATTTCCGTAACCCAACCTACGGGAGACAGGGAATTTATCCCGATTTTTGATGGCTATATACCTAATATTGAAACAAGACCTGGAGGGATCCATGCCATTACCGCACCGGGACAAAATTATTTTCAGGTAAATAATGGCCAAGTAAATTATCTAGGGGTGAATTTTTATTCCGATTACGTTAGGTCTTTTGGAGATCACAACTTTACATTCCTTTTAGGAACGCAAAGTGAATTTTACAGTAATCAATTTTCGCAACTAGGAACTGATAATATCGAATCTGACGACACCCCTTTTATCTCTCAGAACGGCGAGAAATTTGTTTATGAATCTAAAGGAGAATGGAGTAATATTGGGATATTTTCCCGAATAAATTACAACTATAAGCAGCGCTATTTAATAGAAGCTAATTTTAGGACAGATGGTGCCTCCCGATTCCCATCAGACCAACGTTGGGGATATTTCCCATCTTTTTCAGCAGGTTGGAATCTTGCCAAAGAAGCTTTTTGGGAAGGTTGGACATCAAAAATTTCAGAATTCAAATTTAGGGGTTCCTGGGGTGTACTTGGAAATCAAAACACCAATAGCTTTTACCCCTATTTTCAGAATATGAGTATTCAAAACGGAAATTGGATCGTAGGCGGCGATGTACCTGCTTCCCTGTATGCTCCCAGCCCCTTTAGTAGTTCAATTACTTGGGAGAAGGTTGTAAGTTCTAACTTTGGTTTCGATTTGGCAGCTTTTAATAACCGTTTAACTGCTTCTGTAGATGTTTTTGAAAGAAAAACTGAAGATATGGTAGGTCCTGCCCCTATAAAACCAGCCACTTTCGGCACAGTTGTGCCCAGAACCAATAATGCAGAACTGGTTTCTAGAGGATGGGAACTCACTTTGGGATGGAGAGATATAATTAATAATGATTTTTCCTATAATGCAAATCTTGTGTTAAGTGATGTGGAATCTGAAGTTACGGAATACAGTAACCCGGATAACATTTTTATGGTTAACGGTCAGGATCAATTTTATAAGGGAAAAACCATTGGTGAAATATGGGGCTACCAGTCTGCAGGTATTGCTCAAAGTGATTCAGAAATGGACGATTGGTTACAAAATAATCGACCAAATTTTGGTTCAGATTGGGCTGGTGGAGATATGAAATACAATGATTTAAACGGAGATAACCTCGTTGATGGCGGAGCAAGAACTCTGGACGACAGAGGTGATCTAACGAGAATTGGAAACAGTACTCCCAGATATTCTTTTGGTTTTAATTTTGGATTCGAATATAAAGTCTTCGATTTTAGAGCTTTTGTGCAAGGCGTGGGTAAGCGAGATGTACTTCTATCTGGAGGTGCTTTTTATCCCGGAATTAACCAATGGCAGGTTTCACCGTATTCGGCGCATCTTGACTATTTTCGCGCTTATGGAGCCGATTTAGGAGCAAATTTAGATTCTTATTATCCACGTCCCTTTATAGGTGACAAAAACTATCAACCCCAAACCCATTTCTTACAGGATGCCTCTTATGTAAGATTAAAGAATGTTCAAATAGGGTTTAACATTCCTGGTCAAATCTTACAAAAATGGGGAATACAAAATTTAAGATTATACGTTTCTGGTGAAAATCTCTATACACACACCAATCTACGCCTTTTTGATCCGGAAGGTATTCAGAACTTAATTAATGGAAGTGGTAAAACATATCCTATGTCAGCTACTTTTTCAACAGGGTTAAACGTGACATTTTAAAAAATAAAAAAATGAAACCAGCATGATGCTGGTGTAAAAATAGATAGCCATATACAGAGAGAGATGGCTATAAGGCTGTGTAGAACTCCCAAAACAGATTTGGGGATTAAAATTATAAACAAATGAAAAAAATATTTTTTATACTTATCTTACTTGTTGCAAGTATCTTAACACAAAGCTGTGAAGATTATTTAGAACGAGAGCCTCAAGACTTTTTATCTGAAGAATCTTATTTTACCCGACCTTCAGATTTAGAACTTTTTGTAAATAAATTCTATAGCAGTTTTGATGTTAATCAGCAATACGGACAAAATTCTCGTTATGCAACTGATAGGAACAGTGATGATCTCATTGGACCCTTTGAAGAGATTAATCTATTGGAGGGCTATAAATTAGTGCCCTCTTCTGCAGGAAATGGATTAGACGATTGGAATTTTTCTAATATCCGGGAAACCAACTATTTTATTGAAACTATAGATAAACGTATTGCTACAGACGCTTTGGATGCAGAAGATGCCCTAGTAAATCAATATCGAGGTGAAAATTATTTTTTTAGAGCGTGGTTTTACTTTAACAAACTACAGGCTTTTGGTGATTTCCCGATTGTTACAGAAGTATTGCCAGATGATTTAGAAACCCTCGTTCTGGCCAGTGAACGCGAACCAAGAAATGAAGTTGCCCGATTTATTCTTAAAGATCTGGACCAATCCATTGAATTATTGCAAGATGGTGGATCTAAAAACAGAATCTCCAAATCTGCGGCACAACTACTGGCATCTCGTGTGGCTTTACATGAGGGTACGTGGTTAAAATACCATCAGGGAACGGCAAGGGTGCCTGGAGGTCCAGATTGGCCGGGAACAACACAACATCCTGACTTTTCTTTTCCTTTAGGAAGTATTGCTTCCGAAGTTGATTTTTTTCTCGAAAAAGCCATGGAATATGCAGATAATGTGGCGGGCAAACACAGTTTGTATGATAATTATCGAGAAATGTTTATTTCCCAAGATCTGGAAAGTGTTGATGGAGTGCTATTTTATAAAAGCTATGGAATAGAAAATGTATTGGGACACGGTGCTACTCATTATTTACAACGTACCGGTGGTGGGATAGGATTTACAAGATCCTTAGTAGAATCTTACCTTATGGAGAATGGATTACCGATTTATGCGGCAGGATCTGAATATGAAGGTGATGCCACTTTAGAAGAGGTAGTTGCCAATAGAGATAATAGATTAAAGGCTTCAGTTTTGGCAGAAGGTGACACCAGAATTGAAAATCCTGATGGGTCTATAACATTTTTCGATTATCCAGCTTTAAGCACTGGTTCTGGATGGCAAAGTGTAACTTCGGGTTATCAATTGGAGAAGTGGATGAGTACCGATCCTGCCCAGGCGGCATCCCCTACCGCAGGCACCACCCAAACCCCAATCTTCAGGATTGCTGAAGCCTATCTTAATTATATAGAAGCTTCCTACGAGAGAGAGGGAGCTTTAAATGGAAAAGTAATTACTTATTGGAAGAGTCTGAGAGAAAGGGCCGGTGTAGATACCGAAATTCAGAGAACAATTTCAAATACCAATTTAAACAATGAGCGTGATCTTGCAGTTTATTCCGCAGGGATGAGAGTTGATGCCACGTTATACAATATTAGACGTGAGCGAAGAAATGAGTTTATTGCCGAAGGCATGCGACTTATGGATATGTACAGATGGCGAGCTTTTGATACCATGGAAAATTACGTCGTAGAAGGATTTAATCTTTGGGAACAATATGATGATCAATATGGATCTGAAATTGAACAAGGAGAGAATGTTTCCTATTCCCCGGAAAACGGAGGTTCTACATATCTTCAACCTTTTAGGATAAGAAATTCCAACAGGGCTTACGATGGGTATTCCTTTCCAGAAGCACATTATCTAAATCCATTACCACTAGATCAATTTATCTTAACCAATTCTGCTGACTCAGATGGTGTTCTATATCAAAATCCAGGATGGTCGAATAGATCGGCAATTCCAGCAGAATATTAAAAAACTTTAAGTAATACAACCAATTAACTTTTAGGTTTTGGTTAGCCGAGGAAGGCAGGTTTACTATATCCTGTCTTCTTTTATAAAAATTACAGATGAAAATTAACTCAAAAGTCAATATTTATCTCTCCTTGTCACTATTGCTGGGTTTACTGCCTTTTATAGCTAAAAGCCAAAGCAAAAATCCCAATATTATTCTTATTTATACCGACGATCTCGGTTATGGGGATATTAGCAGTTATGGAGGTGAAATACCTACACCGCATATTGACAATTTGGCGAAAAACGGATTAAAATTTAGTAACGCCTACGCAACTGCGGCAACCTGCACACCTTCCCGGTATGCCATGCTTACCGGGGAATATGCCTGGAGAAAGAAGGGAACAGGGGTGGCGCCAGGAGATGCTACCAGTCTTATATTACCCGGAAGCACTACTTTGCCGGGTGTTTTGCAAAAATCTGGATATAAAACTGCGGTAGTAGGAAAATGGCATCTAGGCCTGGGAAAAGAGGCTCCGATTAATTGGAATAAAGATATTAAACCGGGTCCTTTGGAAATAGGATTTGATTATGCCTACCTCCTGCCCGCTACAGGCGATAGGGTACCAACCGTGTTTGTAGAAAACCACCGTGTAGTAAACCTTGACCCTGAAGATCCAATAACTGTAAGCTATCGCAAAAACTTAAATGAGGGTCCTACCGGAAGTAAAAACCCAGAACAATTAAAAATGATGTTTTCCCATGGTCACGACCAAAGCATTACAAATGGAATAAGCCGAATTGGTTATATGAGCGGAGGTAAAAAAGCACTATGGCGGGATGAAGATATAGCTGATGTATTGATAAATAAATCGGTTAAGTTTATAGAAGAGAACAAAGACTCACCATTCTTCCTCTATCTCGCCACTCATGATATTCACGTACCCCGTGTACCCCATGAACGTTTTGCCGGCACCACAGGAAAAGGCCCGCGTGGCGACGTAATTGTGCAATTAGATTACACAGTAGGCGCAGTTCAAAAAAAGCTCAAAGAATTAG
>JAGXIJ010000147.1 GCA_024635675.1 Gillisia sp.
ATGTGGCATTTGCAACAATGTTAAAGACATTTTTCATAAAAAGGGAATATAATGCCGAGATAGCTTTTTCTGCTGAGGATGCCTTCAAAAAAATGAAGGAGACTCCATTTGAGGTGATTCTTACAGATGTAAGATTACCCGATAGTGATGGTTTGGAAGTGCTTTTGGAAGTTAAATCTAAATATCCTACTGCACAGGTAATTGTAATGACCAATTATGCAGAAATAAATATGGCTGTAAAGGCCATGAAAAATGGAGCTTTCGACTATGTTTCTAAACCGTTTAGACCAGAAGCCATACTTCAAACCATTGAAAATGCTTTAGACCAGAAGAATTTGAATGGAAATAACATCTCTCCTGAAGAGGTTCTTCCCAAGAAAAAGCAAAAAGCAAAAGTTCCGGATTCTTCTTCAGAATTTGTGAAAGGGGTTAGTGATGCTGCCATAAAATTAAATAATTATATAGAGCTGGTTGCACCAACAAACATGTCGGTTTTGATCATGGGAGAAAGTGGAACCGGAAAGGAGCAGGTTGCCAAAAGTATTCATAATAAAAGTAAAAGAAAAGGCGCGCCATTTATAGCTGTAGACTGTGGTGCCATCCCCAAAGAAATTGCTTCGAGTGAGTTCTTTGGTCATGTTAAAGGATCTTTTACAGGAGCCATTCAAGATAAGACCGGACATTTTGAAGCAGCTAACGGAGGGACATTATTTTTAGATGAAATAGGCAATTTAAGCTATGGTTTACAAGTTCAATTATTGCGTGCGCTACAGGAGCGTAAAATAAAGCCTGTAGGTAGCAGTCATGAAATAAAAGTGGATATTAGAGTAGTAACGGCAACTAACGAAGATCTCTCACAAGGAGTTAAAGACGGGAATTTTCGAGAAGATTTGTATCATAGATTGAATGAGTTTTCCATTAAAGTTCCGGCATTGCGTGAAAGACGTGAAGATCTTATGCTTTATGCAGATTTCTTTCTAGATTTGGCTAATGAAGAACTTGAGAAAGAAATTGTAGGTTTTAGCGATGAGGCTACCGAAGCTTTTAAAAATTATAGTTGGCCGGGAAACTTAAGAGAGCTAAAGAATATGGTAAAAAGAGCAGTCTTGCTTACTCAAACCAACATTATACCTCTAAAAGTATTACCGCATGAGATAACTGTTGCTAAAAATAGTGATGAATCTTATGGGCTATTCAAAAACAAAAACGAAGAATCTTTAATTATAGATGCACTGGAAAAGGCACAGGGTAATAAGAGTAAGGCAGCCAGAATTTTAGATATCGATAGGAAAACACTTTATAATAAATTGAAGCAGTACAATATTAAACTATAATTTCCTTCTCTAATTTTTCTAATAGAAGTTCTATTTCTGTTATCAATCTAAAGATTTTTTGCTCTTCAAAATAGTTAGGCTCCTCCTTTTCTAATTTCTCTAATTGCAACACAATATTCCGAGTATTTAACTGCTTATACATTGGTAGCATTTTGTGTGCAATAGCAGCAATCTTGCTTGTATTTTTATATTTAGTTGCTTCCGTTATTTCTAATAAGTTATTTCTGCTTGCCTCTATGAATACTTTTAGGATGGTGTTCAATGCATTTTTATCGTCCCCTGCAAATAATAAGATTTCCTCTAAGGAGAATTCTTCGGAAGTTCCCTCCCTCAAAATTTTAATACCTGAATTTGTTTCCAGTTCTAAGTGTAATACATCGCCAATTTTTCTCAGAAGTTCCTGTGGTCTGTAGGGCTTTAATAAATTTCCAGAGAAACCTGCATCTAAATAGTCGCTGGAACTTACGCTAGTTCTGCCAGATGCAGCTATCACTGGAATATGCTTAAGCTCTTCTCTGGACTGAATTGCTTTTAATAATTCAAAACCATCCATAACGGGCATTTGTATATCTGTTAGTACCAGATCGTAATTATTTTTTTCTAATTTTCTTAATGCCTCTTTTCCATCTTTCGCGATATCGCAATTCATTCCAATAGATTTAATTAGCTCCTTTGAAAGAGCTAATTGAGAGGATTCATCATCTACAGTAAGTATGTTTTTTCCATATAGATGGTTGGTGTTGGAAGGTGCTTCAGAAATTACCTCTGGAACACTTTTTAATTTTACCACCGGGATTTTTACGGTAAACTCGCTTCCTTTTCCGGGTTCACTTTCTAAAGATAGTTCTCCATTAAGTAATATGGTGATTCGTTTAGAAATAGCTAATCCTAAACCGGTACCACCATATTTTTTTTCAATTTGGCGATGTTCCTGAGAAAACTCTTCGAAGATCTCCTTTTGCTTATCCTTTGAAATTCCAAGTCCGGTATCTTCAATCTTATAGGTTAAAATGTAGCTGTCTTCTATTTGTTTTTGAAGGCTAACAGATACCTTCAATTGGCCATCCTCCGTAAATTTATAGGAGTTATTAATAAGATTGGAAAGTATTTGTTTGATCCTAAATGGATCACTTAACACATTAATATCTGTGTTTTCACCCGCTTCAACAATAAGTTCTAAATTTTTAGGGTCGTCTTCAGGAATTATATTATAAAAGGTTTCTTCCAGTAAATTCTTAGGATTAAAAGGTAATTTTTCTACTAACATTTTTCCTGCATCCAGTTTCGAAAGATCTAAAAGATCATTTACTAAATGGAGAATGAATTCTGAACTTTTTCTAAGGTGTCCTAAATAATGTTCCTGCTTATTGTTTAGGGCTGTTTTCCCCATTAATTCGGTGTAGCCCAAAACAGTGTTTAGAGGAGATCTAAGATCATGCGTAATAGTCGCCATGAATTGTTCTCGGGCTATCATTAAAGACTCTGTTAAAGATTTCGCTTCCTCTAATTGGTTTCTGTATTGCTGACTTCTGGAAACATCTCTAATGATAAAAAACAAGAATAAAAGCACTATAAGTACACTTGCGCCACCCACAAAAAGCAGTATTTGGGAGACCTCATTTAGCATATTTTGTGAGCTTTGAGCTCTGTTCAATGTTGCGGCTCTTTCCTCTTGTTCTACAGATGCCAGTAATTTTCTTAATTGATCATTTAGAATTAAATCATTATCTAGTAATTCATTTTCTTTCTTATTAATTATTGATCGAAACTTCTGGTTCTCCCGCTCTAATTCATTCAATACTTTTTTTACCGAGACCACTAAAGAATCTGCACTAATGCTTGAAAGTTGTTGAGGGTTTTCATCTTTAGAAAATTCGAGCAACCTTATTAAAACCCTTCGTTGATGTGGTTCTAAATTCGCAAAGCGTTTATCGTAATGGTTATCCTTAAAAGATTCATCTACTTTTTCTAATTCCTGAATTACTTCCGTATAAAAACTTGTATTTCGGTCCCTGGATCTCAATTTCAATAGTTCTTCAAGATTCTCACTTTTGAGGGATAATAATTGAGAAACGCTATCCAATTCAATTTTCATAACAGCATCTGCATAGGTCATTTTCAGGATATTTATGCTTTCCTGAATGTTATCGATTTGACTGCTATATCTATTTAGATCTGTTGTATCGCCAGATTGAATGAATCTGCGACCTGTACTTTCTGTTTCATAAAGCGCGGTGGCAATTTCACTAACTAAAACTAATTGTTGATTGTTTAAATCGTTGGACTGATTTATAGAAGAAAACTTAACCACTTGTGCGTAAGTGAACCATACGGCCACAGCAGCTACCGCAGCTACCATTAGATACCCAATAATTACCTTAAAAGTTATGGAGCGTTTTGTTTTTCTCATTAGGGAATTATCGATAAAATTACACTATTTCTTTTAAAATTTGGTAATGATGTGAGATTTCAAAAAAACCTTATTACATTTGTCGCACATCTCAAAGGGGTGCTGTTTTAAGATCTATTACTGAAAATAGCTGAGATTATACCCAACGAACCTGGGCAGGTAATGCTGCCAAGGGACAAAGATGCTTCAACGAGCATCAAGAATGTATAAACCCCCTTTATAGATCTCAAGGATAGATTTATTAAGGGTTTTTTTATGCGTGTTTTTCAAACTAATTTTAATTAAGAGTAATCGCCCCTTTTATTCGTAACAAAACTAATGTAACGAATGAAACGTTTATTTCTATTGCCAGCTATTTTATTAATAACCTCTTTAGGTTATGCACAACAGGAAAATGACACGCTAAGAAAACCGGTGGAGTCCTTAGATGAGGTCTTAGTACAAGCCATTAGGGTGAGTGCGGATTCTCCTGTTACCCATTCCGATCTTACCAAAGAAGAACTTGAAAAACGCAATCTTGGACAGGACATCCCTTATCTTTTAAACTATTTACCCTCTGTGGTAACAACCTCAGATGCCGGTGCAGGTGTGGGTTATACGTACATTAGGGTAAGAGGAAGTGATGCGTCTAGGGTTAATGTAACGCTCAACGGAATTCCATTTAATGATTCTGAAAGTCAGGGTTCATTCTGGGTTAATTTACCAGATTTTTCTTCTTCAGTTCAAAATTTGCAATTACAAAGAGGGGTTGGTACTTCTACCAATGGTTCGGGAGCTTTCGGAGCCAGTTTAAATTTGCTTTCAGATGCTGTTTCAGAGGAAGCTTATGGGGAAATTTCAAATTCTATCGGATCTTTTGCAACAAGAAAGCATACTGTAAAGTTGAGTACAGGCTTGCTGAAGGATCATATAGAGATCTCAGGAAGATTATCTTCAATTGTATCCGATGGGTATATAGATCGTGCTACTTCTGATCTAAAGTCCTATTTCTTACAGGCTGCATATAAGGATGATAACACCTTGATAAAAGCAATCACCTTTGGCGGTCATGAAGTTACTTACCAATCCTGGTTCGGGATCGATAAGGGAACATTGGATACTAATCGAACATTCAATCCGGCGGGTATGTATACAGATCAAGAGGGAAAACCTCGATTTTATGATAAAGAGGAGGATAATTACAAACAAGATCACTACCAGTTACACTGGAATCAGCGGTTTGATAATAATTGGTCTACAAATCTTGGTTTAAATTATACCTATGGGAGAGGATACTTTGAGCAATACAAAGAGGATGAGGACTTTGATGATTACAATTTTACATCTATAGAAATTGGGGGAGAAACCATTAATTCTACAGATTTAATTAGACGGCGATGGTTGGATAACGATTATTATGTAGTGAATGCAAACGCAATTTATAAAAACTCCAAATTGGAACTAACTTCCGGAGCATTTTATAGCCATTACAGAGGGGACCATTTTGGAGAAGTGATTTGGGCGCAGTTCACCGGAGGTTCAGAAATTAGAGATAAGTATTACTTAAGTGATGCTACCAAAAATGAATTTACAATTTTCTCTAAAGCTACATTTAAGCTAACCAGTAAATGGCAATTTTTTGTAGATCTTCAAGGAAGATTTATAGATTATTCTACGCAAGGGATAACCTCAGATCTGGTAGGGATAGATGTAAATAGAAATTTTAGCTTCTTCAATCCAAAAGCTGGAATCACGTATCAGATAGATGCTAATAATCACTTTTATGGATACTATGGAAGAGCAAATAGAGAACCTACCCGAAACGATTTTGAAGAAGGAATTACCACTCCTGAAAAATTAAATGATTTTGAACTGGGTTGGAGATTGAGCACCCCTAAATTTAAGGTTAATTCGAATCTTTATTTTATGGATTATAAAGATCAGTTAGTGCTTTCGGGAGCCTTAAAC
>JAGXIJ010000148.1 GCA_024635675.1 Gillisia sp.
AAATATTGCGATCCCATTTGATAAAATTCAGCAGGTATATATTAAACGTTCCATTCGTCAACGGATGTTGAATGTGAATAGCTTTGTAATTGAAACAGCAGGAAGTAAAGAGCAGGAAATTAGTATTAAGGCGATCTCCAATGAAAAAGCCAATCAGCTATTGGCTATTCTGCTGAAAGTGAAGGATGAATATTCTGAAAAAACCACCACTTCAGAAACTACCGAAAAAACATCTAAAGATCAATATTGGTCTTATAAATTGAGTTTTTTAACCTTGTTGAAGATAGGAATAAGCACCAATTACTTGCGAGGATTGATATTGATGGGCGCTTTTTTTGTGACCATTTATAATGAAGTAAGATCTGTATCTGAAGAATATTCTGAAACTATTCATAACTATATAAGTGAATTTGCCGGGCCATTGGAGTCGGTTTCTATTTTCATATTAATTGCATTTGTTGTTCTATTACTGAGTATTTTAATAACGGTTGCTGAAGTTTTTATAAAATATTTCAACTTAAAATTAACCCAAAATATAGATAGACTGGAATTGGAAATGGGGCTGAACACCAATACTAAAGTTTCTTTAAAGCCAAGACGTGTGCAATTATTGCAGGTGATCACAAACCCTGCACAAAAATGGTTGAATTTATACGAAGCGCGAATTTTTCTGGCAAACAGCGAAAATGACCTTCAGAAAAGTAAAATTAAAATTCCAGGCTTGGCTAAGGATACGGTTGCTAAGGTGACCTCATTCCTCTATACAGATCAAGTCAGTAGTTTTGGAGAAACATTTCTTCCTGATAAGATATTGTTGGTGAGACGATTAATTATTGTAATTCTTCCTGCCTTGGTGAGTTATTTTACGATCTATTTTGTAGATGCTTTAACCCTTACAACCTGGCTTTTGCTGCTGGGTTTATATACTGTTATTGTAGTTGTCTGGCAGATTTTAATGTACAAATCCCTTAAATTAATTGTTTCTGAAGATATTATCTATAAAAAATATGGAGTTTGGAATAAAACTGAAGAACGATTTGAGATCTACAAAATTCAATCTATTAGCATTTCTCAGCCTTTGTGGTATAAAAATCGGAATCTGATAAATGTTATCTTTCATACAGCCGGGGGAGATATTTCATTTAGAGCTGTTACTAGGGATTTCATCCCATATATCAATTATATGTTTTATAAAATTGAATCTAATTCACGAAGCTGGATGTAGGTTCAGTATGAGTTCAGAAAATAAATACATTTCTTCTAAATTATTTAAAAAAAAATCAGAAGCTGAAACAAGTTCAGCTTGACGGAATTAAGTTTCAGTAAAACTAAAATCCCCGTTCTAAATTTTAGAACGGGGATTTTTATAATTATAACTTGTGATCCTGAATTTATTTCAAGATCTAACAATATTAATCAAATATGGTTCTAGTTTAGCGAAACCTTGATAATGATAAAATATTTGCTCCCTTCCCCAAGGGAAGGGCTGGGGTTGGGATGAGTTTAAATAATTTATACTCTCATCCCCCTCCTAAATCCTCCCCCTGCGGGGAGGACTTTAAAACAATGCAGTGCTAAACTAGAGCCATTAAAATGTAAAGAGAAGCTGAAACCCGTTTAGCTTGACTAAACTAGTATTAGCCTTTTTACATTCTATTGAAATGATTATCTCAGTTTTGGAAACTTAGAAGGATTTGCTTCGTTCATAATTGCATAGATCTTTTCGTAAATGTCTTCAGAAGATGGCTTGGAGAAATAGTCTCCATCGGTTCCATACGCAGGTCTGTGCGCTTTAGATGTCAATGTTTGAGGCTTGCTGTCTAAATGCACATACGCATTTTGGTTTTCAAGGATCTCTTGCATGATATAGGCAGAAGCTCCACCTGGGACATCTTCATCTATAACCAATAATCTATTAGTCTTAGCAACACTCTTTACAATGTCCTTATTCAAATCGAAAGGCAATAAAGACTGAACGTCTATAACTTCAGCATTAATACCAACTTTTTCTAATTCGATAGCAGCTTCTTCCACCAATCGTATTGTGGAACCATAAGACACCAAGGTAATATCTGATCCTTCTTTGATCGTTTCGACTACACCTAGTGGAGTTCTAAACTCTCCAAAGTTGTTAGGTAATTTCTCTTTAAGTCGGTATCCATTTAGACACTCAATTACCAATGCAGGTTCATCTGCTTCTAATAATGTGTTATAGAAGCCTGCTGCTTTGGTCATGTTTCGAGGCACAAGAATGTGAATTCCTCTTAATAAATGCACCAACGCACCCATTGGGGATCCACTATGCCAGATTCCTTCCAATCGGTGTCCTCTGGTTCTAACAATTAGCGGTGCTTTTTGTCTTCCTTTAGTTCTATACTGTACTGTTGCCAGATCATCGCTCATTATTTGCAACGCATAAAGGATGTAATCTAAATATTGAATTTCAGCAATAGGACGTAATCCTCTCATTGCCATACCTAATCCCTGACCTAAAATAGTTGCTTCTCGAATCCCAACATCTGCTACACGGAATTTTCCGTATTTTTCCTGAAGTCCTTCCAAACCTTGATTCACATCTCCAATTGCTCCACTATCTTCCCCAAAGATCAATGTTTCAGGTTTAGTAGCGAAGATCTTGTCAAAATTATCTCTTAATATAATTCGAGCATCTACGTCTGGTGCATCATCATCGTAAGTCGCTTCAACTTCTTCAATTGAAAGCGCATTATTTGCAGATTCACTATATAAATAACTGCTATATTCCGGTTGTGAATTCTTTGTATAAGTTTCTATCCAATTAATTAATTGGGATTTGGCATCATTGTCCAAACCAATCATAAATCTTAAACTCTTTCTAGCAACTACAAGTAGATCTTTTTTAAGCGGATCTTTAGTTTCTGAAAGTTCTTTTATCATAGATTGGATTGCATCCTCATTATCACTTTGAGAAGCTGCATTTTCTAGAAGAGGTAAAAGATCTAAAAATTTATCTTTCATGGGCTGGGTGTATGCCGTCCATGCTGCTTTTTTTCCGTCTCTTACTTGTGTCTTAATATCCTTACCTATAGCATCCAGTTCTGCCTCAGTAGCAAAATTATTCTCTATTATCCATTCCTTGAATTTCACATTACAATCGAATGCTCTTTCCCAGGTCAATCTATTTTCATCTTTATAACGCTCGTGCGATCCCGATGTAGAATGTCCTTGAGGTTGAGTTAACTCATTTACATGAATAAGAACAGGGGAGTGGGTGGTTCTTGCAATAGTAGATGCCTTCTCATAAGCTTCTACAAGCGCTACATAGTTCCAGCCATTTACAACTATAATTTCGTAGCCTTTATTATCTTCATCTCTTTGAAATCCTTTTAGGACCTCAGAGATGTTTTCTTTAGTAGTTTGATGCTTTGCGTGGACAGAAATTCCATATTCATCGTCCCAGACACTCATCACCATAGGTACTTGCAGTACTCCGGCAGCATTGATGGTTTCCCAAAAATGTCCTTCACTGGTACTGGCATTTCCTATAGTGCCCCAGGCAATTTCGTTTCCGTTATTGGAAAATTTCTCTGCATCTATCCCTTCAACATTTCTATAAATTTTAGATGCCTGAGCCAGCCCAAGAAGTCTTGGCATTTGGCTTGCTGTTGGAGATACATCTGCACTGGAGTTTTTTTGTTGCATTAAATTTTTCCAGTTTCCATCTGCATCCAAACTTTGAGTTGCAAAATGCCCCCCCATTTGTCTGCCTCCAGACATGGGTTCGTTTTTAACATCTGTATCTGCATACAATCCAGCAAAAAACTGCTCGATACTAAGTTCACCAATTGCCATCATGAAGGTTTGGTCTCTATAATATCCGGAGCGAAAATCTCCATTTTTAAAGACTTTTGCCATTGCTAACTGCGGAATTTCCTTACCATCCCCAAAGATTCCAAATTTTGCTTTTCCCGTTAACACCTCTCTTCTTCCCAATAGACTACATTCTCTACTGGTAACGGCAATTTTATAATCTTCTAAAACCTGAGTTTTAAAATCTTCAAATGAAATGGATTCTTTAGATTGTGTTTCGCTTTGCATGAAATAATGTTTGAATTGTTACAAATATAGCTAAAACTAAGGTTAAATACAATTCAATAAAATAGCTGTAAATTCTATAATACAGCAAAAAATATTAAAATGTTTGAGTTTTTGATAAATAATTGGGGAAAATCTATCAAAAATTACGAATTGTATAATGGGAAATACATATAATCCTTAAAATGAAATGATTGGAAAAAGTATTTTTTCCTTTAATACCACTCACGGGTAAATAGACTGATGAGCGTATTAATATCTAAAGCTACTATAAACCTGATTTTTTCATCATAATTTTTTTGACCAAGCTCCCAACCTAGATTGGAATAAACCGGTAAGTACACCTCAAAATAGTCGGCAACAAAACTCATTCTAATCCCCGAATCATAAACAAATTTAGGATTAAAGCCTTCGTTTTTCACCATTCCAATATCTCCATATGCATAGATCCATTTCCAAATATTGGTACTTCCATTTGCAGTTGTGATCCATTGGTTGGCAAATTCTGGTTGTAACTGAGATTTAAAACCTCCTTCTGCTACAATAATTTGCTGGCTAAAAAGTCCACTCGCTTGGCTTCTTCCGTAGTAATTATAATCGAATAAGTAATCTGTAGGGCGATCTAGTGCGAAACTGAAGTAATCGTTATCTGTTTCATCATTATAAATGAAAGTCCCGGCAAATAATCTTAGATTTAATTGTCTGTTACTCTTAAATAATTTTCGGTACTCTAAAGTTAAGGAAACTTTACTGAAATTCTTTGCGATTTGATAATCTACACTTCCTCTTAAATAATCTATTAAATTAGTATCGCTGTAATTATAGCCTAAATTCACAACATTATACTTGGGTTGCACTACTGGATTTAATGGATCTAAGTCTTGTTTTACATTAACATTTCTAAAGGTTAATGATTGCCTCTGATTATCTCTTAGGTAAGAATTCCTAAAGTAGAGGCCAATAAAAGGTGTGAATTTTTCGTAAAAAAGATCGTAACCAAATGAAAATCTGTTTCCTCCTGCTCCAAACCTCAATGCAAAAAGATTTTCATCGTCCAGGTAGCTGGTATAATTTGCAGATATAGATCCAACGATCGTTTTACTGGTAAAACCATACTTTGGAGAAACTTTCCATTCAAAATTCTTATCCAGGAAGGTTTTATTATAGAGTTTAGGCCCTATGGAAATGCCATCATATAAATTGTAATTAAATTCAGGCATAAAGAAGAACTGGTTATATCTTGGGTCCTCCATATCCTGAAACAATCTAAATTGTACTGGTTTATTAAATAATTTAGTAACGCCTTTATAGTTATCCCTTTGGTTTACTTCAGGAGCAATTCCTTCATAATTCAAGGCTAATCGATCTATACTGTCTCTGGGAATCGTTATTTCTTTACTGTCCTTTATATTGTCTACCCAGATCTTCGAAACTATCTCACCATCTTTTAGCCCATAAAGTGAAATAGGCATGTTGTTATTTCTTTTATTTTTAATGGTTACGTACAGGGAATCTTTCGTTTTACGGAGTCTACTTATTTTGAAATCTATTTTTTTGCTAGTTTGAATATAATCTTCCTCAAACCACGATATATCTTTATCGGTATTCTTCTGCAGAATATTTAAAAAATCTTTCTCACTAGATGGTTTAAGAACATGAGTCTTGTAAAATTCAGATATAGATATTTTTACAGCATCAGATTGTAAATAGCTTTCTAAATACTTTAAACCAGTTCCTGCTTTATAAGCATTTGCGATATTTTTATTGAATTTCACCAAAGAATCTTGAGCAGTAGACAAGGGTTGATCTATATTTTTTCTTGCCATGTGTAAGTAAAGAAAGGGATATTGATCGTTGAATTCAAGATCTGAAGCATGAAACCATCTCACTCCAATAATATCACTTAAAGTCCCAAGAAGTTTCATTTTTGGATAATATTCATCCACATAATCTGACATGAGGGAGATCAAGATCGCATCATAAACCCACTGCTCATTTCTTGGATTGATGAGAATTGTATTCTTAATAAATTGATTGGTAATTGTTTTTAACTGTTTGATGTCATATTGAAAGCCATCAGGAAAAGGTCTAATATAGCTTGGCAACTGGTTAAGACCGTAAACTGGATTATTAAGATATTCATCCCTTGTGATCATTAAAGAGGCATGTGGATAGTCTCCGAGTCTGTTTTCCAGATATCTCATAATTCTGGAAAGCAACATTTCCTTTATTTCCTTGTCTAATCCTTCATCCTCTAGATTGGTAACGATCTCTGTAGAATTCGCCTGAATAGACTCAAATCTATAAGATTTTGTGAGATATAATTGAGAGGAAACACTGTTGGTACCAGATAAATAGGTGGTTTTATATGTATCTTCAGTAACAAAACTATCTGTCTTTAGTGGAGAAGCTACATATAAATAGGGACGTGTAGACAACTTGATGTTGACATTTACAGGAGTGGTATATTGATTTCCTAAATTTTTATCGCTATAAATTTCCCAGCCATTTTTATAAACGGCAGGAGTAACATACCAATAATTCAGCTTGAAATTGCCCTGATCATCATATCCATACCTAGTAAATTTATCTGAGGGGATTTTTACAGAATATAATAACTCTATTATTTTTTTCTCTCCTGGTAATAAAGGGGTGTCCAAGTCTATTTTTATAATGTCAGCAGCATCTAGAGGCCTTGACCAATTGTAGGGAGTTAAATTCTCATTATTTACGCTATAGATCTTTGTATGACCGCGTTCTTCATCTTTTGCAAAATGAAACCTTCGTAAATAATCTTCAGCAAATCGTTTAGCTAGGGGAGTAGACTTATCCTTATAACTATTTGCCCAATCATTTAAGTAGATAGCGGTTAAAGTATCCTCACTGGAATTCTCATATTCAATTTTATGCTGAATATTAAATGTTCTTATAGAATCATTTAATACCGCAATAATATCCATGTTGGTTTGCCCAAAACTGAAATTAGTGAAGCACAAACCAATAATAAAGATTGGAATAAATTTAGTTTTCAAGGGACAACATAAATTAGAAATAATTTAGGTTAAAATGTTTAATATTATATCTACGAATATAAAGCTCTTAGGGTTTCTTAGAAATTAGGACTTAGATTATATTCATCGTAGAATTTATCTAGAATATCTATTACCTCATCTTCTGTATCTACCACATGAAGTAAATCTATATCCCCATCACTAATGTTTTGAAAACCATTTAAGAGGGTAGTTTTGATCCATTCTATTAATCCACCCCAATATTCGGTTCCTACTAAGATAATCGGAAATTTATCGATTTTATTGGTTTGTATTAATGTGATGGCTTCAAAAAGTTCATCTAAAGTTCCGAAACCTCCGGGCATAACGACAAAACCTTGAGAATATTTAACGAACATTACTTTTCTTACAAAGAAGTAATCGAAATCTAAACTTTTATCGTGATCTATATATGGGTTATCGTGTTGCTCGAAAGGTAAATCTATATTTAAACCAACAGAAGTACCTCCAGCTAAATGAGCACCTTTATTTCCTGCTTCCATAATCCCTGGACCACCTCCGGTAATTACACCGTAGCCATGATCCACGATTTTTTGAGCTATCTTTTCTGTTAATTTATAATATTTTTGATCTGGTTTAGTACGAGCAGAACCAAAAAGGGAAACACATGGACCAATCTGGCTTAGCTTTTCGTATCCTTTTACAAATTCACCCATAATCTTAAAAATAGCCCAGGAATCGTTAGTTTTTATCTCGTTCCACGCTTTGTTGCCTCGTTTAGCTCTCATTTCTGTAGTATTCAAAATCTTATTTTATCTTTAATTCCTTCTTTAAGTACTGTGCTGTATAGCTTTTTTTATGCTTAGCAACTACTTCCGGGGACCCGGTAACAATTACCTCCCCACCATTTTTTCCGCCTTCGTAACCAATATCTATAATATGATCGGCTAATTTAATAACATCCAGATTGTGTTCTATAATAAGAACCGTGTTTCCTTTATCGGCTAATTTGTTAAGTACGCCCATTAAAACTCGAACATCCTCAAAATGCAGACCTGTTGTAGGCTCGTCTAATATATAAAAAGTATTTCCAGTATCGCGCTTGGAAAGTTCGGTAGATAGCTTTATTCTTTGCGCTTCACCCCCAGAAAGCGTGGTACTTTGTTGACCTAGTGTTATATAGCCCAGTCCAACATCTTTTAAAGTTTTTAACTTTCTGTAGATCTTCGGAATTAATTCAAAGAAGTCTGTGGCTTCCTCAATGGTCATCTCCAAAACATTTGAAATAGATTTGCCTTTATAGCGTATCTCCAGAGTTTCTCTATTGAATCTTTTTCCCTGGCAAGTTTCACATTCTACATACACATCTGGTAGGAAATTCATTTCTATAACCCTAAGACCCCCACCTCTACAGGTTTCACATCTACCTCCTTTTACATTAAAACTAAACCTTCCCGGTTTATATCCTCTAATTAAGGCTTCGGGAGTTTTAGCAAACAAATTTCTTACTTCAGAAAATAAACCTGTATAGGTTGCAGGGTTAGATCGTGGGGTTCTTCCTATGGGAGATTGGTTAATGTCTATTACCTTATCTATATGCTCCAGACCTTTTATAGATTTATAAGGCATCGGGACTTTTACGCCATTAAAATAAAAGGCATTCATAATAGGATAGAGGGTTTCATTTATCAAAGTAGATTTCCCACTTCCTGAAACTCCTGTTACTGCGATCATTTTACCTAATGGAAGTTTTACAGTAACATTTTTAAGGTTATTTCCTGTAGCTCCACTAAGTATAAGATTCTTTCCATTCCCTTTTCTTCTCTTTTCAGGAACTTCGATCTCCATGGTTCCATTAAGATAAGAGGCCGTAATGGTATCATGTGCTTTTATTTGATCTGGAGTACCTTGACTAATGATCTCTCCTCCATGTTTTCCAGCTCTTGGTCCAATATCTATAACATGGTCTGCGCGTTGAATCATGTCCTTATCGTGTTCCACAACAATTACAGAATTCCCTAGGTCTCTTAGCGATTCTAAAGAATTTATTAATTTCGCATTATCCCTCTGGTGTAAGCCAATACTTGGCTCATCTAGAATATATAAAACCCCAACTAACTGGGAACCAATTTGTGTGGCCAGTCTAATTCTTTGGGCTTCCCCTCCAGATAGTGATTTAGAACTTCTGTTTAGTGACAAATAAGTAAGACCAACATCTACCAAAAATTGTAATCGAGTACGGATCTCCTTTATAACTTCGGAAGCAATTTGAAGTTGTTTTTCTGTAAGACTGGTTTCTAAATTTGCAAACCAGGCAGCAAGATCTGTGATGTCTTTATTTGCCAGTTCAGCAATATTCTGATTATTGATCTTAAAATACAAGGATTCTTGTCTTAATCTACTGCCATTACATACAGGACAATCTATTTTGTCCATATATTCTTTAGCCCATCTTCTTAAGGAAGTAGATTCGTTATTGTTGTAAGTGTTTTCTATAAAAGTTGCCACCCCTTCAAAGTCTATCTTATAATCTCTTGTAATACCTAAGGATTCAGATTGCTTGGAAAATTTTTCCTTTCCACCAAAAAGGATCATTTCCATTGCAGCTTCCGGTATCTTCTCTACTGGTTCACTTAATTTAAAATCGAAACGCTCTGCGATAAGTTCCAATTGAGAAAATAACCAATTCTTTTTTTGAGGCCCGTGAGGTGCTAAAGCTCCATTTTTAATGGAAAGCTTCTTATTAGGAATTACCTTATCTGCATTAATTTTATGGAGAGTCCCAATTCCGTTGCAGTTGGGACATGCACCTTTAGGAGAATTGAAAGAAAAATTATTAGGCTCTGGGTTAGGATATGAAACCCCAGAAGTTGGGCACATTAAATTTCTACTAAAGTATCTCACCTCATCTGATTCCTGATCTAAGATCATTAGCACATCATCGCCATGATACATGGCGGTTTTTATACTTTCTTCCAGTCTCTTATTATCCTCTGTAGGCTCATCTATCTTTAAGCGATCTACTACAATTTCAATTTCATGGATCTTGTATCTATCGAGTTTCATTCCTTTTACAAGATCTCGAACTTCCCCGTCTGCTCTCACTTTTACAAAGCCTTGTTTGGCAATTTGCTCGAATAACTCACGGTAATGTCCTTTTCTAGACCTTACAACAGGGGCGAGGATACTTATTTTTTTACCTAGGAAGTTCTTGATGATTAATTCCTTGATCTGTTCATCATTATAACTAACCATTTTTTCGCCGGTGTTATAACTAAAGGCATCACCGGTTCGTGCAAAAAGGAGTCTTAAAAAATCATAGATCTCTGTAATGGTCCCTACAGTACTACGTGGATTTTTACTGGTAGTTTTTTGCTCTATTGCAATTACAGGAGATAATCCTTCAATTTTATCTACATCTGGGCGTTCCATCCCACCTAAAAATTGCCTGGCGTAGGAGGAAAATGTTTCTATGTAACGACGCTGCCCTTCCGCATAAATAGTATCGAATGCGAGGGAAGATTTTCCAGACCCGGAAAGACCTGTTATTACCACTAATTTTTCCCGGGGAATGGTAACATCTATATTCTTTAAATTATGGACCCTAGCCCCTAATACTTCAATGTTTTCTTCAGCTTTAGCCATATTTTTTATCAAGTCTGCAAAGGTACTTAAACTGTTGCAAACTAAAAAGTAAGCAGTAATGATGGCTAGTTAATTTAAAGGTAAATATTCATCAAAAAAACAGGGAATGGTTTTAAATATTTGTGGGATTTAAGATTGTTATAGAATAAACAATTTTTCTATTTTTGGTTCAGTTCTATTTATTAAGGATTTCGTCGAACATTAGTTGTATTAAATCGATTTTTTAACTAATTGATTGTCAGTGCAATATTACTTGAAAAACAAACTCTATATGGGTGATTTCCCTTATATTTATATTATTAGGTTTCCCCACAAGTAGTACCATTTTTCAGGTACATTTTAAAAATAAATTTTAGCCCCCATTCCTCCCCAAAAATTGAATCGCATTTGCGACTCTATTTTTGTTTGCCCAAATCTTACACCTACAGGGTCAATTAGTTATTCTATTTAATATGTAAGGGATGAAAACGGATAATAAACAACTATTAATAATAAGCAACCAGGTAGAATTAATTAATCATCTAAAGGAAAATTTAAGTGTTCATTGTGATATATCGAGCGTGAATTCTATGCACTCCGGGTACAACATGGCTGTGGATATATTGCCAGATATAATATTTATAGATCAAACCTCTTTGCCTTCAAAGAGTTTAAAAAACATCTCAAATTTTAAGTCTACTCATTTTCTTAATAAATGTTGGTTAGTAATGTACGCCGACGAAAATCTAAAACAAGGAATAGAAAATGAATATAAAGATAATATAGACGAGATAATTTACTCTACTGTTTCTCTGGATTCCCTATTTAGTAGAGTAATACAGCAGGTGCATTCTAAATTTTCCATTACTAATTATTGGAAGGACTCCTTTTTAGGCTTATTTAATTTACTTGTAAATCCGGTTGTTTTACTGCAACAGGATACTATAATAGCAATGAACGACGCTTTTAAACAATCCTTTAAAATAGATAGTCTGGTCGATCTCAAGTTAACCGATTTTGTGAATTGTGAAAACAAAACAAAAGTACGGGCAAGTTTGAGAAACTTTGCACGTGGTAAACACATGAAAGCCGTCACTAACACTGCATTGCAGTTAAAAAATAATAAAGTTAGGAATGCTAAAATTAGTTTTAGCAAATTAGATAAAATGATCTACGGACAGTTTATTATGATGATCCATTTTTCTGATGACAATCCAATGATTAGTGAAAAGGGAGGTAGCCATTCTCAAAATGTTAGAAGTTGTTTCGAAGAAAATTCCAATTTGGCAGAATTTAGTTTTACAAAAAGAGAAAAAGAAATTATTCAATTATTGTGTAAAGGTTACAAAACGAAAGAAATTTCCGACGCCCTCTTTATCTCTTCTAAAACCATAGAAAAGCACAGAGCAAACATAGTAAAGCGTACAAATTCTGATACCATTCTAGAAAGTATCATTTATGCTATAAACCACAATTTAATCGATTTACAGTACAACTAAGGGAAAGCGTTAGATATTAAAATTGGGTGAAATCCCCCATAGGTAATCTACTGCGTAATGGTTAAATACCAAAGAGATCGCAGATAGCTTTTAATTTCCCTAATTCCATTGAGAAGCATCGGGCAAATAGTTTTAAAAGAACCAATCTTGAAATTTAGCTTGAAAGTAGGATTTTAGATCATTTCCATTTATGGGCGGCCCCGCACTCTGGTGGACCGTTTCAAGATTATATAGATGTAGAGCAAAGGCTCTCCCGTGAATTTATGGTTTTATCGGGTCAAAAACCTACCATAACGCAACAGGTTTTGTGTTACTCTCCCACGAACAGGAATTTTTAATATGGTGATATATTTAATAAAGCATTATTGAATAATCTGTAATGATTTCTCTAATTACTATTTGGTTACTACTTACATAACCGAAATAGCAATTATATATAACATTAACCCCTCTAAATTTCCCATTACAAATTATTAGAAGGACTCTTTTTTAGCCTTATTTAATTTGCTTTAAAATCCGGTTTTTTTATAGGAACAAGATGGAACGTTAGCAATGATTTTATAAAATCTTTTAAAATGGAAAGTCTGTTAAACCTCAAGCTAACCAATTTTGTGAATTGTGAAAACAAGAGGGCTGAGGTTATGCTCCCAACTGGAAGAACTTTTTCGAAAAAAATCCAATTTAACCGATTTTAGTTTTACAAAAAGAAAAAAAATTATTCGATTTTTATGCAAAGCTTACAAAAAGAAAGAAATTTCCGACAAATTTTTGATGTCCCAAAAGACCAAAAAAAGTGGTATGCAAACATTGTTAAGCGAACAAATTCTGATACCATCCTCGAAAGTATCATTTACGCTATAAATCATAATTTAATCGACTTACAGCACAACTAAAGTTAAGCGTTAGTTGCTAAAAATGGGTAAAATCCCCCATAGGTATACACCTTAAAATGCATTTATCTTTACTTTAAACAAGATTGTCACCCCCATTCTACAACCTCTTGTACTATAACAAACCCCTATATAAGTTCACTAAAACGCGAAATTATTCATACCCCTTAAGGGTATGTTTTTGATAATTTTTATTAACCATTCTAAATATATTATTAATCTAAACTATTTAATTATGAAAAAGTTAAACTATTGTTGGAGTCTTGCGGTAGTTCTCGCAATGCTATTTACCTCTTGTAGTAAAGAGGAAACATCATCTCTTATAGATGACACATCCCCCGAATCTGCAGTGCTCACGTTTGGAGCAATGCTAGATAATTTGGCAAACAAGGCAATGAACAAAGGTCATTTTGCTCAAGTGCCTACCTGTTCTGACGCGGAGCCAGCTGTAGCTGTTTTGGATATATCTTATGGAACTACTACTAAAACTGTAGTGGTTGATATCAAATCTGATGCAAACGGATATTTTACAGCTTATTCAGAAGATTTAAAAATCCCAACTCCTTCAGGAGGAAGCACAGAAGTGACTTTATCATCCTTCATGGTTTATGATGGAGATACATCATCAGGTGCTGTTAGCAGTGCTTATTACAGTTCTGTTTATGGTAATCTAATATGGATCGCTCCTAAGTCTACTAATGCAGATCCTTTGCAGTTCGCTGGATATGTAGATAAGCCATTGCCATTTAAATTTAATGTTTTCGCAGGCACTAAGCCATATATTGATGTGGAAGTATTATGTTTTGACAGACGTATGGTCAATGAGTATGGATATATATTCTTTGATATAGAACAAAAAGAATTAATTGAGTTTTGTCTTTTTGGAAACTTCTGTAGTCCAGAAGGTAGACACTACGTGGCTAGTTTTAGTGCAGATGTATGGTTGTTAAATGCAGATGGTACTAAAGGAACACAGTTATATGATGATGTAATGAATAACTATAATCCAGAAGGTCCATCTGCAGCACCTTTATGTTTGGTATTGCCAGATGATTTGGATGAAACCGATACATATTATGTAGAAATAACTCTAAAAGACGGTGCTAATTATGACTCCAACAAAACAGGTACGATAGTAAAAACTTTAACTATAACAGACCTAGGTGTTCGTACTTTCTTCAATAATGATATGATTACACAAGAGTATGCCCATTTCTTCGTGGATTGTGATGAGGATGATATTTTCGATGAACCAGGATCAGATTCTTATTTAGCATGTTTAAGACCTCTTAATAATTCAGGAGCAATTGCTATTGCATCTTTAAAATTAGAAGGAAATATGCTAAGTGTAGTTATGCTTGGAACTGGATTTAAGGCAAATGCAATGCATCCACAGCACATTCATGGATTTACAGGTGCACAGGCTGGTACAGATGCTACTTGTCCTACAATTACTGTAGGAACTGGACCTGGAGGGATAATAACTCTTACGGATGGATTACCGTTCTATGGAGGTGTACAACTTCCTCTGGACATGACTGGAATTGGAGATTATCCAATGGCAGATGGAACTGGTAGCTATTTCTATAGTAGAACATTCATTTTAACTCCTACACAATTGGCCAATGTAACTCCATTAGAGGACATGGTAATTGTAGGACATGGACTGGTAGTAGGTGTTACTTATGACGCCTCTATCCCAGTTGCCTGTAGTGAAGTAGAGTCTTCTGGACCTGTTCTCTAAAAATTATAAAAACAGTGTTATTCTAAATAACACTGTTTTTTTCTTTCTTAAATTTTATTAACCATTCTAAATATATTATTAATCTAAACTATTTAATTATGAAAACTATTAAATACTATTGGAGCATTTTTGCCTTCGTGGCGCTGCTCTTTACTTCATGTTCTACAGAAGAAACTGCTGTAGATACATCGCCAGATGCTAAAAATTCTGCGGAACTTACTTTTGGTGCAATGCTAGATAATCTGGCAAATAGATCAATGAATAAAGGCCATTTTGATCAAGTTCCAACATGTTCTGATGCGGAACCTGCTGTAGCAGTAATAAAATTCGCTGTTGATGGAGGTGCTCAACAAACCGCAACCGTAGATATTTTAAAAGACGGAGATGGATATTTTACAGCCTATGACGAAGAATTAAAAATTGCTATTCAAAGTAATGGGTCTGTATCTGTAGAATTACAGGGCTTTATGGTATATGATGGAGCAGCTGGAGTATTAAATTCTCCAAACGGAAATTTAATCTGGGTAGCACCAGTTGCACCTGGAGATTTTGCCGGATATATAGATAAACCACTGCCATTCAGCGTTGTTGTATATGCAGGAACTAAACCATATATAGATGTTGAGGTTTTATGTTTTGATAGAAGAGTAGTTAATGAATATGGTTACCCATTCTTTGATCTTGTACCGGGTAAAATTTACCCTCTATGTTTCTTTGCTAACTTATGTGTAGGAGACAGACACTTTGTAGGAAATTATTCTGTAGATCTTTACTACGATGATGGAACAGGAAGAATTCAATTATATACTAGTGGTAATGCCAATGCAATGCCGGTTACAGATTTTGCAAATGGAAATTATTCTGCCGACCCATTATGTTTAGTGGTGCCAGATAAACCAGAAGGTTTCCTAGATTCTCAAGATTATTTATTTTATGTAATTACACCTAAAGATTGGCTAGGTAACTATGGTGATGTGGATAACACTCCTCTTGCTGAAGAAGGTTTAAGTTGGAACGATGTAAATGGATTGTTAAATGATGATGGAGAAACTAATGAATATATCCACTTATTTATAGGATGTGATGTGGTACCAGGTTGTATTCCAGGAACTCCAACTGAAGGAGATAGAGATGGGGATTGTATTCCTGATAATGATGACAATTGTCCGGATACTTTCAACCCAACTCAAACCGATTCTGATGGAGATGGAGTGGGAGATGCCTGCGACAACTGTCCAGCAATGGCTAATTCAGATCAGGCAGATGGTGATGACGATGGAGTTGGAGATGTTTGTGATTTATGTCCAGATAGATTTGGATCAGAAGCCAATGGATGTCCACAAAATGAACCATGTATAGGAAGCGATCCAGATGGTGATGGATTCTATGGTGAGTGTGACAACTGTCCAGAGGAATATAGCCTTACAAATCAGGGTTGCCCAATCGATGATTGTACTGTAGACACCGATGGGGATGGTACTAATGATTGTGATGATGGATGTCCATCAGAAGCTGGTCCAGTAAGTAATAATGGATGTCCAGTGACAA
Source organism: Gillisia sp. (assembly GCA_024635675.1). Lineage (GTDB taxonomy): Bacteria > Bacteroidota > Bacteroidia > Flavobacteriales > Flavobacteriaceae > Gillisia. Next base: position 16,391 of record JAGXIJ010000148.1, read on the forward strand.
CACCACCAAGTGGATGTGGTACTGCCTTTATGTTTGGGAATACAGAAATCAATGATATCTCGAATTCTAACAGATGGGGTTGGGCTCAAGAATTTGATACAGCCGATGGAAGTTCACAAACCTTTAACTTCTGGAGAGGTGCAGGACAAAACGATACGAGTAAGGGTGTA
>JAGXIJ010000149.1 GCA_024635675.1 Gillisia sp.
AATAAGGCGTTATAACCATTGGTTTAACGCCTTAAAGATATGTATAAAATGTTAGAAATTCTACTTGTAGATCTCTTTAACAAAGTCTTCGTAAGTAACCTCTTTTTCTTTTAAACTGAAGTTTTCTTTATAGAAAGCTAACAATTTTTCGTTCATCAATTGTTCCGATAAACGTTTGATCTCATCTTGGTTTGAAAGCACACGTGCAGCAATATCATCCAATTCTTTTTCTGAAGGATCCATTTGCCCAAATTGAGCCATTTGCTCTTTAATTCTGGCAGTAGTAAATTCTTTAAGATCCTCAAACTTCACTTCCAGTTTGTTCTCACCAATTATTTTCCCTTCGATTAATTGAAATCTCAATCCTTGCTCACTCTTAATAAATTCTTCTTTAGCCTCTTCTTCTGTTAATGGCTTCTCACCAGCTGTGCGAATCCACTTCTGAAGAAATGCTTTTGGAAGTTCAAATTTGTTGTTTTCAATTAAAGCTTCAGTAACATCATTCAACAATTGCTGATCGCTCTGTTGTTGGAATTGCTTAGCTGCATCTTCCTTGATCTTTTCTTTAAGATCTTCAACAGATTTTACTTCTGAATTTGGAAAAAGCTTATCAAATAATTCCTGATTTAACTCGGCAGATTCCTGATGATTAATCTCCGTTATGGTTAAAGAAACTTCCACGTCTAAATCATGAATCCTGTCGTGCTCTACATTTAAAACTTTTTCTAATTGATGATCATCTTCAAAAAGACCTTTAGTATTTAAAGTAAGTACATCTCCTTTTTTAGCTCCAACAAATTTATTAAGGTTCTTTTTCCCTTTTAACTGGTCTAAAGAAATAGTCCCTAAGTTATCTATGTTTTCATCTTCATTAACAAAATTTCCCGCAACAACATCTCCTTCTTCTGCGACCTCTTTAGAGATCAATTTTCCGTATTGTTTTTGAATTTGAGTGATCTGATTTTTGATCATCTCTTCCCCAGCAACAATCTTATAATGAGTAATCGGTTTTTTAGTCTTTAAGTTCACTTCGAATTTTGGAGTTAATCCTAATTCAAATTCAAAGCTGTAATTATCCTGATTCCAGTTAAAATTATCCTGTTCTTTTGGTAACGGATTACCAAGAACATCTAATTTCTCTTCGGTTAAATATTTATTTAAAGCGTCTTGTAATAATTTATTCACCTCATCTACCAATACAGCTTGACCGTATTGCTTCTTCACCATTCCCATAGGAACATGACCTTTTCTAAATCCAGGGATATTCGCGTTCTTTTTGTAATCTTTCAGGATCTTATCAACTTTTTCAATATAATCATCCTTAGCGATATTTACTTTTACTATCGCATTCAATTCATCAATATTCTCTCTGGTAATATTCATCGTACGTGTTATAAAAATTGGTGTGCAAAAGTACACATTTTTCGCTTGTTCACAAAGTTTCAAATCACTGAATTACAGCATACTTCTAATCTGAACCTAGTATAGAATAGAGTATGGTTTGCAAAAGCGACAACAACAAACTAAAAATAAGTGCAATTAAAAATCCGTCTACTCCAAACCCGCTTACAAATGCATCTGCAAGCAAAATAATTACAGCATTAATAACCAACAAAAATAACCCCAAAGTAACAATGGTAACAGGCAAGGTTAAGAGCACCAAAATAGGCTTCACAATTAAATTTAGAATTGCAAGAACGAGCGCTACGATTACTGCAGTTAGATACCCTGCTACCGTAACTCCAGGTAAAAATTTTGCCAATAAAACTACCGCAACTGCGGTTAAAAGAATACGAATTAGAAACTTCATAAATTGAGTTTTTTGATTGATTATCTCACAAAAATGCAAAAAAAACGTCGGAATATATCCGACGTTTTAGTTTTTGTGATATAATTATATATCTCACATATTTAGAATTGGTTCTGAATAATTTTATTCAATTATTGAACATCATTATTTAATGTAATAGTACCATAGGCTCCAATATTCACTTTAGGAACCGTTGATTTATAAGTTGCGTTAATAGCATCTATAATTGTGTTTGCAACCAAAGCATAACCTCTTGGAGTTGGATGCACCCCATCTAAGGAAAATGCCCCGCCTAGTATATATTGTGAAGTAACTACTCCTGCATCAAAAGGAATACCTCCGCTGGCAACTTGTGCCAAAGTACCTCTAGCATCTACAAAAGCCAACCCATTAGCTTGAGCTAAAGCTTTTATGGTAGCATTGTAACTTGCTTGAGCATTTGCAATATTTGACAATTCATCTGAATCTAAAGCATCTTTATCATCTACTCCACTAACAGCAGCTAAAACTAATCCTGCTTGCTCTGGAGTTGGCTGCCCTCCAGTTTGTAATATTCCCAATACCTGCAAAACCTCCGGGCTTAAAACAACTGAACCATATCCTTGAGCCAATGCTCCTTGGTCTATGGTAAGTACAAGAAGTTCCTCTGCTGTCATTTGTCTAAATCCTAATGGATTCGATTGCGAAACCGGCACATCTATTAAAAATCTATTTGGACCTTCATTAAAAGTAATTGCATATTGTGCTGCCAATGCTTGTGCCTGAGCTAAAGGCACTTGTTGTTGCAATAATCCCTGTGTAAAGATCCCTGCAACTGCCTGAAAGAAACCAGTTAAACTTCCGGCCGTAGCCGCATCAAGTACTAATGCATTATTAGGCACTGTAGTAAAGTAAGGTATAGAAGTAACATCCTGTAAATTAACCAAAGCACCATCTGCTCCTGTTCCAACCATTGTGTTTACTATGGTTGAATATACTTGTGCAAACACTTGAGGATCGGTAATATCATTTTGTCCATAAGTACTCGGATCTAGATTTCCTGTTTGATCTACCCCAACTCCACCTGTAGTTGCATAACTCAACACATCATTATTCCCAATAAATAAAGAAAAGAAGGTTGGGTTTTGTGCAGCGGCATCAGCCAAAATAGTTGAACTAGGGCTTGTTGCAAATCTCACAAAATATGGATTTGCAGTTCCAACCGGAACTCCAGAAATATCTCCATAATTAGGTGCTACTAGATGAAAGCTTTTAGCTCCAGGTACTCCCATGTTACTAAATGACCCAGACAAAACATTTGTAATATCTGTGGTTGGCTGCATCCCTGTATAAATTTTTGGAGCAGGTGCACCATCTGGTCCAAATGCAAGAACTCTTCTATTTGAAGTTATTTGATTTCCTGCAAGTAACAACCCGCCGGCATTATCTGCCATTAAAGGTTGAGTAAACAACTGCGTTTCCTGCACCTTTGCAAATTGTTGGGCCATGATATTGGGATACGAATTCTCCTGTCCTGTAATATACAAGGCTCCATCTGCATATCCTGCAGTTAGTGAATTCCCTAAGGCAACATAGTTCGTAAAATCTGCTTCTCCATTGGAGTAAAATCCAACTTTATCTACTGGGTTGTCTAATTCCGGCTCACAAGAAATAACTCCTAATGCCAGAAATGGTAAATATTTTATATAATTTTTCATCTTAAAATCTGAATTATGATATTATAATTTATAAGTTATTCCTAGTCCCGGTGTAAATGCACTAGACTTGTAGGTTCCTGAAAAAGGAACAGCTTGCCCATCTTCGAAGTAGAAATCGTAAGAAGCACCCACTTCCTTAAATCTTGAATACAAGAAAGAAGCATCAATAGCAAAATGCTCATTTACATTTACAGAAAGACCACCAGTGAAGTTATTAGAATCGTTACGAGGCGTTTCTGGAGCAAAATATCCTTCTTGTACAGGAGACTCGTCAAAGTAATACCCAGCTCTCAAAGTGAACAATTCGTTGGTTTCATATTGAAGTCCAAATCTATATATTGAAGAGTCCTCATACATCCTTGCATTTTGAGAATCTGGAATACTTGGATTTACAAAGTCTAGATCTAAAGATTCGTACACACTCCAGAAGGTCATATTATAATCGAAGGCAAATAACCATTTCTCACAGAATTGGTAAGATAAACCTACTGTTAATTCAGCTGGTAAAGGCAATTCTGCACTAAATTGGGTGTCTGCGAATGGAGTTGCAGGAGAATTTGGAATATTTTCAAAATCGGCATCTCCGCCTTCAGCTTCTAAAATTATTTCAGATCTATAATTAAAACCAACTCTTAAATCTTCTGTTGGCGAAAACATAGCACTCGCAGACCATCCCCAGTTAGAAACACCAGATGCATCTACAGTTACTTCCGATCTATTTCCATCTATATCCGATAATGTTCTATTTAAATTTCTATTGAAATTCACACTCCCTGTAACATATATTGGTCCACCCCCTACACTAAAATATGGCGAAAGCTTTACTGATACTAACGGTTGAATGTAGATTGCTGCAAGATCTATGTTATTTACGAGGTGTGAACCTGCCCAGTCATCTTCCCATTCCACAGAACTTCCATAAGGGGTATATACACTAAGCCCAGCAGTTAACCAATCGGTTACTTTATAAGAAGCATATAAGTATAAAGGAGTCCCAACAGGACTATTTGTTCTGGCAAAATCACCGGTTTGTTCATTTTGATAAACCACATCTGAAAAGACACCGAAGCCACCTACAGATATGTTCAACTTATTTTCGAGATATACCAATCCAGATGGATTAAAAAATCCTAGCTCTGCACTGTTAACCACAGCTACCCCGGTATGACCCATTGCCAAAGCTCGCTGTCCCTGCAAACTTACACGATACCCTCCGGCATAGGTTACGGCTGTAGCCAACGTGAAAACCGTTAGTAATAATAGTTTTTTCATAATTAAATTTGAGTTTGTTTTGTTTTTTTAAGGATGCTCCAAAAGTAGCATTAATTATAAATTGCGCAAGGAATTGAAGGAATTTATTATGCGTACATAGTAAATTTAACTGAAAGCTATAGGAACTCAGATACTTTCAGGTAAAAGTCATCCATTTTCTCAGCATGTACCCAATGTCCCGCATTTTCTATGGTTTCTACAGAAGCCTTAATGAAGTGTTTATTAATCAAGGAGATATCATCATCTGTAATATAATTGGAATTCCCGCCACGAATAAATAAGGTTGGTTTAGAGAATTGTATATTTTCTGAAAGACCTATCCCAATATCTTCTCCTGCTTTACTCAAGACCTCCAAATTCAATCTCAGAGATAATTTTTCTTTGGTTTTCCAATATAGATTCTTGAGAAGAAAAAGCCGAGTTCCGGTATCGGGAATAAATTTGGCTAAGAAATCTCCAGCCTCTCCTCTGGAAGTGATGACTTGATTATCCAAAGCTTGCAAGCCATCTAATATTTCTTTATGATGCGAAGCATAATATTTAGGTGCTATATCTACAATTATAAGTTTCTGAATAAGAGCAGAAAAATCGCCAGCTACTTGCATAGCTACTTTTCCACCCATAGAATGCCCCAGTAGAATAATGTTTTCTAAATTATTTTCATCACAATAATCTTTAATATCTTGAGACATTACTTGATAATCCATTTCTGAAGTATGCGGACTTCTTCCATGATTACGTTGATCTATTAAGTGAACCTGATATCCGTCTTCTGCAAATTTATTACCCAGTGTTTTCCAGTTATCACTCATTCCCAAAAACCCATGAAGAATTAAAAATGGAGTTCCTTCTCCCAATACAGTAGAATTTAATTTTATCATCCTTGTAATAGATTTAGATATCTTTTAATAGTTGTTTCTAAACCAAAGTATAAAGATTCGGTAATTAAGGCATGCCCAATAGAAACCTCCAACAATCCAGGAACTTCTTGTTTAAAATATTGAATATTTTGCAAGGAAAGATCATGACCAGCATTCAAACCAAGATCCAACTCGATTGCTGCCTTGGCACAATCTGTATATATTTTCACTGAATTTTTATTTCCTTTACTATATTCTTCAGCATAGGCTTCCGTATATAATTCTATTCTATCTGTTCCTGTATTAGCAGCATGTTCTACCATTTGAACATTTGGATCTACAAAAATGGAAGTCCTAATATCGTTTCTTTTGAATTCAGCGATTACTTCTTTCAAAATATCTTTATGCTTTACCGTATCCCATCCAGCATTAGAGGTAATTGCATTTACAGCATCTGGCACCAAGGTTACTTGAGCCGGTTTCGCCTTTAAAACCAGGTCTATAAACTTTGGAATTGGATTACCTTCAATATTAAATTCGGTTTTCACCACAGACTTTAAATCGAAAACATCCTGATACTTTATATGGCGCTCATCTGGCCTTGGATGAACAGTTATGCCCTGCGCACCAAAAGATTCGATATCTTTCGTAAATTGAACTAAATCTGGAACATTCCCACCTCTGGCATTTCGTAGTGTGGCAATTTTATTGATATTTACACTTAAATGTGTCATTTTATTTAGCTTTGAATTAACAAAAATACAAAGATGTAGATGCCTTATTGAATTATATTTTAATTAATTTGCATTAAAATGAAGTGGAATTATGAGTATTGAAAGTTACATAGTAAACGACATTGAGATCTGCCAGATCACAGAAAAAATAGGGGATCTTAAGAAAAAATTCAATGAGCTCACCTATTCTCATTTACCAATTGGGAAGGGGGATATTTACGTAGGTTGTATCTCTGAAAATGACGTACGTTGTTTCGATGCCAAAAAAACTCTTGAAGAGTATCAATATGCCTTAGAGGGATTTTTTGCAAGAGAATCGGACTATTGGCTGGATACGTTTGAAACATTTGCTCAAAATCAGTCCAATATTCTACCCGTTTTAAATACAGAAAACAAATATCTTGGCTATATAGAGCTTAGTGATATCCTGCATCAATTTAACGAAACTCCATTTCTAAATGAACCCGGAGGAATAATTGTATTGGAGAAAGGAAGTCTTGATTACTCGTTTAGTGAAATAGGACAAATCATTGAGTCTCAAAACGCACGTATTTCTGGAATGTTTGTTTCTTCCCAAGATAATGACTTTACCCAGATTACTATAAAAGTGAATACTTCAAGCTTAAATGAAATCTTACAAACTCTAAGAAGATATGGTTATACTATAGTTTCTGAACATCAGGAAGATCTTTACAGTAAAAGTTTAAAAGAGCGTTCCAGATATTTGGACAAATACCTTAACATATAACAATGAAAGTAGGGATTTATGGTCAGTTTAATCACAAAGATTCTGGAATTTATATAAAAGAACTTTTTGAAATTCTTGAACAAGAAAATATTGAGGTTTGTATAGAGAAAAATTTTCTGGCGCTTATTCTTGAGCATAAAATTTTAAATAAGGACTACAATAATTTTTGCACTTTTAAAGAATTAGACGCGACTTACGATCTTTTCTTCAGCATTGGTGGAGACGGAACTATTTTAAAATCCATCAATTACATTCGGGATTCAAATATTCCTATTCTTGGAATTAATACAGGAAGGCTGGGTTTTCTTGCAACTATTCAAAAGGAAGAAATTAAAAGAAGTATTGCATCTATACTACACAAAAAATATGAGATCTCTGAGCGTACAGTTTTGTGCATAGAAACCATTCCTGCCAATGAAGAAATTGGCGAAATGAATTATGCGCTCAATGAAATAGCGGTAAGCAGGAAAAACACCACCTCTATGATAACCGTAGAAACGTGGCTAAATGATAAATACCTTACTTCTTATTGGGCAGATGGACTTATTGTCTCCACCCCTACCGGTTCTACCGGATATTCTTTAAGTTGTGGAGGTCCTGTTATAGTGCCAGACACAAAAGCACTGGTGATTACTCCAATTGCGCCTCATAATTTAAATGCAAGACCCTTAGTAATAAAAGATGACACGAAAATCACCCTTAAGATATCTGGACGAGAAGATTTTTTCCTAGCTTCTATGGATTCCCGAATTGCAACTCTAAGCAATGCAACAGAAATTAACATAAAAATTGCCCCTTTTACAATTAGCATGGTAGAAATAGAAAAAGACAGTTTTCTTGAAACTTTAAGAAAAAAGCTTTTATGGGGTGAAGACAAACGAAACTAAACAATAAAATCTTCCAATTCTTGTTTATAAAGACATACAGAACCCTTAATTATTGCAGGGCAAACAATATTGTTATATTTGCAAACTTTTGAAAATCTATGAGGCACCTAATATTATTAATTGTTTTGTTTGCTATCTCTAAATCTACAGTTGCCCAAACCTTCGAAATAGGTCCATTTATTGGTGGAGCAAATTATATTGGAGATGTAGGTAAATCTTCATATGTAAACCCAAAAACCCCAGTAGGTGGCGTTATGGCAAGATGGAATAGAAGCAAGCGGCACAACATTAGATTCTCTTTATTATATGCTAAAATTGAAGCCGATGATCTTAATTCTAATGAGGTAAGGAGACAGCAAAGAGGTTATAGTTTTACAAATCATATAGCGGAGGCTTCTTTAGGACTCGAATTTAATTTCTACTCCTTCGATTTAAATGATGCTATACAACAAGGCACACCCTATCTTTACACAGGGCTAACATATTTTAACACCAATCACCAATATTTAAGTGCAGATCTTCCAAGCCCGGGCAAATTAGAACCTCAGGGAGATAATTGGAGTTTCGCAATCCCATTAATTTTTGGCTACAAACAAACAGTAACTCCAAAAATTATTGGATCTATAGAAATTGGGGTTAGATATACCTTTACCGACAATATTGATGGCAGTAATCCCCAAGAATTACTTGGGAGAAGAGACCCTCCTAGAGAATTTGGATACACAAATACTAAAGACTGGTATGTATTTTCAGGTGTAAGCTTTACCTTTACGTTCGGAAAAAAACCATGTTACTGTAATATATAGAATGTTCAAAGAAAAAATTAATCTAGAAAGCTTACCTAAACACATCTCCATTATTATGGATGGGAATGGACGATGGGCAAAACAAAAAGGATTTTTACGCGCATTTGGACATGAGGAAGGCACAAAGGCGGTTCGTGATGTTGTAGAAGGAGCTGCAGAATTAGGTATAGAAAATTTAACCATGTATGCTTTTTCTACTGAAAATTGGAATCGACCAAAGCTGGAAGTAGACACGTTAATGCGCTTATTAGTTACTTCTTTAAAAAAGGAAATAAAAACACTCCTTAAAAACAACATTAAGCTAAATGCCATAGGGAACCTTCACACCTTACCTAAAAAAGCACAAAAAGAGCTTAATGAAGTAATTGAAAAAACCAAAAACAATAATAGAATGACCCTAACTTTAGCATTAAGCTATGGTTCTAGGGAAGAATTGATTCATGCAATTAAAGATATTAGTCAAAAAGTAAAAAATGAGGAATTATCTTTAGATGCTATTGATGAATCAATTATAAATCAGCATCTTTACACCCAAAATTTACCAGACGTAGATTTACTTATTCGAACCAGTGGCGAACAACGGATAAGTAACTTTTTATTATGGCAAATAGCATACGCAGAGTTATATTTTAGCAAGATTTTATGGCCGGATTTTCGTAGAGAAGATTTATATGAGGCCATTTATAATTATCAAACGAGAGAACGAAGATTTGGAAAAACCAGTGAGCAGATTAGTTAAAACAACGATGTCAAAAAAGTTTTTAAGCCTTTTGGCATTTTGTTTTTTGTATACCCTAACATTTCAAGCACAAGATTTACCGCTAAGTGGAGGAAGTAAATATACAATAGGAAAAATAGAAGTAACAGGTACGGTTAGTTATAACGAACAAACCGTTATAGCTTATACAGGCTTAAAATCTGGTGATGAAATTTTTATTCCGGGAGATAAATTAAGTAAGGTAATTAAGAAGCTTTGGGATCTTGGTCTTTTTAGCGACATTAATTTTTATGTTACTAATATAGAAGGGAATATTGCAGATCTTGAACTTGAAATTCAGGAAGTTCCAGAATTAGTAGAAGTGCGAATTCAAGGGATTAAGAAGAAATCTACACAAGAGGAACTTATAAAAGAAAACTCATTAACTCCAGGTGTAAAAGTTACCGAAAACCTCTCTACTACCACAAAAAACTACATTGAGAACAAGTATAAAAAAGAGGGATACTTTAATACTAAAGTAGCTATAAGCACTACTCCTGTGGTAGATACAACCAGTGCCAATAAGGTGAAAATGGTGGTGAATGTTGATAAAGGAGAAAAAGTTAAAGTAAGTTCTATAGAATTCACAGGCAACGAAGAGATCAGCGACTCAAAACTCAAAAGCGCAATGAGCAACACTAAAGAGAAGAATTTCTTTAGAGTTTGGAAGCGTTCTAAATTTAATTTCAAGGATTTTGAAGCCGATAAAGCAGAAATAGTTAATAAATACAAAGAGAAAGGATATAGAGACGCAAGAATAGTATCTGACACCTTAATTATTGACAGTCCAGAAACTGTTGCTTTGCAACTTCAGGTAGAAGAAGGAAACAAACATTACATTGGAAATATAGATTTTGTTGGAAATGTGGTGTATTCAGATGACCTATTAACCAGATATCTTGGGATTAGCAAGGGGGACGTTTACAATGGTGTTTTATTAGAAAAAAGAATCTCAGATGAGTCTAAACCAGATTCTCAAGATATAGCCAATTTATATAAGAACAACGGTTATTTATTCGCACAAATAAACACCGTAGAAACCAGAGTTTATAATGACACCATAGATTTTGAAATAAGAATAATTGAAGGAAAGGAAGCTTACTTCAATAAGATCAGCGTAGTTGGTAATACAAAAACCAAGGACCATGTTATATATCGTGAATTACGCACCAAACCAGGTCAAAAATACAGCCAGGAAAATGTTGTAAGAACCATTAGAGAGATCGGACAACTTGGATTTTTTGATGCAGAGAATGTACAACCCAACTTCAAAAACGTAGATCCAAACAGCGGAACTTTAGATATGGAATATGAGGTTGTAGAAGCTGGTGCAAGCCAGATTGAACTACAAGGTGGTTATGGGGGTGGAGGTTTCATTGGAACCTTAGGATTATCCTTTAACAACTTCTCGCTTGCAGGAATTTTCGACAAGGAAGCATATAAGCCAATCCCAATGGGAGATGGACAGAAATTATCTTTGAGAGCACAGGCAAGTATCTACTACCAAACCTATAGTCTTTCTTTTGTAGAACCATGGCTAGGTGGTAAAAAACCTAAAAGTCTTTCTACCTCTTTTTCTTATACCAGACAGTTTCTTTATGATGCTCGAAGTAGAAAAGCAGACAAATCAAGAAGTTTCGATATATTAGGAGTGAATGTTGGTTTAGCTAAGAGATTACAATGGCCAGACGATTATTTCACCCTCTCGCAATCTGTAGGTTTCCAGAGATACGATCTTAATAATTATAATACCGGCCTGTTTACTTTTGGAGACGGTTTTTCTAATAACCTTACCTACACACTAGGATTTAGCAGAAACAGTAAAGGGCTGAATCCTATATTTCCAACAGTGGGGTCTGAATTTAATTTCATCGCAAAATTCACTCCTCCTTACTCTTTATGGAATGGGGTAGATTACAATGATCTTGAAAACCAAAGAGATTTCCAACTAGAAGATGCAGATGGAAATCTTGTAAATGCAGACGGATTAAGATTGAGACCTGGAGAAATGCCTGTAGGGGATCAAGCTAAAATAGATCAGGAAAAATTCAAATGGTTAGAATTTTATAAGGTGAAATTTGATGCAGCGTGGTATTCTACTATATTTAATGTTACCCCAAAAAGCGCCTTAGTTTTAAAAACGGCTGTAGAATATGGATTTCTTGGAGCATATAATAATGACCGTGGAATTCCACCTTTCGAACGTTTTTATTTAGGAGGAGATGGTCTAGGTTCTTATAGTTTAGATGGTAGAGAAAGCATTGCCTTAAGAGGTTATCCAAACCAATCTTTAGTACCTTTAGATAGAACAAGTTTTAGTCAGGCTACCAATCAAGATGGAGCTGTGATCTATAATAAATATTCTTTGGAATTAAGATACCCTATAACGCTTAAACCGGCAGCGTCTATTTATGCATTAACTTTTTTAGAAGGTGGTGCATCATTTGACAATTTTAGAGACTTTAATCCGTTTCAAATAAATAGGTCTGCAGGTGCTGGATTGAGAATATTCATGCCTCAATTTGGATTACTTGGAATAGACTTTGGTTATGGTTTCGACCCAATTCCGGGTGGAACCTCACCAAATGGTTGGGAAACTCACTTTATAATCGGGCAGCAATTCTAGGTTTGGCACGGTTATTTCTAATAGCAATACTATGAAACGTAAAGTTTTTATTCTTTTAGTTCTATTAACAGGATTTCAGACAATTGTTCAGGCTCAGAAACCAAACAGGATCGCTTATATAGATATGGAATTTATCTTAGCAAATGTTCCTGAATACCAAGAAGCTTCGGCTCAATTGGAAGAACGAGTACAACAGTGGAAAGTAGAGTTAGATAGAGATTTTAAAAAAGTAGAAGCAATGCAAATTGCTCTGGAACAAGAAAGACCTTTATTAACTAAGGAACTTATTGAAGAAAGAGAAGCTACCATCGCTTTTGAAAATTCTAAGATTGCAGAATATCAACAAAAACGTTTCGGTTCTAATGGAGATTTTTTAATTCAGAAGAAACAATTAATAAAACCAATACAAGATCAGGTATTTAATGCCATTCAGGAAATTGGAACTCAACGTAACTATGATTATATTTTTGACAGAACATCCAATGTTGGTATGGTTTTTTCAGCAGAAAAACATAATATTAGCGATCAGGTTTTAAGAAGCATTACCAGAGCATCCAAAAGAGAGCAATTAAATTCCAGAGGTGAAGTTGCCGAGATGGAGATTGAGGAGAATCGCACGGTGGAAGAAGATGCAGAGATCGTTGAAAAAGAGCAAGCAGTTCAAGCTGTAAAAGATGAAAGAGAAGCTCTTTTAGATGCGAGACAGAAAGAAAAAGATTCAATTAGAGAAGTAAAGCAAAGAGAGTTTGATGAGCGAAGAGCGAAGATTTTAGAAGATCGCCAACGCAAAAAAGATTCTATAGATGCAGTACGGAAGCAGAAAATTGAAGACATGAAAAAGAAAGATAACGATTAATAAATAACGCAAACCTTTAAACTTTAACAATTAATACATTTAAAATGAAACAATTTAGAACCCTTTTTATAGCAGTAGCTTTAGTGATTGGAGCAACAGCTTTTACAAACGCACAATCCAAAGTTGCTCATGTTGCCTCTCAAGAATTAGTTGAAACTATGCCTTCTTACAAGGAAGCAATGGGACAATTAGAAAAATTACAAAAGACTTACGATGCTGAGATCAGAGATATGATGACTGAAGCTCAAAAAACAATGCAACGTTACGAATCTGAAGCTGCTACAAAGACAGATGAAGAAAATTCAAAAAGAGCTCAAGAATTACAAGGAACTCAAAGAAGAATTCAAGAACACGGTCAAAAAGCACAACAAGATCTTCAGAAAAAAGAACTTGATCTTTTGAAACCAGTTTACGAAAAGGCTCGTGTTGCAATTCAAAAAGTTGCAAGAGCAAAAGGATACGATTACGTTCTAGACTCTTCTAACGGAGCTGGAGTAATCATGGCAGATGGTTTTAATTTAATGCCAGATGTGAAGAAAGAATTAGGAATGTAATATTTTCTAAATAATATTTCATAAAACTGCGCTTCATTGAAGCGCAGTTTTTATTTTTGTACTAATGAGTAATTCTAACCCCATTGGTTTTTTTGATTCTGGCGTAGGTGGCACTTCCATTTGGAAAGAAGTAATCCAGTTATTACCAAATGAAAACAGCATATATCTTTCAGACAGCAAGAATGCTCCATATGGTGAAAAGCCAATTGCCGAAATTATAGCCTTAAGCAAAAAGAATACTGAAAAGCTTATAGAAATGGGTTGTAAAATTATTGTGGTTGCATGTAATACAGCTACTACGAATGCCATCCAAATTCTAAGACAAACCTACTCTATTCCAATAATTGGAATTGAACCTGCAATAAAACCAGCAGCATTAGGTTCTCAAACAAAGTCTATAGGAATATTAGCAACCAAGGGAACACTTTCCAGTAAACTTTTCTCAAAGACCTCTGAACTATATTCTCAAAACATTAATATAATCGAGGTGGTTGGAAACGGATTGGTAAGTCTAATTGAACAAGGAAAACAGAACTCCCCAGAAATTAAAGAAGTATTATATACTCTTTTAAAACCTATGTTGGACGCTAAGATAGATTTTTTGGTATTGGGGTGTAGTCATTATCCATATCTAGTTCCTGCCTTAAAAGAGATCTTACCCGCAGACGTTACCATTATAGATTCTGGAGAAGCAGTTGCAAAACAAACCAAGAAGGTTCTTTTAGAAAATGACCTTATAGATACTTCTAAAAAAAGCTCAAATCATTTACTATATAGCAATGCCGATCCTAAAGTGTTGGAAAACTTAGTGAGGTCACAACAAACCAATCTGGAAGTTCTTATCTGGATTTTTAATTAATAGCTGGGCATTTACAATCGTACCTGCCGCGATCCTCTCCAAAATTATAGCCTAAGGTTATCTGGTGAAATCCGTTATTACTTAGAACCAAAGAATTTATTTGGTGCGAATAAGTATATGCAAAAAGGAATCTTTTGTATTCTAGTCCAATAAACGGGGTTACATATTGAAGTTGCTGATTTTCGATTTTTGTGCCATCTGTAGTATATTCAGCTCCTTCAAAGCTTCTTCTATAAGAAACTCCTCCCCAAACATCCCCAAATTCCAAACTTTTGTATGCCTTTAAGTTTGCGTCTAAGGATTTCTCGGAAGTTTGTTCTCTCAGCTGAAATAGAATTGAAGGTTCATAACTCCAATCGCTATTTGCTTTTGAAAAAACATAACCAGTAGAAAATAAATATTTGCGTTGATTATTAGGCACCGCATCTGAATAGAATAATTCTCTTTTTATAGGAAGTATATTTTTAGCGGTAGCATGAGCGAAAAAATCTAAATAATAATATGACATTCCAACATCCATATTTGCATAGATATCTGAAGGATTTCCACCTCCTATTAATGGGTCGAAATCTGTAAACCCAGATTGATCTAAACTATGCTGTATAACGCCTAGACTTATTCCAAACGAAAATTGGTTAAGATCCAGCTCGCTTCTTGAAAGCAATAAATGATATGCCATCGTAGCATAAATACCTTGTTTAGAATAGTTCCCATTATTATCGTTAAAAACAATCCCGCCCAAACCTATTTTTTCTCCAAATCGCCCGTTTATACTTAAAGTTTGTAAACTTGGAGCCTCTTTCACGTCAAACCACTGCTGCCTTGCGGTGAGCCTAATTTTATTGAAATTTGCAGCACCCGCCATAGATGGATGCAACAAATACAAATTGTCTGTTAAATAATCTGAATAGGTTGGAATCACCTCTTGTGCTTCAGTATTAGAAGATATCATTATGCACAAGAAAAGGATAACAGTAAAATACAGTTTCATTAGATTACAAATAATTTCAAAAGTATAGGGGGTTTTTAAATTTAAGATCAATACCATATAGGTTAAGCTTATCTACTCAACCAGAATATCAATTGTAAATATATAGATTACCGCACTTTGTTTTAGTAATTTTGCATCAAAATATTGAATATGAACACATATACCATAAATATAGAACCAACGTCTAATCCGGCGATCGTTAAATTTGAAACCAACCAGTTTTTAACAAGACATGAAAGTTTTGAGTTTGGAAATATTGAAGAAGCTAAAAAGTCTCCTTTAGCACAGCAATTATTTCATTTACCATTTGTAAAGACTGTTTTTATAGCTCAAAATTTCATTGCTATAGAGAAATACAATATTATAGAGTGGGCAGATGTCCAAGAAGAGGTTACAGAGCAATTATTAGATTACTTAAACACAGGTGGGTTGGTAATAAATACTGAAGACACCTCTACTCCTTCTAAAAAAGTTCCAGTAACTGTTTATGCTGAAACTACTCCTAATCCATCGGTAATGAGATTTGTAGCGAATAAAAAACTGGTGATCGCTCCTACCGAATTTAAAAACATAGATGCCACTGCAAATGCACCTTTAGCTCGCGAATTATTTAATTTCCCATATGTGAAGGAAATTTTTATTGATGAGAATTATATTTCCGTTAATAAGTTCGATATCGCCGATTGGAATGAAATCTCTATGGAATTACGTGAGTTTATTACGAAATACATTCAAGATGGAAAAGACATCGTTCTAAAAGAAACTCTTAAAAAGGAACATGAAGAAACAGTTGATGGAAAAGAAAGTACTGTTTCTACTGAAAATCTTGACCCTATTTCTACACAAGTTATAGAGATTCTGGAAGAATACATAAAACCGGCTGTTGCAAGTGATGGAGGAAATATTATGTTCGACTCTTATGATGAAGAAACTAAAACTGTAAAGGTGATTTTACAAGGAGCATGCAGTGGTTGTCCTTCCTCTACTGCAACACTAAAAAATGGGATCGAAACTATGATGAGAGATATGTTAAAAGGTAAAGTGGAATATGTAGAGGCTATAAACGGATAACTTGCCGGCTTCTAGAGATTAGCCATTTAACATAGCTTTATAAACAAGGCCTTCATAATTTAGTAACTTAGATAGGTAATTAATATTAACCAATTTAAAATAATTATTATGCCTGTAATTAAAGTTATCGAAATTATGGCAACCTCGAGTAAAGGTTGGGAAGACGCTGCAAAAAATGCGGTAAAACATGCCGCTAAAACTGTAAAAAACATTAAGTCTGTTTACATAAAAGACCAAAGCGCTAAGGTACAGGGAGAGAATTTGACCGAGTATCGAGTAACCGTGAAAATTTCTTTTGAAGTAAGCTAAGCTTTACTTCAGGATATATTTAAAGGCTAATAACAAGTTATTTTAATTGTCTTCCAGACTGAAATACTTGTTATTAGCTTTTATATTTTAAATGACTCCTTTGTTTACGAATACTATTACTGATTGTCCGGTTTCGGGCCAGTAATTATTTTTAACTAGCCATATTCAAGTTTGTCGTCATGCTGAACTTGTTTCAGCATCCCAGAAAGACTGGAGGAGACCCTGAATACTCCCGTTGTCTCGGGACAAGGTGACGATAGTTAGATGTTTAACTGAACGAAGAGAATCTACATTACTATTATCTATGAAATCAGAAAAGCACACTAATTCACTAATAGACGAAAGCAGCCCATACCTTTTGCAGCATGCTCATAATCCCGTGAACTGGAATCCATGGGGAGCAGAAATATTAGAAAAGGCCGTCTCCGACAAGAAATTAATAATTATTAGCGTGGGTTATGCAGCTTGCCATTGGTGCCATGTAATGGAGCATGAAAGTTTTGAGGATGAAGAAGTGGCCGAGATCATGAACACTCATTATTATAATATAAAGGTTGACCGGGAAGAGCGACCAGACATAGACATGGTTTACATGAGTGCAGTTCAGCTTATGACCGGGAGTGGTGGGTGGCCAATGAATATTGTAGCCTTGCCAGATGGACGACCTGTTTGGGGTGGCACTTTTTTTAAAAAGGAGGCATGGAAAAGTGCCTTATTACAAATTGCAAAACTTTATAAAGAGGATCCAGAAAAACTACATGAATATGCCAATAAATTAAGCGCTGGACTTAAGGATATTCAGCTTCTATCCCCACAAACTTCCAAAAATAAAAATGATATTGACCTCAAACTAATTGCTGAAAAATTAGAAAAAAACTTCGATTGGAAATATGGAGGAACCAGGCAAGCTCCAAAGTTTGTAATCCCTGCTAATTTTGAATATTTATTAAAGTATTCTCAGCTCTATAATAATGAAAACATCATGAAATTTGTAGCCTTGAGCTTAACCAAAATTTCCTTTGGCGGAATTTATGATCATGTTGAGGGAGGGTTTTCAAGATATTCTGTAGACGAAAAATGGCATATCCCCCACTTTGAGAAAATGCTTTATGACAATGCTCAAATGGTGAGTTTATACAGCAAAGCCTATGTGGTTACCAAGAACGAATGGTATAAAGAGGTAGTAGAGCAAACATTGGAATTCACAAAGAACAACCTCACAACTAAAGCAGGCTCCTTCTTCTCTTCTCTAGATGCAGACAGCCTCAATGAAGAAGGTAAATTAAAAGAAGGTGCGTTTTATACCTGGAAAGCAGATAAGCTACAAGAACTGCTAAAAGAAAAATTTCCTCTATTTAAAGAATACTACAATATTAATCCTTTCGGGAAATGGGAAGACAACGCATATGTTTTAATTAGGACCGAAGAAGATTCCGCCTTTTTAGAAAAACATCAATTGAAGGCAGCTGATTTCAGAAAGATGAAAGACCAATGGTCTTCAATTCTAACTGCTGAAAGAAATAAAAGAGAAAAACCAAGATTAGATGATAAGCAACTAACTTCATGGAATGCGTTGATGCTAACCGGTTATCTTGACGCGTATAAGGTTACTCAAAACTCAGCTTATTTAACTTCAGCTCTTACAACCGCAAATTTTATAAAGAAAGATTTATATAAGACCGAAGGAAACTTGCATCGATCCTATAAAAATGGGGTAAGCTCAATTAATGCTTATCTGGAGGATTATGCATTTGTAATTGAAGCTTATATTAAATTATATGAAGTAACCTTCGAATTTGAATGGCTTAATTTTTCAAAAGAACTAATGGAGTATTGCATACTTCACTTCCAAGATCCTGAATCAGGCTTGTTTTATTTCACATCTAAGAATGATGCAGCCTTAATTACCAGAAACTATGAACTTTCAGATAATGTGATCCCTGCCTCCAATTCTGTAATGGCTCAAAATCTGTTTAAACTTTCTAAATATTTCGACAAGCCAACATTTTTAGAAATTTCAGAAAAAATGATACTTGCTGTTCTTCCCTCCCTTAAAGATTATCCTCAAGGATATTCCAACTGGCTAAATCTTCAGCTTAATTTTACACATAATTTTTATGAGGTGGTAATTATGGGGCCTAATTCAAAAGAATTATTAAAGGAAATAAATTTACATTATCTTCCAAATATTCTAATTGCCGGTTCAGATAATGAAGATGAAAATTCTCCGCTTTTCAAACATCGATTTAAAAATGGAGAGGATCTTATCTATGTGTGTACAAATGGTTCTTGCCAATTACCGGTAAAAACAATAACTTCAGCATTAGAGTTAATAAAATAGATTTAACAATACTTAAACAGCAAAAATTATCAATTTCGCAATAAATGCTTTTTTTTTGCAAAAAAATTAAAATCAAATGAAATACTTAGTCAACTGGGAAAAATATGCTACAGAATATTCCGACAAATTTATCGGATTTCTACCAAGTCTTCTTTTTGCCCTGTTCTTGTTAATTTTTGGATTATGGATAATTAATATATTGGTAAAATACATTCGCAAGTATTTTGACAAGAAAGATTTTGATCCTACTCTGGAAAACTTTGCGGTTACCATTACTAACTGGACTTTAAAGATAATTTTATTTGTTCTAGTAATCACTAAATTAGGAGTAGAGACTACCTCATTGGTCGCGATTATTGGTGCAGCCGGATTAGCAATAGGTTTAGCCCTCCAAGGGACTTTATCTAACTTCGCCGGTGGAGTTCTTATAATTGTTTTAAAACCATTTACGGTAGGAGATTTCATAGAAGCACAAGGTGTTTCCGGGACAGTTAAAGAAACCACTTTGTTCTATACGAAAGTAACCACCCTTGGAAACCAATTGGTAGTAATCCCTAACGGACAACTTACCAACGATAATATTATAAATTACACGGTTGAAGGAAAAAGGAAAGATTATATTACTATTGGTATTTCCTACGATAGTAATGTAAAACTTGCCAAGGATATTCTTATGAATCTAATGGTTGAGCAAGAGCAAATTTTTGAAGATCCTGAGCCACAAGTTGTAGTTACAGAACTTGCCGACAGCGCTGTAAATCTATCTTTAAGATTTTGGGCAACCAATGAAGATTTCTGGGATTGTCATTGGTATACTATCGAAGAAGCAAAAACAAGATTAGAAGCTGCTGGAGTAGGAATTCCATTCCCACAAAGAGATGT
>JAGXIJ010000150.1 GCA_024635675.1 Gillisia sp.
GATTCAGTTATTGATTTACGAGTATCAGCTCCTTTTTTTGGTGCAAATAATAAACCTATAGCTGCTCCTACTGCTGCTCCTGATACTAATCCTGTAATTAACTTTCCTGCTTTCATAATTATGTTTTTTTAATAATTGGTTTTGTATTAATTGATAATGTAAAAGTACTTCTAATTAGGATTTTAGAAGATTTTGTTTAGTTAAGGTTGATATAATATTTTGGGGATAATTGCTAAGAATTTTAACAATTGAAACCTGATAAAACACCTAGGTAATTATAATTCTTACGATCGTAAAAATCCTTGCAATAACTCTCTTACTTTTTTAGTGTTGTTTACATAGTAATTTGCATTGGTATTCTTCAAGCCTACTTTTACAGTTATTGCAGATTCCGGCAATTCCATAAATAAATACTCATCTGTCCAATCGTCCCCAATTGCAAATATAAAATCACTCTCTTTTCTTAAAAGAAATTTTGTTGCAGCTTTTCCTTTGTTAACTCCACTGCTTTTTATTTCCAGAACTTTATTTCCTTCTAAAACACTCAACCCGTGGTTAGAGATCAAATCTTTTAAAACATTAGAA
Organism: Gillisia sp.; assembly: GCA_024635675.1. Classification (GTDB taxonomy): domain Bacteria; phylum Bacteroidota; class Bacteroidia; order Flavobacteriales; family Flavobacteriaceae; genus Gillisia. Next base: position 586 of record JAGXIJ010000150.1, read on the forward strand.
AGTTCATTAGCACGTTTTTCTCCTAAATCGGGATCAGTTTTTCTATAGTGCCAAGCTAGCGAATAATTTTTTTCTTCTATAAAACTTCCTGGAGTTCTGTCTACAAAAGCTTCAATATCTGGACGTATAGATTCCATCCAATCATTTTTTACATTTTCATTCAGTCTCCATTCTTTATTAGATTTCAGTGCCCAAACTCCATGCTCTGCTATTAGCTCGACATCAACTTCCTTCCACCAGGTTCCTAAAGTTTCTTTATCCCTTCCGCTAATAAGGACTACAGTGATGTTTTTCATATTAGCTAGTTGGGTTATTAAGGTGATAAGTTCTCCATCGGGTTTTGCATCTTCCGGTTTATCAACAAAATCTACCAGTGTGCCATCATAGTCTAGAAATAATACTCGATTTTTAGATTTTTTGAAATCTGAAAGTATACTTTCCTTAATGTCATCAGATATAAGGGTCGCCTTATTACTTTGTCTGTTTTCTTGCGTTTTACATAAAGCCCTCATAAAGTCGTTAGCCCATTTCTCTACGTCATAACGCTTCAACCGTTTCTGGAGGATTTTGTTCCTTTTAATTTGTTCTTCTTCTGGCATCTGAATAGCCTGATGTATGGCATCAGAAATTTGCTCGAAATTATTTGGGTTAATTAAGAGCGCTTCGTTCATTTCCTGCGCTGCTCCAGTCATTTCACTTAAAATAAGCACTCCTGTTTGATCTTTCCTGCTCGCAACGTATTCTTTTGCAACAAGGTTCATTCCGTCCCTTATAGGTGTTAATAGTGCTATATCGCATGAAGCATAAAGGTCTATTAGATTTGTAAATGGCATAGACCTATAGAAATACCAAATTGGTGTCCAGCTTACGCTTGCAAATTTTCCATTAATTCTTCCTACTAATCCATCAATCTCTTTTTTCAATAATTGGTATTGTGGTACTTCAGATCTCGAGGGAACTGCCAGCATAACCAATCGGATTTTTTCGATATATTGAGGGTATTTCTCTAAGAAATACTCAAAAGCTCTTATTCTATGAGCAATCCCTTTTGTATAATCTAACCTATCTATACTCAAAATTAATTTTGCTTCAGGCGCACCTTTTCTATGATGATCTAGTCTGCGCTGTAGATCCGATTGGTTCTCTAAAGAATTCTCAAAATGATCTATCGCTGCCTGTTCAAACTTTTTATAATCTATTCCCATCGGAAAAGAATCTACTTTCACCATTCTATCTGGCAGACTTACTTCATTGAAATTCACTTGATACCTAAGAATACGACTCACAGAGCTTAAAAAATGCCTTTCGTAGTCATAGGTATGGAAGCCAATAAGATCTGCACCCAGCAGACCATTAAGAATTTCTTCTCTCCATGGCATAGTTCTAAAAACCTCATAAGAAGGAAAGGGAATATGATTAAAGAACCCGATGTTGGCATTAGGGCGTTGCTCCCTAATCATATTAGGTACTAAAAGAAGTTGGTAATCATGTACCCAGATAGTATCTCCATCATTATAATGTTCTATTACGGCATCGGCATATTTTTGATTTACACTTTTGTAGGTTTCCCAATGCCAGGTTTCCCATTCTGTAAATTCCATAAAATAATGAAAGAGAGGCCAGATACTTCTATTGCTAAACCCGTAATAAAATCCTTCTATTTCTTTTTCAGTAAAATTCACTGCAATACATGCCGCTTCTTTTGCCTTTTCTGAGACTTCATTTAATAATTTTTCAGGAATCTCTTCTGTGGTTAAACCGCTCCATCCAATCCAAATACTATCTCCATCTCTATGAAAGGATTTTAAGCCCGTTGCTAAACCTCCAACACTTGGAGTAACTACTGATTTTCCTTTTTTGATTGAAATTTGAAGAGGTAATCTATTGGATATAATGATTGTCTTACTCATAATATATTCTGAATTCTGCGGTAAAGTTTTAGTATTTTACTTAATTTCCGAAAATACATTCGTTTTACCATCATTTTCAAAAAACTTTATGATTATATGAAGAATTTAGACCACGGAATTATAGGAAATTGTAAAAGTGCTGCTCTGATTTCAAAAACAGGTTCATTGGAATGGTGTTGTTTGCCAAATTTTGACTCTGCTGCAGTATTTGCTAAATTATTAGATGACAAAAAAGGTGGAAGCTTTGAACTGGAAGTTTCAGAAGATTATAAAATAACCCAGGAATATCTTTGGGGTACCAATATATTAAGTACAGTATTTGATAACGGTGGCGACACCTTTCAGCTTATAGATTTTATGCCTCGTTACCAACATCAGGATGGCTCATACTATTCTGCTCCAGATATAATTCGGTTTCTTAGACACATAAAAGGGAAGCCATCTTTTAAAGTATTATATAATCCTCGATTGGATTTTGCTAGAGAGAAAACCTATAATGAAAATAAAGGCAATTATATAAAGAGTTATACAACCGAAGGGAAATTTGAATCTCTTTTTCTCTACTCAAGTTTTGATCTTGATGTTATTTTAGAGCAAAAGGAAATTGAATTAACAGGAAATGGGTATTTCTTAATGGGGTATCACGAAAAATTGGTTGAACAGTCGTTGGATAGGACTTATCTTAAATACCAACGTACTAAGACCTATTGGATGAATTGGAGTGATCACACCACGAAATATAAATATTATAATGAAGAAATATTGCGAAGTGCTTTGGTGCTTAAGGCTTTAACCTTTAAAAAGTCGGGTGCTGTACTTGCAGCTGTCACTACCTCACTTCCAGAGACTATAGGTGAAGAGCGCAATTGGGATTATAGATTTTGTTGGATCAGAGATGCCTCTATGGTTATCAAAGTAATGGCAGGATTAGGGCATGATAAATCGGCTAAAGATTTCCTCCAGTTCATTCTTAATTTAATACCACATAAGGATGAAAAGATCCAGATTATGTATGGGATTAATGGAGAGAAGAATTTAACTGAGCATATTTTAGATCATTTAGATGGCTACGAAGGTTCAAAGCCTGTACGCACAGGAAATGCTGCTTATATTCAGAAACAAAACGATATTTATGGAATATTGATGGAGGTGATCTACCAGCAATTTGTTCAGTTTGAAACTAATTTGGAAAATAGTGAAGAATTATGGACAGTAACGAGAGGGATTGTAAATATTGTAGAATCGCACTGGCGAGAAGCTGATAAAGGAATTTGGGAACTACGTACAGAGGAGAGACATTTTGTTTTCTCTAAATTGTTATGTTGGGTTGCAATAGATCGAGCGGTGAAAATTGGGGAGATCCTAAGAAAAGGAAGCAATGATACTAAATGGGTTTCTTTAAGAGCCGAAATTTATGATGATATCTATAAAAATGGATGGAATGAAGAGGTGCAGGCATATACCCAATCTTATGGTTCTAAAGATTTAGATGCTTCTACACTCTTAATGGAGAACTATGGATTTATAGATGCTAAAGATCCTAGATACATTAGTACCGTGAAAGCTACAGAAAAAGAACTTTCCCGGGATGGTTTGATGTACCGTTATAAGAATAAGGATGATTTTGGCTTGCCTACTTCCTCTTTTACCATTTGTACTTTTTGGTTTATTAATAGCTTGTATAAAATAGGAGAAAAAGAAAAATCTAAAAAATTATTCGAGAAGCTTTTATCTTATAGTAATCACTTAGGATTGTTTAGCGAAGATATTGACTTTGAGACGAAGCGCTTACTAGGAAATTTTCCGCAAGCCTATTCTCATTTAGCACTAATAGAAACCGCTACAAATTTTAGTAAAGGAGTATTACCACTGGAAAGTACCAGCGTTGTATTCTAATTTCTCTAATTTATTTATCATAACTACCCGCAAACAAAAAGCCACCCAATTGGGTGGCTTTTAAATATTATAATGTGAGAATTACGGAGCCATTGCAGCTCTTGGTCCATCACTAGCAAATACAGTTCTTAAACGAGATTTCTGACCTTCAGAAAACATGTACATACAGTTATCATTCGTGTAATCCATGTAGTTCATTGTCATATCTGTAGATTTACAATTCACTGTAGGATATCCAGGACATCCGTAGTTTGGTCCATCTGAAGATGGAGTGTCGGCTACGAAATCGTCTTGACGACATCTTCCATCACCCCAAATATGGCGTAAATTTAGGTAGTGACCCACTTCATGAGTTACAGTTCTACCTTTATCAAATGGAGCAGACACATATCCGGTATCACCAAAATAATTTGGTCCTACCACAACACCATCAGTTGCCGCCGGGCCACCAGGAAATTGTGCGTATCCTAAGATTCCACCACCAATATTACAAACCCAGATGTTAAGATGTGTTTCTGGTGTAACAGGAGGATAAATAGATTTTACTTCATCATTGGTTCCCCAAGAAGTTCTAGAGTTAGCCTCACGACGTACATCTGCAAGCGTAAATTGAACTTCAGAATCTGCAACTACACCTGCAAATTCAGATGGAGTATTACCAGCATCAGAGTTTGTTTTTCTGAAATCGGCATTTAAAACGTCTATTTGAGATTGAACCTGCGCTGCAGAAACATTCTCATTAGAATTACTATATACTACAGTAACAACAACAGGAATACTAATTACTCCTAAATTATCTGTTGGGGGAGGAGTAGTTTCACCACCGCCAGATCCAGGTTTACCTTTTGCCGAATTTTCGCTTTTTGCTAGAATAGATCTTGTGTTTTTCTCTATATCATACATTTTTTTATAAAGCTTATCATCCTCTTTTAACAGACGATTTAAGTTTTTCATAGAATAACAATTCTTGCCATTTTGTGCTGCTTTTCCGTCTTCATCGTTGAAATCGGTGTGCACATAGAAATCGCTCATGTCAACTTGTTGTTGTGCAAGTTCGTTTGAGTTTTCCAGTTGGTCTTTTTCACAGGAAGTGAATAGTAGGGCTATTGCAGCCATTCCCATAATAATTCTTTTCATTTAATAAGTTTTAAGGGTTATTAGAAAAGCACAATATAGAAATAACTTAATCTAATGTTAAATATTTTTCAATTTTTTTATTAACGTATTCCTAATTTAACATACTGAGGGTTGAAAACTTAGCAATAATGTGGTGTAAATGGTTTAATAAAATGAAAACAATATTTCGGATACTTAATTTTAAACAATATTCAATATATTGTATAATAAATAACAAATGATGTAGATAATTAATCAGTATAATTGGAATATAGTGTAAGATTAAGAGGACAGTTGTAGTATAATTACTTACATAAATAAAGTAGTCATTGAGGTTTTCTAAATGCAAAGGGGTTTTAATGAAAACTTATTTTTTTAATAATATATTTTACTTCATAAACAAAAAAAAGCCAATTCATTTAATGAATTGGCTTTTTAAATTCCTAATTGAATTAGGTTAATTTTTAAAAGCAGTATGTATTTTCTTTCGTCAATTTCTCCGCGATTGTATTTCTAAGTTCAACAACATTAGGATGATTATCGTATTTAGTAAATCTCTTAAGTCCCATTAACATCATACGTTGTTCATCACCTTCAGCAAAAGAAACAATTCCTTCTTTGGCTTTTTGGTTAATAATATCTACAGCATGATATAAGTATAATTTAGACATTGCAATTTGCTCCTTTTGAGTTTCCTCTCCAAAACGCTTCACATTTTTCTCGGTACGTAAAAGGGTAGATTCCGCCATATATATTTCAATTAAAATATCGGCTGAGGCCAAAAGTAACTGCTGGTGTTCTTCTAATTTTGGTCCGAATTTTTGAACTGCACTGCCCGCAACCATTAGGAATACTTTTTTTAATCTTTTTAATATATCTTTTTCTTCAGCAAATAATATAGAAAAATCTGGTTTATCGAAAGATGGAATTCCGGTTAGTTCTTCTCCTACTTTCGTTGCAGGTCCTAAAAGATCTACATGACCTTTCATAGCTTTTTTTACAAGCATTCCTACCGCTAACATTCGGTTGATTTCGTTGGTACCTTCATAGATCCTAGAAATTCGAGCATCACGCCAGGCAGATTCCATTGGAGTGTCTGCAGAAAAGCCCATTCCTCCAAATACTTGGATCCCTTCATCACTACAATTCTGAATATCTTCTGAACATGCAACTTTTAGAATAGAACATTCAATTGCATATTCTTCTACACCTTTCAACTCTGCTTCTGCATGTGAATTTCCTTCTTCTAATCGTTTATTGATCCTATCTTCAATATTTTTAGCAGCTCTATATGAAGCAGATTCCCCTGCATAAGCAGAAGTAGCCATCTCTGCCAGTTTATATTTTATAGCACCAAATTGTGCAATAGGTGTGTCAAATTGAATTCTTTCACCGGCATATTTAACTCCCTGGTCTGTTACTCTTCTTTGAGCATCCAAACATGCAGCAGCCAATTTAATACGTCCAATATTCAATGCATTCATCGCGATTTTAAAACCATCACCACGTCCTGCAAGCATGTTTTCTACCGGCACTTTTGTCTCACTAAAGAAAACCTGACGAGTAGAGGAGGAGTGTATTCCTAATTTCTTTTCTTCTTCGCCAAAAGTGATTCCATTAGCAGCATCATTTTCTACTATAAAACCTGTAATATTTTTATCATCTTCGATTCTTGCGAATACAATAAATACCTTGGCAAATCCTGCATTGGAAATCCACATTTTTTGACCGCTAATGCTGTAGCTTTTTCCATCTTCAGAAAGCACTGCTTTAGTTTTCCCTGAATTGGCATCACTACCTGCTCCAGGTTCTGTTAAGCAATAAGCTCCAAACCATTCTCCTGTAGCCAATTTTGGAACATATTTTTTCTTTTGCTCTTCTGTACCATATAAAGTGATTGGCATAGTGCCAATTCCTGTATGGGCACCAAAGGCAGTCGCAATAGAACCTGTAGCTCCACTTATATAATCACATACCAACATTGTAGAAACAAAGCCCATTCCCAGACCATCATATTCTTCTGGCACAGAAATTCCAAGGAATCCTAGTTCTCCAGCTTTACGCATGATCTCTTCTGTAAGAGCATAATTCTTTTTCTCGAACTCTTCCTTTTTCGGCCAGATCTCACGATCTACAAATTCTTTAACCGAATCTTTCATCATTTTCTGCTCCTCGGTAAAATCCTCTGGTGTAAAAACATCTTCACTTAATGTTTCCTTTACCAAAAATTGACCTCCGCGAAGTAATTCTTTATTTGTTGTTTCTGTGCTCATTTTTATTTAGTATTTAGAAGTGAGATGTTAGTATTGAGATTCTCACTTTATAGATTATTTTATTTGTTATTCCACTTGAGATCTAATTACTTAAATCTCAATACTCATTTCTAACTAAGGAATTCAAAAACCCCGGCGGCTCCCTGCCCTGTTCCCACGCACATAGTAACCATACCGTATTTGTTCTTAAGATCACGTTTTCTCATTTCATCGAAAAGTTGAACTGATAGTTTAGCACCTGTACAACCTAGAGGATGTCCCATAGAAATTGCTCCACCATTTACATTTACTCTATTTGGATCTAAACCTAAGGTTCTTACTACTGCTAAAGATTGTGACGCAAAAGCTTCATTTAGCTCTATAAGTTCCAGATCATTTTGTTTAAGCCCAGCTTGTTTTAATGCTTTTGGAATTGCAGTTATTGGAGCAACTCCCATAATTCTTGGTTCTATCCCTACTGCAGTATAACTTACTAACCTTGCAATTGGCTCCAGGTTGAATTCTTTTACCATTTCTTCGTTCATAATTAGAACAAAAGCAGCACCATCACTCATCTGAGAGGAGTTACCTGCAGTTACACTTCCACCGTCTGCAAATACAGGTCTCAATTTTGCCAATACTTCTTTTGAAGTATCTGCTCTAGGACCTTCATCCTTATTAACTGTATAAGATCTGGTTTGTTTTTTACCATTTTCATCTACATAGGTTTCATCTACTGTAATTGGTACAATCTGATCTTGAAATCTATCTTCTTTTAAAGCTTTTAAAGATTTTTGATGAGAATTAAAGGCAAACTCATCCTGATCTTCTCTACTTACTTTATATTCATTCGCAACAGCTTCAGCTGTAAGCCCCATTCCCCAGTAATAATCTTCATGACCATTAACGGCAAGTTTGTAATCTGGAACTGGTTTATATCCACCCATTGGAATGTAACTCATGCTTTCGGCTCCCCCGGCAATAATACAATCTGCCATTCCTGTCTGGATCTTAGCAGATGCCATTGCAATAGTTTCTATTCCAGAGGCGCAGTAACGATTTACAGTTACTCCGGGAACTTTTACGGTATCTAATCCCATTAAGGAGATCAATCTACCTACGTTTAAGCCTTGTTCAGCTTCCGGCATTGCATTACCCACAATAACATCGTCTATTCTGTCCTTGTCAAAATTCGGTAACTTTTCCATCATATATTGAATGGTTTCTGCAGCTAACTCATCTGGTCGTTTAAACCTGAATACTCCACGTGGTGCTTTTCCAACTGCTGTTCTGTAAGCTTTAACGATATATGCTGTTTTCATTTTATTAGATTTTAGATTTTAGTACTTAGTATTGAGATTTTATAAAGATTTTTGAAATCCGTAATTCATTTTTTGTATCTCAATAATATTTTCAAGTATTGGTTTTATTTTTTCTTCTGAAATTAATTTAAGTTCCATAGAAAGCATAAGCTGAGTTTGCAATTCATAGGAGGAGCCATTAGCAATAGATAGCAAATGAGCGAATTCTTTTTTTGAATTTCTCCCGGCACCTTCAGCAATATTTGAAGGAATTGAAACCGCACATCTTTTTATCTGAGAAATAAGTCCGAATCGTTCATCGGAAGGTAATTCACCACAAATTTTATAAACTGATTTAGGCAACTCCATTGATTTCTTCCAGATTTTCAATTCTTCAATTTTATGCATTTGCTTTAAAATTTCTTACTTCTCACTACTAATTGCGCAATGGCTTTCCTTTTTTAATCATATGTTCTAATCGTTCTAAGGTTTTACGTTCTCCTGTTAGAGACAAAAACGCTTCCCGCTCCAGATCTAATAAATACTGCTCACTAACATAGGAAGCACCAGAAAGATCTCCCCCAGCCATTACATAGGCCAGTTTATTTGCGATCTTCTTGTCATGCTCACTTATGTACTTTCCGGCATACATCTGGTCTGTACCTACATAGAAAGTACCTAGAGCTTGTTTCCCTAATACTTTAATATCTATTCTTTGAATTGGTTGAGTATATCCATTTTCAGCCATTAGTAATGCATGCTTTTTAGCAATAGCCAACTGTCTGTCTGGATTCACTACAATAATATCTTTATCCTTTTGAAGGATGTTGGTATCGAAAGCTTCGTAAGCTGAAGTAGAAACCTTCGCCATAGCAATCGTCAAGAAATGCTCTCTAAGTCTATTTAATTCCACATCATCTTTATGAAAGGTGTTAGAAGCTCTTAAGGTCATCTCCTTAGAACCACCACCACCTGGAATAACACCTACACCAAATTCAACTAATCCTATATAAGTTTCTGCTGCTGCAACCACTTTATCGGCATGTAATGAAAGTTCACATCCGCCACCTAAAGTCATAGCGTGGGGAGCTGCAACTGTTGGAATACCGGAATAGCGCATTCTCATCATGGTGTCCTGAAAATATTTAATCGCCATATTAAGCTCGTCATATTCCTGTTCTACAGCCATCATAAAGATCATCCCAATATTTGCACCTACAGAGAAATTTGCTCCATTATTGGCAACTACTAAACCTTGGTAATCTTTTTCTGCAATATCCAGCGCTTTGTTAAGCCCATCCAGAACATCCCCTCCAATAGAATTCATTTTACTTCTAAATTCTACATTCAGGATTCCATCACCTAGATCTTCTACAACAACACCAGTATTTTTAAATACTTCTTTAGACTCTCTTATATTGTCCAGGATAATAAATGCATCCTGTCCAGGTACTTTTACTTGTTCTTTCTTAGGGATATCATAATAAAAGGTATTCCCTTCTTTTATAGTATAGAAACTCTTACTTCCTGTTTTCAACATTTCTGTAACCCATGCAGCCGGTTCTTCACCTTCTGCTTTCATCATTTCTATTCCTTTTTCTACTCCTACAGCATCCCAAATTTGGAATGGACCATGTTGCCAACCAAATCCAGCCTTCATGGCATCATCTATCTTGTATAATTCGTCTGTGATCTCGGGAATTCTATTGGAAACATAAGCGAATAGCGCAGATAAGTTCTTACGGTAGAATTCTCCCGCTTTATCCTTTCCTCCAACTAATACTTTAAATCTATCTACTACATTATCTATAGATTTTGTAAGCTCTAAAGTTGCAAAAGATGCTTTTTTAGAAGACCTGTATTCCAATGTTTTAAGATCTAAAGATTGAATTTCGCTAGATCCATCTTCAGCCTTAACTTTCTTGTAAAAACCTTGCCCACTTTTACTACCTAACCATTGTTTATCCATCATAGAATCGATGAAATTTGGTAAAGCGAAAAGCTCATGTTTTTCATCTGTTGGTACACCTTCATGTAACCCATTTGCTACATGAACCAAAGTGTCTAAGCCTACAACATCTACCGTTCTAAAAGTGGCAGATTTTGGTCTTCCAATTACAGGACCCGTAAGTTTATCTACTTCTTCTATTGTTAATCCTAATTCGTCTACCATATGGAAAAGGCTCATAATACTGAAGATCCCAACTCGGTTTCCAATAAATGCAGCAGTGTCCTTAGCGACCACAGATTTTTTTCCTAAGAATTTCTCTCCATATTCATTTAAGAATTCCAGTACTTCAGAAGAAGTATCCGGACCGGGGATTATTTCAAATAAGCGTAAGTAACGTACAGGATTAAAGAAGTGTGTTCCACAAAAATGCTTTTGGAAATCTTCACTTCTACCTTCACTCATAAATTTGATAGGAATCCCTGAGGTATTGGAAGAGATTAAAGTTCCTTTCTTTCTGTGTTTGTCTAATTGTTCAAAAACCTTCTTTTTAATATCAAGTCTTTCTACAACTACTTCGATAATCCAATCAACTTCAGAAATCTTTGCTATATCATCTTCTAAATTCCCAGTATGAATTCTATTTGCAAAGGACTGACTGTAAATAGGAGAAGGTTTAGATTTTAATGAAGTTTGCAAGGAATCGTTTACCAATCTATTTCTTACTACCTTATCTTTTAATGTTAAGCCTTTACTTTTTTCTTTATCTGTAAGTTCTCTTGGAACTATATCTAAAAGCAATACTTCTACTCCAATATTTGCGAAATGACAAGCAATTCCGCTTCCCATAATTCCGGAGCCGATAATTGCAACTTTATTAATTCTTCGTTTCATATGTGATTTTTAATTCAAATAACTTTAGGCAATCCCCAAAGTTTTTGGTGTTATAATAAATTTTTTAAATGATTTCTTGATTGTAAATTTTCTTGGTTACAATAAGTTCTTTTATAGAATCGGCAACATTTATAAAGGTTTTAAGATCTTCTTCACTTATAGTATCCTTTACTGCCTCATCGAATGTTAATACTACTCCTTTGGAATATTCCCGCATTTCTTTGCCGAAATCTGTTAGGTGCAATAAAACGCTTCTTCCATCTAATGGATTTTTTTTACGAATGATTAATCCCTTTTCTTCCATAGATTTTAATATTCGGGATAAACTAGTTGCTTCCATTCCCATTTTAGGGCCGAGAGAGGTAGAAGGGGTTCCTTTTTCGGGATCGATACTTAAAAGAGCAAAACCAGTAGCCATAGTGCTTCCTGCCTTACCTGCTTCTTCATTATACATTTTAGACACGGCCATCCAGGTGGCTCGTAATACATAATCGATGGTTTTTTCCTTCATGTTTTAATTGGAATGTAGCCAAAGTTATGAAAATTTATTATGCGCGCATAATAAATATGATAAATATTTTCAACCATCCAACGAACTAGCTAAATTTAATGTAAATGCATAAAAAAACTCTCCAAAAGTGGAGAGTTTAACAATAACTTAATTATAAAGATGCGAATACTAACGTTCGTATATGGTATTATATAGATCTATGTAACGACTTTTTATATTTTTCCTTTTCAATTTCATAGTAGGAGTGAGCTGGTCATTTTCGATACTCCAAACTTCCGGAGTAAGTTCAAACTTCTTGATACGCTCCCAGCTTCCGAATTTTTCATTATAAAAATCTACATCTTCTTGGATCCTCTTTATAACTTCAGGATTTTTTACAATCTCTTCATTAGTCTTTCCAATATCCAGATTCTTTCTTTGAGCCCAATCTTCAATAAATTCAAAATTTGGCTGAATGAAAGCTGCGGGCATTTTCTCTCCTTCTCCAATAACCATTATTTGTTCAATAAAACGGGATTGTTTCATGGTGTTCTCAACCAATTGAGGGGCTACATATTTTCCTCCAGAGGTTTTGAACATCTCCTTCTTTCTATCTGTAATTTTTAAGAAGCCTTCTTCATCTATTATTCCAATATCTCCGGTGTGAAACCAACCATCAGGATTTATAGCCTCATCTGTTTTTTCTTTATCCTTAAAATATCCTACCATTAAATTTGGACCTTTTGTAAGGATCTCACCATCTTCAGCAATCATTACCTCTACATTATCGATCACTCTTCCCACAGTTCCAATTTTGAATCCACCATTGCGTTCATCATTTACTGAAATAACGGGAGAGGTTTCTGTTAATCCATAACCCTCCATTACCGGAATCTCTGCAGCTGCAAATACTCTGGTTAATCTAGGTTGTAAGGCAGCACTTCCAGACACTATAAGTTCTATATTTCCTCCCAGACCTTCTTTCCATTTAGAAAATATTATTTTTCTGGCAAGGCTTAATTGAAATTCGTACCACCAGCCATTAGCACCGTAAGGTTCATATTGTAATCCTAATTCTACAGCCCAATAAAATAATTTTTGCTTGATCCCACCTAAGGCGGTTCCTTTTGCAATTATTTTATCGTAAACTTTTTCCAGTAATCTTGGTACTGCAGTAATTACATGAGGTTGCACTTCTTTTAAATTGTCGCTTATCTTATCTATAGATTCAGCAAAATATATGGAAACACTATAATATTGATACAGGTAAGAGATCATTCTCTCAAAAATATGACAAATAGGTAAAAAACTTAGTCCTACATATTTCCCAGTCTCAAAAGGTACGCGGGGTGCACTATTTAGTACATCGCTAACAATATTCCTGTGAGAAAGCATAACTCCTTTTGGTCTTCCGGTTGTTCCAGATGTATAGATTAAGGTTGCAACGTCATCTTCATTTACTTCATCCTTTAAGGCATCTACTTGATCTTGATTGCTTTCGTCCTTCCCAAGTTCAACAATTTCTTCCCAATTCTTACAGCCATCTAATTTGTCGAAACTATAGATTTCTTTCAGTTGGGTATTGTGTTTTATGGCATTCACCTTATCAAGAACTTCTTGATCTGATACGAAGCAATAAATAGCCTCACTATGATTTAAAACATATTCATAATCCTCTTGTGAGATCGTTGGATAAATAGGCACATTTTGAGCTCCTAATTGCAAAATTCCAACATCCATTACATTCCATTCTGTTCTATTGCTAGAAGAGATCAATGCAATCTTATCATTTGGTTTAATGCCCAAGCGCAGTAAACCACGACTTACAGCATTTGCTTTGTCCAAGTATTGTTGAGTGGATAGAGCTTCCCACTTTCCATTATATTTTGTTACTAAGGCTTTCTCTAGTGGGTGATTTTCCAACTGAAAGTATGGGAAATCAAAAAGGCGTTTTATTTCGATCATGAGAGTGGATAAGATATTCCTTGCAAAATAGCAAAATTGCTTGGTATATAAAATGAATCCCATAAAAAAAGAAGGTAATTTTTACGTTCCCTTCTTAAATATTGAAAATTATTATAATTTCTATTTCTGCTCTAACCACTTACGAGCATTCACAAATCCTTCTAACCAAGGAGTTACCTCATCTTTTCTTTCTTTTGGATAATAGGCCCAATTCCAAGAAAAAGTAGAGCGTTCTAAATGTGGCATCATTACAAGATGTCTTCCCGTTGTATCGGTCATCATAGCGGTATTGAAATGGGAACCGTTTGGATTTGCTGGATATTCTTCATATCCA
>JAGXIJ010000023.1 GCA_024635675.1 Gillisia sp.
CGTAAAACTTTGGCTTGAGCAGAAAGACTCATATCTCCAATTTCATCTAAAAAGATCGTTCCACCATTTGCAGCTTCAAACTTCCCAGCTCTATCTTTATTTGCAGATGTAAAAGCACCTTTTACATGACCAAAAAGCTCACTTTCTATTAATTCTGAAGGGATTGCAGCACAATTCACCTCAACCATAGGGCCGCTGGAGCGATCGCTTTTTTGGTGTATCCAGTGAGCTACCAATTCCTTTCCCGTCCCATTTGGACCGGTAATAAGTACCCTGGCATCTGTTTGCGCAACTTTTTCTATAATTTCTTTAATGGAGGCTATAGCAGAAGACTCTCCGATCATCTGATATTTCTTTCCCACTTTTTTCTTAAGTAGGGTATTCTCAACCACCAATTCTTTTCTATCTAACGCATTACGAACGGTGTTTAATAACCTATTAAGATCTGGGGGTTTAGAAATATAATCGAAAGCACCCAATTTCATGGTATTTACGGCAGTGTCCAAATCTCCGTGCCCCGAGATCATTACCACCGGTACTTCCGGTTTTATTTTTTTTATAGCCTCCAACACCTCAATACCATCCATTTTTGGCATCTTGATATCACATAATACAAGATCGTATTCTTCATCTTTTATTTTTTCTAAGCCTACTAATCCATCTTCAGCTTCTTCTAACTGATAGGTATTGTTTTCTTCAGAAAGAATTTTTACTAATACCCTTCGAATTGCTGCTTCATCTTCTATCACTAAAATCTTTGCCATTATAAAATACTGAATTTAAGACCTGTACGGCCGTATAACGAATTTGTGTCATTTATGGTATAAACCTCATCATTATTTTCATCTCTTAAACTGATGTCATTAATTAGGCTATGACCACCGTAAATATAAAAAGAAATATACTTCGAGAACCTCAATTCATAACCAAGACTAGATATAATTGAGGTCATAGATATATTTTGAGCAAGTTTTCCATCTATAGGAGAAACTCCAGACGTACTAAATTCTTCCTGAATATTAGCATAGAAGCTATCCACGCTTACAAATGCCTGGAATGAACTTTTTTCACTTAGATAATACTGTATTTTCGTTTTTGGAACCCCTAAAATATAAGACCATTTTGGATCGAACTTTTTATAATAATTAATGATTGGTAATGGAAAATTCAAGCTGGTGGCTGTGGAATATCGTACTCCAAGAATTAATCGTTGGTCCTTTTTAGATTTCATAAAAAATACCGATCCTGTATATTCCAGATCTTCATTCATTAACTCCCCGGTTTCAAAATTAGAAGCAGCCAATATTTCACCTTCCAGGCCCAATTGCCAGTCTTTATGAATTCTATGAATATAAGTTAGAATAACTGAATACGATTTTAAATGTTCTAAACTTTCCGCTGGAAAAGGCACATCGTCTTTAAATATGAAATTTATGTTTTCGTACTGAACACCGGGAATCAAATAATTCCCATTAGATTTAAACTTAATTGGATATTTCACCAAAGTTTTAAACCGGCTAAAAGTATTATCGGAATTGGATTGAGGGAAGTTGGTGTATTCTATTCTACCAAGGACGTCCTCTTGACCTTCCATGAACGTTGTTGTACCAATAATAGCAACAAATAAGATTCCGTTAAAGATTCTTTTCATTTGTGGGAGGATTAATAGAGTTAGAAGCAGGATAGAACATATGTACATCTCGCTGTGGGAAAGGTATGCTAATTCCATTCAATCTAAACTTATGATCTATTTTGAATCGCAGCTGACTCTTAATTTTAGGATCTACAAAGCTATCTGTAACAAAAAAATGTAAAGAAAAAACCAAGGCAGAATCTCCGAAATCTTCAAAAAGCACAAATGGTTCCGGCTTTTTTACTATTCCTGTTTGCTCTTTGGCGCATTCCAAAAGCACAGCTTGTACTTTTTCTGTATCGCTGCCGTAAGCAACTCCAACTTTTACAAACTCACGGGTAGATCTATGATTTTGCGTGTAATTGAACAGGATCTCACTTATAAATTTATGATTTGGGATAATCATCACTTTATCATCTCTGGTAAGCACCCGGGTAGTTCTTAATTTTATATCGATCACCCTCCCTATTCTACCTTCCATTTCGATAATATCTCCAACTAATAAAGATTTATCTGTTATTATAAACAACCCCCCTATAATATCTTGGAAAAGCTCTTGTAAAGCTAAACCCAAACCCACAAAAAGTGCTGCAGATGCGGTTAAAAGCACTGTTATATCTATCCCCGCCGAACTTAGAGTAAGAATTACAACAATAAGATATACCAAGTATTTTATAAACTTAAAAACGCTAATAAATTTCAGTTTATCATTCGCTTCTAATTTTCGGGTTAGGAACATGCGAATTAACCGTAGAGTAATGGTGGTAATTACAAACGTAAAAACGACTAATAAAACTATCCCAACAGTGATATGCATTTTATCGTCTGCTTCACCTGAAAAAGGATAGATAGTAAGATTTAGGAAATCCTGGATTAACCCCCAAACATCTTTTTCTATCACCTCCTTTACTTGTTCTACTTTCCCCTGCATCAATTAATATTTAATCCATTTATACAATTCCTTATAGGTTGGTTTTTTACCATACATCAAAATTCCTACTCTATAAATTTTAGCTGCAAGCCAAACTACACCCGCATTAGTTGCAAATAGTATTATTAATGAAATTGCCAACTCATACCACGGCACTCCAAACGGAATTCGCATAAGCATAACAATAGGAGAGGTTAAGGGAATCATAGAAAATATAGTAGACACCGTGCCGTGAGGGTTTTCTATTACCGAGAAGAATCCTACATAGATACCCAACATTAGCGGTAAAATTATTGGGAACATGAACTGTTGTGTATCGGTTTCCGAATCTACTGCAGCCCCAATAGCCGCATATATAGCGCTATAAAGAAAATATCCTCCTATAAAATAAACGAGAAATGAAAGTATTAATGCGAAAATGGGCAAGTTGGTAATATCTATAATCAATTGTTGCAATTTAACATTAGAAACCTGCTCGATATCTTGCATTTGTGGTTGTGCTTCCATTAAATTCAAACCGGTTACAGAAGAAGTGATAAACAAAAGGACAGTCCCCAAAATTACCCAAATAGTAAACTGAGTAATTCCTGCCAAAGAAGTTCCTATGATCTTCCCTAGCATCAATTGAATTGGTTTTACTGAAGAAATTATAATTTCAATAATCCTATTGGCCTTTTCTTCAATTACACTCCGCATTACCATATTTCCATATATAATAATGAACATCATAAGTAGATATCCTGCCGCTCCTCCAAAGATCATCTTTACATAATTAGACATTTTTGAAGTTCTCTTTCCTTCAAAATTCTCTATTTTAATGTCTACCTGAGCTTCCGCCGATTTTATTTGAGTAATATCTACTCCACGTGAAATGAGTTCGCGGGTGGTTAGATTTTCTGAAATAGTTTGTTCAATTTGTCTTAAAATCCCAATAGATGGTGCTTCTTTCCCGAAAAAGCGAATGGATTTTGCCAACTGAATATTATCCTTGGTATCTGGGATGTACAAAACCCCATAATAATCTTTTTCTATAACCAATAATTTGGCACTCTCAAGCGATATAGTGGAAACATCCACGAAATTTATCTCATCTTTATTTTCGAATTCCCCTTGAAATAAGCCAGTATCATCCTTAACTGCTATAGTATGTGTTTCACTATTATTAAGCATACTTAAATAGGCAATCAGAGAAAACATCCCAACAAGAATCAAGGGACTTAAAAAGGTCATCACAATAAAGGTCTTGTTTCTTACCCTTGCCAGATACTCTCTTTGAATGATGAGCTTAAGGTTATTCATTTTTAGTAACAGTTTTTATAAAGATATCATTAACTGAAGGTACTACCTCTACAAAATGATTTACTCTAGATTTTGTAATTAGATATTTTAAAAGATCGTTTGGCGATTCATTCGGTTTTATTTGAATACTCAATTTTAAATCGTCTGAAAGTGATTTGAACTGTGCTTTCCCAATTTTAAAATTTCCGTTTAATTCTGCTAAAAGCTCGTTTTCATTAAAAGCATTTATACCCACCTCAAAAGTATTGGTTTTATGTGCTCTTTTTATATCGTCTACTTTCCCATCCAATAGTTTGTTAGATTCGTGGATCAATGCCATATAATCGCATAATTCCTCTACACTTTCCATTCTATGGGTAGAAAATAAGATGGTTGCCCCTTCTTCGCGGAGTTGTAAAATTTCGTGTTTTATAAGATCGGCATTTACGGGATCAAAACCACTAAAGGGTTCGTCAAAGATCAATAATTTAGGCCGGTGTAAAACAGTGATCACAAATTGCACTTTTTGGGCCATCCCTTTAGACAACTATTGGATCTTCTTATCCCACCAGTGTTTTATATCTAATTTAGTAAACCAATAATCCAAACGTTCTTTAGCTTCTGCCTTGCTTAATCCCTTTAGTCGGGCAAGATACAACGCCTGCTCTCCCACTTTCATAGACTTATATAAACCACGCTCCTCCGGCAGGTATCCAATATGGCTAACATCGTTAGCTTGTAAAGGTTTTCCATCCAAATAAACCATCCCACTGTCTGGCATAGATATTTGATTAATAATCCTTATAAAAGTGGTTTTTCCCGCACCATTAGGCCCCAAAAGCCCATAAATGCTTTCTCTGGGGATATTGATGGAGACATTATTTAGTGCAGTAGTATTTCCGAATTGTTTGCAAATATTTTCTGCAACCAGAAGATTATCCATAAATGTTGATTATCTCGTAAATATATCGAAATAGCAAAGAAATGCTTTTATATACCAGAATTTATTTTCCTCCCAGAAATGAATTGTTTTAAAAACAAAAACCCACCCTTAAATGAAAATAAGGATGGGAAAAAAAATTGCTATGAAAAAGAAAAAGTATCACTAATTAGATTAGTGATACTCAAATATATAAAAATTTCTTAAAATTTTCTTAATTAAGAAAACATATCTTTTACCTTCTCAAAAAAGGATTTGTCGCTTTTTTCTGGATTAGGCTGAAAGTTTTCATCGGTAGCCATCTTCTCGAAAAAGTCTCTTTGCTCTTTATTTAACACCTTTGGGGTCCAAACATTTACATGTACTAAAAGATCTCCTTTACCATATCCATTGATGTTCGAGATCCCTTTACCTCGAAGTCTCAATATTTTACCGGACTGCACACCTTCATCTACCTTAATACGCACCTTTCCAGAAACAGTATCTATTTCTCTACTTGCTCCTAAAACTGCTTCAGAATAGCTTATATATAGATCGTAATGTAGGTTATCTCCCTCACGTTGTAAGGTTGCATGTGGTTTTTCTTCAATTGCAACTAAAAGATCACCCGGCACACCATTTCCTGGCGCCTCGTTTCCTTTACCTGAAACTTTTAACTGCATTCCATCTTCTACCCCTGCTGGTATTTTTATAGTTACAGTTTCCTCTTTTGCAATAAGCCCATGAGCATCTGCATCTGCAGGTTTTTGATCTATTGTTTGACCGGCACCACCACAAACGGTACAAGGAGAAGCAGTTTGCATTCTTCCTAAAATAGTATTTGTAATACGGGTTACCTGTCCTGTTCCACTACAAGTTGAACATGTTTTATACGTTGTGCCTTCAGCCTGAACTTTACGCTTAACTTTTATCTTTTTCTCTGCACCGTTGGCAATCTCCTCAATGGTTAAACTAACTCTTATACGTAAGTTACTTCCTTTAACGCGTCGTTGACCACCGCCACCGAAGCCTCCAAAACCTGAGAATCCGCCGCCGCCGCCACCGCCAAAACCACTATTTCCGAAGATATCACCAAATTGGCTGAATATGTCGTCCATATTCATACCGCCTCCGCCACCACCACCGAAGCCACCTTCGAATGCCTGATGTCCAAAACGGTCGTATTTAGCGCGCTTGTCGTCATTACTTAGAATTTCATAAGCTTCGGCTGCCTGTTTAAAGGTCTCCTCTGCTTTTGAATTTCCCGGATTTTTATCTGGGTGAAATTCTATAGCTTTCTTTCTGTAAGCCTTTTTAATTTCAGCCTTAGTTGCGCCTTTGCTTAAACCTAATATTTCGTAATAATCCTGTTTCATTGTGTGATTTTGTAATTTGTAGTAATGGCTTAGCCGAAAATTATTTTCCTGTCACTACTTTTGGATAGCGAATTATCTTTTCTCCAAGTTTATACCCGCGCTCTACCACGTCCACTATCTTTCCTTTTAGTTTATCTGAAGGAGCTGGAATTTGAGTGATCGCTTCATGCATATCTGCATCGAACACATCACCAGATCTCACATTCATAGGCTCTAATCCCTTATTAAGGAGCGTTTCATTGAATTTATTATAAATAAGCTCCACTCCTTTAAGCAGATTTTTATCCTTAGCCTTTTTAATTTCATTCATCGCTCTGTCAAAATCGTCTAAAACGGGCAACATAGCTGACATAACTTCCTGATTAGCGGTCTTGAATAACTCAATTCGCTCTTTAGAAGTACGTCTCTTGAAATTTTCGAATTCAGCAAAAAGCCTTAAAAACCTATCTTTTTCCTTTTCAAGATCTGCTTTTAGTTGATCAGTCTCAGATAGCTGCTCTACATCTGCTCCCGCCTCTACTTCCTCACTAGCATCATCCAGAAGCTCTTCGATTTGATCTTTTACAGAATCGTTATTATTTAAATCGTTCGTATGTTCGTTATTATTGGAATCTTGTTGTTTGTTCATCAGTGCGCAATATTTGTTTTCATGCAAAGGACAAATTTGTTGCCAATCCTATTAAAATGTCAAAATGTCACTTGAAAAACTTTAATATATATTTAAGAAGGGGGTGTTAGAGAGGTTGTTACTTTTGCCCTTCATTAAAAATTACGATTAAAATGAAAAAATCAATATTAAATATTTTTACAATTGCAGCAATTGGATTCGCAGTAGTTGGATGTAAAAACGAAAATAAAGAAGTTGAGACTACAGATGCTCAAGAAGTTGCAGATGCAACTATGGAAGCTGCTGCTTTTAAAGTAGACACCACAACCTCTGTAATTAACTGGAAAGGTGAAAAGCCAACAGGATCTCATATGGGAACCATTAAATTAACAGAAGGAACTTTTAAGGCTAACGATAGCGTTATTGAAAGTGGAACTTTTGTAATTGACATGAATTCTATTGAAAATGCAGATCTTGAAGGAGATGATAAAATGAAGCTTGAAAAGCACCTTAAAGGAACTGTAGAAGGTAAAGAAGGAGATTTCTTTAATGTAAACCAGTATCCTACAGGTACATTTGAAGTTACTGGAGTTACAGAAAAAGAAGGAGTAACTTTGTTACAAGGAAATCTTACTTTAAAAGAAGTGACTAAAAATGTTGAATTCCCGGTGACTATTACAATGAATGAAGACACTATTGAAATAACTAGTGAAAAATTCAATATTGATAGAACTAAGTGGAATGTGAATTACGGTTCTAAATCTGTTTTTGATGGTTTAGGAGATAAATTCATCAACGATGAGATTGAATTGATGATCAACTTGAAAGCAAAGAAAGCTTAATTCAATTAAGCTCTATATAAAAAAGAGGCTGCAAATTGCAGCCTCTTTTTTATTATAATAAATCCTCTAATGCCTTAGGTAAGTTTTTATACTTAAATTCAAAACCAGTATTTTCAATTTTATCTGAGCTCACTAACTGGCTTGATAAAACTACGGAAGACATATCTCCCAATGCAACTTTTAAAGCAAGTGCCGGCACATTTGGCAGCCATAAGTTTTTATCCAGTTGTTTAGCGATCCCGTCCATCAATTCATTATTCGTTACAGGATTGGGGGCCACAGCGTTATATACACCTTCAAGTTCTTTCTGCATAATGTGCATATATAGGTTGGCAAGGTCTTCTATATGTATCCAAGATTGCCATTGCTTTCCACTACCAAATGCTGCACCTAAATTAAAATCTGCGGGTTCTTTCATTTTTTGTAATGCCCCGCCTTCAGCAGCTAGTACTAAACCGGTGCGTACTTTTGCAACCTTTATATTTAATTCTTTAAACTTATCTGCTGCTTCCTCCCATTGCTGAACCACCAATCCCAAGAACGAAACATCTCTTTGTTCCTCCTCCTCATTATATAAATTTCGCAAAGAACTAGGGTATATCCCCAGCGCACTTGCAGATATGAATTGAGAAATTGTATGATCTGAAGATTTGAGAGAATCGAATAGTAGTTTGGCAGTTTTAATCCTGCTATCTATTATTTCTTGCTTATAATCACTAGTCCATCGTTTTGCTATACTGGCACCGGCGAGATGAAAAATAGCATCAACCTGTTCTAAACAATTAGTATCGATCTCGTTCCTAGTAGGATCCCAATAGAATCCTTTATAATTAGCTTTATTCTTTATCTTCTTTTTACTGGTAGTTAGATAGTTAACTTCGATGCCTTTAGCAAGGCATTGTCTAGCGATATAAGAACCAACCAGACCAGTAGCACCTGTAATTAATACTCGCATTCTTTTTCTTTAAAGATAACCAAGCTCATGTAAGAACAATTCTATTTTCACGAGGTTTAACAACAAACTCCCCTATTTTTTTGTTGCTCTTAACATTTCCCTTTTCCCCGGAGGGCCAGGCAATCGCTCCACTAAGAATCCTACTTCCAGCATTGCCCGTCTCACGCTTCCTTTGGCGGCATATGTAACCAAAATCCCATTACGTTTAAGCGCATTATACATTTTCTTAAAAATATCTACCGACCATAGTTCCGGCTGCACTCTGGCTCCAAACGCATCGAAATAAACCAAGTCATATAACTCGATATCTTCTATGTCCTGAAAAAATTTCTGCTGTTTAGTCAGTTTAAATGATTTTGTGATCTCAACCTCTTTTCCCCATTCACTTTCATGGATCTTATTGAAAAAATCTACAGCCAAAGGATCTTTGATGATCTCACTGAAATTCAATTTACCTACCTCATCCTTTGCCACCGGATATGCTTCCACCCCGGTGTAATTGACCGTGTTACTTCTATTTCGAGCTTCTTCATAGGTAACCAGCGCATTTAGCCCGGTCCCGAAACCAATTTCCAATATTGAAATTTCGGAAAGCTCTTCTCTTGCATAAACCGGGAGTAACCCCATATTTATAAATACATGAATAGCCTCTTGTAAAGCGCCATGTTTAGAATGGTATTGTTCGTTCCATTCCGGAATATGGATGGTGGAAGAACCATCTCCTGTTATGATTATTTCTCTTTTCAATTCTTGTGCTATTTTAAAGCAAAATTACGGGATTAAAAAATGCTAACCTGCGGTTTATAAATGAAGCTTACACAAAATTATATTTAAAGGCCACCATATATCTGGCGGCCTTTATTTAAAAAATTGATTTCATTTTCTTTAAACTGCAAATACTTTTTCCCCTTTAGACTCCTTCTCTTTCAATTCTTTTACAAGATCCAGAGCATCTGGCACAACATCGCTACATAAAATTATTAAAGATCCTTTACGAGCATGAGTAACTGCATGTATTATAGCATCCCTTTCTGAAGGGATAATGGTGATTTTCTTATTTGGGTCTTTCATTTTGATCCCTTTTTCCAGCATGTTTATAAGTTCCTCTTCTGTTTTACCCCTTAACTGTTTGTCCTGTCTAATTATAATTTCATCAAACATTTCAGCGGCAATACTTCCCATTTCATTATTATCTTCTTCCCGCCTATCTCCAATACCTGCAATAATTCCTACTTTCTCGGTACATTCCAGTTTATCTGTGAAATTTTTAAGAGCGCGCATTCCTGATGGATTATGGGCATAATCCAATAAAATTTTAAAATTTTCAAACTCAAAAAGATTTAATCTGCCGGGAGTTTGAGAAGGAGAAGGTATAAATGTTTCCAAGCCTGCTTTCATATCTTCAATACTTATACCTCTTACATTTGCCGCAATAACAGCTGCTAAAATATTTTGAATCATGAAATCTGCCTTGCCTCCATAGGTTAAAGGAATTTCTTCGGCACGCATAATTCGCATCTTCCAGGCACCTCGACAAATAGTGACATATCCATTTTCGTAAACAGCAGTTATGCCGCCCTTTCTTTGTAGTGCTTTAATTCTTGGATTATCTTCATCCATAGAAAACAAAGCTAAATTACAAGTTAAACTTCTGCGCATTTCGTACACAAGGTCATCGTCTGCATTTAAAATAGCATAGCCATCCGGCAAAACAGTTTCCGGCAAAACACCCTTGACTTTTGCTAATTGCTCGATGGTATGAATTCCTTTTAGACCAAGATGATCTGCTGCCACATTTGTTACCACTGCCACATCACATTTCGAGAATCCTAGACCTGCACGTAGTAGTCCTCCCCTTGCACATTCCAAGACTGCAAAATTCACAGTAGGATCCCTTAGTACAAATTCTGCACTGGCCGGACCAGTGCAATCCCCTTTCATTAAAAGTCTATTCTGAATATAAACACCATCACTGGTAGTATATCCCACTCTAAAACCTTTTAATTTTGCCATGTGGGCAATTAACCTGCTGGTAGTTGTCTTACCATTCGTTCCAGTAATTGCAACAATTGGAATTCTACCGGTGTTTCCCTGGGTAGGAAATAATTTATCGACCACAGGGGAAGCCACATTTCTTGGAAGACCTGTTGTTGGTGCTAAATGCATTCTAAATCCAGGACCGGCATTAACTTCTATAACTGCACCTCCAGTTTCAGATATAGGTTTACTTATATCGGTGGTCATGATATCAATTCCGCAGATATCGAGATCTATTATTTTCGAAATTCTCTCAGCCATAGATACGTTTGCAGGATGAACAATATCTGTAACATCTTCTGCAGTTCCACCTGTACTCAAGTTTGCTGTATCCTTC
>JAGXIJ010000151.1 GCA_024635675.1 Gillisia sp.
AATAATCATAGATCTCGGTGGAAGTACCAACGGTAGAGCGAGGGTTCGTAGAATTAACCTTTTGTTCGATGGCAATAGCCGGGGCAATACCTTTTATATAATCTACCTTGGGTTTATTCAATCTTCCAAGAAACTGTCTCGCATAAGAAGATAAACTTTCCACATACCTTCGTTGGCCCTCTGCATATAGAGTATCGAACGCTAAACTAGATTTTCCTGAACCAGAAAGTCCTGTAATTACAACTAACTTATTTCGCGGGATTATAACATCAATATTCTTTAAATTATGAAGTTTAGCACCTTTAATTATTATGTTTTCTTTTGGGTTAACCTTTGAAATATCTAGGATCATAGTATTAATTTGTCGAAATAAACGCAAAGGTACTCAATAAGCATCAGTGTAAAAAGCAAACAAAATCTATATGATTTGTTAAAAAATCTGAATATTGTTTGCTAAAGTAAAATATATGTTGCTATATTTGGAACATCAACGAACATTCTAAAAATCTATTGCCTATTGCATAAAGTTACTTTTGTAAGCTAAAAATCTAACCTGACGGTATTCCTACGTACCCGATAACAAAGTAACTATTATGAATTACATAAAGGCAACTGACGCTGCTCTTGTGCAGGAGTATATTCAAGGGAATGAACGTGCACTTTCCACTTTAATTAATAGACATCAACAACGTATTTACAGTTTTATCTATTCGAAAGTTTTTGATAAGGATGTTTCTGATGATGTTTTTCAGGACACTTTTATAAAGGTTATCAATACTCTTAAAAAAGGTAAATACAACGAGGAAGGTAAATTTTTACCTTGGGTGATGAGAATTGCACATAATTTGGTAATAGATCATTTTAGGAAAAATAAGAGAATGCCTAAGTTTGAGAACCATGGGGATTTTAATATTTTCTCGGTTCTAAGTGATGGGGATCTGAATATTGAGAAGCAAATTATTAAAGATCAAATAGAATCTGATGTTCAAGAATTGATCAAGGAATTGCCTGAAGATCAATTGGAAGTTTTAACCATGCGTATCTATAAAGACATGAGTTTTAAAGAGATTTCAGAACTTACCGGGGTTAGTATAAATACTGCTTTAGGTAGAATGCGTTATGCCTTGATTAATTTGAGAAAATTAATAGAAAAACATAATCTTATTTTAACAAATTAGTTTACAATAAGAGTACTTTAAATACGTTCTTCATTTAAACTAACTAAAGTTAAGCAAATGAAGCACCTTTACACTAAACCTTCGAAAGGAGAACAATTGAACAAACTAAACCCTAAAAAGGAAACAATACAGTTCCTTTTAAATTATTCTAAAGCCCTGCATATTACAAAACATAGGCAGTTGAGTTTCGAATTTATTTTGAACTAGAAAAAACAAAACCTGCTATTGTGCAGGTTTTGTTTTTTCTATTAGTTCTAGGACTATCGAACATTTTTTGGATCAGTAAACAAATAGCCGATTATTTCTTCTTATAATAATTGGCAATTACTTGTTTTCGCCCAATTGTTTTTGTGATAATATCTTTATCTAAATTCCAGGCCCTAGCCGGAGAATATTCTCTACCATAATAAATTATTTGAAGATGTAGTTTATTCCAAAGCTCCTTTGGAAATAGCCTTTTAGCATCTTTTTCAGTTTGAACTACATTTTTCCCGTTGCTTAAGTTCCATCTGTAAATTAATCTGTGAATATGAGTATCTACAGGGAAAGCCGGGATACCAAAAGCCTGGGACATTACCACACTCGCCGTTTTATGTCCCACTGCAGGAAAGGACTCCAAGGCTTCAAAGCTCATTGGAATCTCCCCATTATATTTATCGATAAGTATATGGGAAAGTCCGTAGATTCCTTTTGCTTTCATTGGGGATAGCCCAACAGGTTTTATTATTTCACGAATTTCCTCTACAGATAATTTTATCATCGCATAAGGATTGTCTGCTCTTTTAAATAACAATGGTGTAATTTGGTTCACTTTAACATCAGTACTCTGTGCAGACATCAATACAGCGATCAATAAAGTATAAGGATCTTTATGATCTAAGGGAATGGGAACTTCAGGATAAATTTCATTTAACGTATCTATAACGTACTTAACCTTTTCCTGTTTATTCATAATGCTTAAATTTAGGGCTAAAATAAGAATAATGATAAAACTAAAAGTAGGAGATAAGGCTCCGAATTTCTCAGTAAAAGATCAAGATGGTAATATTATAAATCTTACAGATTTTAAAGGAAAAAAGGTGGTCTTGTTTTTCTACCCAAAGGCAAGTACTCCTGGTTGTACAGCTGAGGCTTGTAATTTGAGAGATAACTGGGAGCAATTTCAAGCAAAAGGATATCAAATATTAGGTGCGAGTGCAGATAATGAAAAAAGGCAAGCTAATTTTAAAAATAAATATGAATTGCCATTTCCGTTATTAGCCGATGAGGATAAGGAAGTGATAGAGGCCTATGGTGTTTGGGGGCCAAAGAAATTTATGGTAAAAGAATATGATGGGATCATTAGAACCACCTTTGTGATAGATGAAAATGGCTTAATTGAAGATATCATTACTAAGGTTAAAACCAAAGATCACACTTCACAGATATTGTAAGAGAAGTTACATTTTGTCTTCCTGACCGTATGAGTGAACTTTTTTGTGCATATTCAGGATCTACGCCCATTGAGATTTCTCGACTTCGCTCGAAATGACAATGTATATTATGTTATCCCGACGCAAGGAGGGATCTCTTATTGAGAAGATTAGAATTTAATGAGATTCTTCGACAATCCCGATAGCTATCGGGACAGAATGATATTTCTGACTTTGTCAAACTGAGCTTGTCGAAGTTTGGTGCAAATTATAGAATTTTTCGATTTCTACTAATAAACACTGGGACAGAAAACCTAATTAACTTTCCGGACAGATTTAATCACTGCCTTATCTTTACAGTTTTCAATTTCAATTTCTAATTCCCCAGATTCCAATTCTTCAGAAATGAAATAGATTTTACAAAGTTCTTTTTTTGTGTCACTTTTTCCAAAATCTACATTTCCGCTTTTTAGAATTGTAGTGACTAATGAAGTGTCTAAATTATTATTAGAAAAATAACTAAGTGCATTTTCAGAAAACACCCGCTCTTTATTTCTAATGTTTTTAAGAGTTCTGGCATTTGGTGAATAATCACAAGATGCTTTTTTTCCTCCCAGAAAAAACATTAGAATTCCAATTCCCATGATAAGACCTACTGAAAAAAATCCCAGTCTTTGAATAAAATTCATAAATTAAAATATAAGTAAATTGATATCGCGGTAAGAAAGATCAAACCAGTCTGCAATAGATTTGTTGGTTAATATACCGTGGTAAAAATACAATCCATTTCGTAAACCCTTGTCATATCTCAAAGTATTTTCAAAACCACCTTGTTCTGCAATATGCAACAGATAGGGAGTGAAAATATTACTTATTGAAACGGAGGCTGTTCTGGCATATCTTGAAGGAATGTTAGGAACGCAATAATGTATAACCCCATGTTTTTTGAAAATAGGATTATCGTGAGTTGTAATTTCGCTGGTCTCTATACATCCACCCATATCGATGCTAACATCAATTATTATAGCTCCGTTCTTCATGCCTTGGACCATTTCTTCAGAAACCAAAATAGGAGACCGATTCTTTCCTCGAATAGCACCAATAACAACATCACATCGTTTTAGGGCTTTCATTAAATTCTTGGGTTGAATTGTAGAAGTATATAGGGTACGACCAATATTTGTTTGGATATTTCGAAGTCTGGTAAGGCTACTATCAAAGACTTTTACATTAGCTCCAAGTCCTACGGCAGATCGTGCAGCAAATTCTCCAACGGTTCCGGCCCCTAAAATCACTACCTCTACCGGGGGAACACCGCTTATATTTCCAAACATCAATCCATTTCCCTGTTCATAATTGCTCATTATTTCGGAAGCAATTAATACTGAAGCGGTCCCGGCGATTTCGCTTAGCGCTCGAACGGCAGGATATGAACCATCCTCATCCCGAATAAATTCGAAACCCAGTGCGGTAATACGTTTAGCAGCTAATTTTTGAAAATATTCTTTGCATTGTGTTTTTAATTGCAACGCAGAAATAATGGTGGTTTGAGTATTTATCATTTCCAACTCCTCATTAGAAGGTGGTTCGACTTTAAGAATAGTGGGGCAGGAGAACACTTTTTTGGTGTCTTTAGTAACCTCTGCACCGGCATCTGAGTAGTCTTTATCACTAAATCTCGCCCATTTCCCGGCATTAGATTCTATAATAACTCTATGGCCATGTGCAGTAATTGCGGCGACGGCATCTGGAGTTAAACAAACTCGTTTTTCTTGATAAGAGGTTTCTTTTGGAATGCCAATAAATAGCTCCCCTTTATTCTGGTAGATTTCCAGGGTTTCTTCCTGTGGAAGTAGCTGTTCTTTGGTAAATGGTGATGGTTTTTCTATCATGCCTAATGGTGTACAAAAGATTCAAATTACAACATTTTTGGGCAATGTAAGAAAAGTTTTAATTAAAGTTTTTGGTAATAATCCTCTGTAGGCTCTGGTCTAAAATTGAAACCTTGATGCCGCATCGTATCTACTTCATTCTGCTCATTCGTAGACATTGATTTAGAAAACACTGATACATCTGTCTCATTAAGTTCACTAAGATCAATTCCATAGATTCTGTCAAATATTTGAATTCTTACTAAATAAACAATTATCAAAATCCCTATAAAAAAGGGTGCTAAATAAATAAGCCCATCAATATCCATAAAATCAGTTGGTTCCATATAAACATCATCATAAATTGTACTGATAATTTGAAAAACATACATTGAAATTGGAATCAAAATTGAATGATACCACCAATGCTTACAAGTAAAGAACCAAATGAGAAGTAAAAATAAAGGAGTGATTTTTCCGAAATAAGTCCATGCTGCAGTTAAGACATTCTCATAGTACTTACTTTCATATGTAAAAAAAGAATTTTCCCAAACGGGACCGCTTGGGAAAATTTCATATAAATAAAAAATATAAGGTGAAAAGGCTATTGAAAAACCAATTAGACTACCCGTTAGTAGGAACGCGGATCGTCGATTTTTGAACAGCTTGTTTTTGTATTGGGTCATTGTTATTGTCGTTTTCTGTAGTTGAAGTTACAAAAAAAGTTGCACCAAAAATGGCTGCTGCGAATAAGATAGCTTTGATTTTCATAATGATAGGTTTTATTGTTATGTTTCGTATTAATTTCTGAAACAAACCTATCTAATTATAATATGCTAATAGTTAATACCTTAATCG
>JAGXIJ010000152.1 GCA_024635675.1 Gillisia sp.
ATATCATACTTTTTACCGAAGGTTTTGATACACGTTTGGGTGAACGGGGCATTACGCTATCCGGCGGACAAAAACAACGTGTTTCTATAGCACGGGCAATTATACATGATCCTCAGATCTTGCTTTTTGACGATAGTCTTTCCGCAGTAGATACAGAAACCGAAGAAGAAATACTTCAGAATTTATTTAAAATCTCACAAAGCAAGACCACAATTATTGTGAGCCACAGGATCTCTTCAGTAAAAAATGCCGACAGGATAATAATCCTTCAAGACGGTGCTGTGGTGCAAGAAGGGAACCATCAGAAATTAATTCAGCAAGAAGGATACTACAAGGAACTTTATGCAAAACAGCTAAGTGAAAAAGAAATGTGAAATTTTGTTGCGAAGTGTTAATTTTTTTTAGATTTTTGACCTTAGTTAAATAAAACCAAAAGATTTATTTTATGAATGAAAATGGAATGATGGAGAAAGATGAAATATTCTCTAAAGTATTAAGAGCAGGAAGACGTACATACTTCTTTGATGTGAGAGCTACCAAAGCAGATGATTACTATCTTACTATTACCGAGAGTAAAAAATTCACCAATGCAGATGGATCTTTTCATTACAAAAAACACAAGATCTACTTGTACAAGGAAGATTTTGATGGTTTCGCGGAAATCTTAAATGAGATGACCAGCTACATAGTGGAAGAAAAAGGGCAGGAAGTAATAAGTGATAAGCATCAGAAAGATTTCAAAAAAGAATATCAGGAAGATGAAGTATCAACAGATGTAACGCCTTCACCAGATAAGTTTACAGATATCAGTTTTGAAGATATCTAAAATAAAAAAGTAAATCAAGGCATGTTCGCTTGAATGTTGAGGGCAAGTCATGTGAATTAACTCTCAATGAGGAATTAAATTGAAACCGCCTCAAGAAATTGAAGCGGTTTTTTTATATTAGGGCCTCAAACATTATAATTTTATGAAATATCTACAATTAGCACTTATCCTTTTATTTTCTTTGAATATAAGTGCACAAGATAATTTAGACCTCTCCTACTATCTTCCTCAAGACATTTCTTATAATCCAGAAATATCCACTCCGCAAGAAATCCTTGGATATATTCCCGGAGAATGGCATGTTACCCACGATTTATTGGTAGCTTATATGCGTACACTTGCCTCGGAATCCCCAAGAATCACTATTGAAAACAGAGGTGCTACCTTTGAAGGAAGACCGCTACTATTGCTGGTTATCACTTCAGAAAATAACCATAAGAATATAGATAAAATAAGAAAGGATCATGTAAGCCTCACCGAAGCAAATAGTGAAAACATCAATACTGAGGAGATGCCAATTGTGGTATATCAAGGATTTTCCATTCATGGGAACGAACCTAGCGGCTCCAATTCTGCTCTCTTGGCTGCATATTATTTAGCTGCAGGGCAAGGGGAAAAGATTGATGAAATTCTTGACAATACGGTGATTTTATTCGACCCGTCGCTAAATCCAGACGGTTTACAACGTTTTGCCTATTGGGCAAATACTAATAAAAGCAAGAATTTAAATCCAGATCCGCAGGATAGGGAGTTTAGTGAAGTTTGGCCTGGGGGTAGAACAAATCATTATTGGTTCGATATGAACCGGGATTGGCTGCCTGTTCAATTACCGGAATCGAGAGCTAGAATAGCCACTTTCCATAAATGGCAACCTAATATTCTTACAGATCATCATGAAATGGGCTCTAATTCTTCCTTTTTCTTTCAGCCGGGAATTCCATCCAGAACACATCCATTAACCCCGCAAATGAATCAGGATCTTACAAGAGAGATTGGAACCTATCATGCAAAAGCGCTGGATAAGATTGGTTCGCTATATTACACTCAAGAAGATTACGATGATTTTTACTACGGAAAAGGTTCCACCTTCCCGGATATCAATGGAAGTATCGGGATCCTTTTTGAGCAAGGAAGTTCCAGAGGGCATGCACAAGAAACAGATAATGGTTTATTAACCTTTCCATTCACCATTAGAAATCAGTTCACCGCCGCATTGTCTACTTTGCAGGCAGCCGGAAGTATGAGGAACAAAATTTTAGATTATCAACGTACTTTTTATAAGAATTCCAGAAGTACTATGGGTAAAGACGCCTATGTTTTTGGAAGTGAAAAAGATAAAAATAAGGCATACCATTTAGCTGAAATATTGAAGCGGCAACAAGTGGATATCTATGAAATAAAAGAGGATTTTGAACTTAATGGCAAAAAATTTAAGAAAGGTGCAGGATATATTGTGCCTAAAAATCAAAAGCAGCATCGAGTAGTTGAAGCTATGTTCGAGAAAAGGACCTCTTTTAAAGATAGTTTGTTCTACGATATTTCTGCCTGGTCCTTTCCATTAGCCTTCGATTTAAAATTCGATAACAGCGTTCCTCTTAAATATACCGGAGAAAAAATTGACAGCCTTCAAAAACCATCCATAAACACAATAATCAAAAGCGATTATGCCTATTTAATGGAGTGGGAAGATTACAATACTCCAAAGGCCCTCAATCTAATTTTAGAGAAAGGACTTCGAGCCCAAGTGGCGATGAAAACTTTTGAGGCCGATAGCAAGAAATACGATTACGGAACCATCCTAATCCCGGTTCAGAATCAGAAAATGACCGATATTGAAATCTTCGATTTTCTTACTGAAGTATCTGAAAAATCGAACGTTTCTATTGCGGGAGTAAGTACTGGTCTCACAAAAGGAATAAGTTTAGGTAGTAATTATTTTAGAATACTGGAGCCTCAAAAAGTAGCTATTATCGTTGGGGATGGGATCACCCCTTACGATGCCGGAGAGATATGGCACTTATTCGATCAGCGATACGATATGCACATCACTAAATTAGATACCCGCAATTTTGGGAGAACAGATCTAAGCAAATACACCGATATTATTTTACCTAATAGTTGGGGCAAGGATGTTTTTGAAACGAAAGAAGTAGAAAAAATTAAGGATTGGGTGAAAACCGGCGGCACTTTAATAGGCTATAAAAATGCAGCCAATTGGTTTAATACCAATGAATTCATGAAGCTTGAATTTATAAAAAATAAAGTGAAAGCGAAAAACGTGAACTTTGAAGAACGCAATGACTTTAGAGGAGCTCAAGGAATTGGTGGGGCTATTTTTGAAGCCACACAAGATAGATCACATCCGGTGAATTTTGGATATACAAATAACAAGATTGCCTTATTTAGAGATACCACTATTTTTATAAAAGCCGATTCTACCAGCTATAATAATCCTATAAAATATACAGAGAATCCACTCCTTAGTGGTTATATAAGCAAACCAAATTTAGATCTAATTGCCAACACCGTACCTTTTAAACATAGTAGCATGGGAAAAGGACATGTGGTATTGTTTACAGACAACACCAACTTCCGTGGATTTTGGTATGGAACCAATAAATTATTGATGAACGCTATATTCTTTGGAAATGAAATGTAAGTATAATTATAACTGATTATTCGCCTTTGTACCAGTATTTGCTTTTAACTAGCTATATTCCGGTTTGTAGTCATTCTGAGCCAGTCGAAGAATTTAATGTCATTTCGAGCGTAGTCGAGAAATCTCAGTATAAACGAATTTTTCTCCTAAGGGATCCCTCCTTAGGTCGGGATGACAATTGAACCTGAATGCCACGCTGTTCTGATAGCCATCGAAATTGTTTCAGCATCCCAGTTAATACAGAGGAGGAGACCTTGGAACAAGTTACCATTGACGTATTTAAAAAAACAAGTCGATTTTCTAAGCTATATGTTTTTTATCAAGGGTTTTAAGATGACCAACAATAAATAGAATCATTAGCCACGAATGCACGAATTATTGGTTTTAAAAATTCTTGAAAATCATTAGTGAATTCGTGGCAATATCCAAAGAATCAATTAAACGCCGAACAATACTTACATGCTGAACTGGTTTCAATATTTTATAAACCCAGAAATAAATAAGAGAATAAATATTATTGATATTTCACAAATATGAAGTTTCCAGAATCTTTGAAACTTCATATTTTTTTTAGCCTATCCGCAGCCCATTTTCAACCTTAAAGCTGGGATTTAAAAGTACAATATCATTTTCGGGGCCAACAGCTCCTAACACCAAACATTCACTCATGAAATTTGCGATCTGTTTTTTTGGGAAATTAACAACAGCTACAATTTGTTTGTTCAGCAAATCCTCTTGGGAATACCGTCTGGTAATTTGCGCAGAAGATTTTCTAACACCTATGTCGCTGCCAAAATCGATTTCCATTATATATGCCGGCTTATTAGCTTTCGGGAAATCCTGAACGCTTAAAATAGTTCCTACTCTCATTTCTACTTTTTCAAAATCATTCCAGCTTATATCCATATATAACTTGTGTTTTCTAAACAATTAAATAAATAAAAAATTTATCCTGTCCCGAAGCATCGGGAGACCCAGGATCTAACTTTAAATTTTCAAATATTTGATGATGTGAGATTCTGAAATAATTCCGATAGCAATCGAAACAGCATGACTCTTTATTTTAAATTATCACTAAATTTAAACATTCCGATTTATAATCCAATGTTGCAAAGCATTTCAATTAGAAATAAAGATATCAAATTTGTTTTCATCCTTAATTACAAAATTTCAATTCATGTCCTTAACACCATCCAATATGTTAGCATTAGGAACCATAGCCCCAGAGTTCCATCTTCTTGATGCTGTTACATCTGAGATCTGTAACCTATCTGATCTAAAAGGAGAAAAAGGAACTGTGATCATGTTTTTAAGTAACCATTGTCCTTTTGTAAAGCATGTGAATGATGAAATTGTAAGAGTAGCAAATGATTATAGAGTATCCGGATTTA
Source organism: Gillisia sp. (assembly GCA_024635675.1). Classification (GTDB taxonomy): domain Bacteria; phylum Bacteroidota; class Bacteroidia; order Flavobacteriales; family Flavobacteriaceae; genus Gillisia. Next base: position 4,877 of record JAGXIJ010000152.1, read on the forward strand.
GTTTTGTTGCTATTATGAGCAATGATGTAGAAGCATATCCAGATGACCATCCGGATTATATGCTGAAAACAGCTAGAAAATATCACTATCCTTTCCCATATTTATTCGATCAAACTCAGGAAGTGGCTAAAGCCTATGATGCTGCCTGTACTCCTGATTTCTATTTATACGATTCAGAATTAAAATTGATCTATAGAGGGCAATTGGATAATTCTCGTCCAGGAAATGGTATCCCGGCAAACGGAAGAGATCTCAGGGAAGCTCTGGATTCAGTATTAAATAATCGAAATGTTCCGGAACCTCAGAAGCCAAGTATTGGGTGCAATATTAAATGGAAGCAATAATTTTCTTCCCACTTTTGATATAATCAATTAGATAAGAGTAAATACAAGTGGGATTAAATTGATAAGATCTTAATAGCTTCTCGTTTTATTATGTTTAACTTTAAAGTTCATATATTAAATAAAATTCTATGAGCACAATAAAATTAGGAGATAAAGCACCAAATTTTGATGCAGAAACTTCAGAAGGAAAATTAAATCTTTATGAGTATTTAGGAGACAGTTGGGGAATCCTTTTTTCTCATCCTGCAGATTATACTCCGGTATGTACTACAGAGCTAGGTACTGCTGCCAGATATAAGCCAGAGTTTGACAAGCGCAATGTTAAAATGATCGCACTTAGTGTAGATGGCGTTGAATCTCACAAAGAGTGGATAAAAGACATTAATGAAACTCAAAATACAACGGTAAATTTTCCAATCATAGCAGATGAAGATCGAAAAGTATCTGATTTGTATGATATGATTCACCCGAACGCAAATGACACCCTTACTGTACGATCTGTATTTATAATTGGGCCAGATAAAGCCATCAAACTTTTATTAACCTATCCTGCAAGTACTGGGAGAAATTTTGATGAATTACTAAGAGTAATAGATTCATTACAACTAACAGCTTATAATAAAGTTGCAACTCCCGCGAACTGGAAGCATGGTGAGGATGTAGTTATTAGTCCCTCGGTTTCTAATGAAGATGCTAAAACTATGTTCCCTAAGGGGTTTAAAGAAGTAAAATCTTATTTAAGACTTACACCTCAGCCAGAACTTAAGAATAGCTAAAAAAAAAATCCTCCTGTGTTTGAATAAACACAGGAGGATTTTATAAATTATATAGCTAAATTATTTAACAGCTACCAATTCTACATCGAAAACCAAAGTTGCATTTGGCGGAATTGCTCCACCAGCTCCTCGCTCTCCATATGCCAGATGCGAAGGAATCACAAATCTAGCCTGATCTCCAACATTCAATAATTGAATTCCTTCATCCCAACCTTGAATAACCTGTCCTTTTCCCAATTTAAAATCAATTGGCTGATTGCGGGTATAAGAAGAATCGAAAACACTACCATCAGGCAACATTCCTTTATAATGAACTGAAACTGTTTTTCCTTTTTCAGCCTTTACTCCATCTCCTTTTTGTTCAATTTTATATTTAAGTCCGCTAGCGGTTTTTTCAAATCCCTGAGTCATATCACCCATTAATTCTTCTTGTTTCTTTTTTGCGGCAGCTTCTCTTTCTGCTTTGGCACCATTAAAAGAGCGAAATTCTTCTACTCCATTAAATTTCTCAGCCTCAGCACCTTGTCTAATAATTTCAAGTTTATCAATTTTATCACCCTGAGCAATAGCATCTACCACATTTTGCCCTTCTACTACACTTCCAAATACGGTATGTTTACCATCTAACCATGGAGTTGCAATATGTGTGATAAAAAACTGACTTCCATTTGTTCCCGGTCCGGCGTTAGCCATAGAAAGTTTTCCTGGAGTATCATGAGTTAATTCTGGATGAATTTCATCTTCAAAATTGTATCCCGGGCCACCGGTTCCGTTCCCTTTTGGGTCTCCCCCTTGGATCATAAAATCCGGAATTACTCTATGGAATTTCAATCCGTCGTAATAGCGTTTCCCTTGTGGGATCGCTTTATTTTCTAAATTACCCTCTGCCAGTCCTACAAAATTCCCTACAGTCCCAGGTGTTTTTTCATTTTCCAATTTCACCAAAATCTCACCTTTAGAAGTATGAAACTTGGCATATAATCCGTCTTGCATAATGCTAGTTTTTAATTAGTGGCGCAAAGATAAGAATTTGAAAAAGCAAAGAGGATAAGCTTAGGGAGATTTTAAGATTTAAATTGAATATTCTGAAAGATTCGGGTTTCAGGTTTCAAGTTTCAGGTTTCAGGTTTCAGGTTTCAGGTTTCAGGTTTCAGGTTTCAGGTTTCAGGTTTCAAGTTTCAAGTTTGGGGTTTCAGGTTTCAGGTTTGAAGTTTGAAGTTTCGTGTTTGAAGTTTCAGGTTTCCAGTCTCCAGTCTCCAGTCTAAAAAACTAGTTAGCTACTTCACTAATAAATTTAATTCTGTAGAGGCGTAATTCTTCTTCTTCATAATCCCCGTCAAACTCTTCTAAAGCTTCTTCAATTTTATCTGATTGGGCTTCTAAGAAATACTCATGAATTTCTTCTTGTTGCTCTTCATCCAGAATATCATTGAGCCAGTAATCTATATTAAGTTTAGTACCGCTATATACAATAGCTTCCATTTCCTTAATAAAATCATTCATATCCATTCCCTTTGCAGACGCAATATCTGTTAAAGGCAATTTTCTGTCTACATTCTGGATAATATAGAGTTTAAGACCAGAGTTAGCACCGGTAGATTTCACAATAAAATCATCGGGCCTAATTATATCATTCTCGGCTACATAGGTACTGATGACCTCAACAAATTCCTTCCCGAATTTCTTTGCCTTTCCTTCACCAACCCCATGAATATTACTTAATTCATCAAGAGAAATTGGATATTTTAAAGCCATATCCTGGATAGAAGGATCTTGAAAAACCACAAATGGCGGTACATCTTGTTTTTTAGCTACCTTTTTACGAAGATCTTTTAGAATTTTCACCAATTGCTCATCGACATCTGCTGCTCCAGCTTTTGGGGCACCAGTGTCATCTTGAGAGAAATCATATATATGATCATCAGTCATCATAAAGGAGCTTGGATTTTTAATAAAATCCAAGCCTTTATCTGTAATTCTTACAACACCATAAGTTTCAATATCTTTTTTCAGCATTCCGGCAACCAATACTTGCCTAACAAGTGCTGTCCAGTATTGCGAACCTTTGTCTATTCCCTTCCCAAAAAGCGGGTGCTCATCTGTTTTGTGAGATAGGATCAAGGCATTAGCCTTTCCAATTAAAGTCTTTACAACCTCTTTGGCTTTATATATTTGTTTAGTTTCTTTAACCGTTTGCAGCAAAAGCACTACCTCATCTTTTGCCTCGTGTTTCTTTTTAGGATTTTGGACATTATCGTCCATGGAAGCTCCATCCCCAGTTTTTTCATCAAAATACTCCCCGAAATAATGAAGCAGAAATTTTCGTCGGGACATAGAAGTTTCAGCATAACCAACGACTTCTTGCAGTAAGGCATGCCCAATTTCCTGTTCGGCAACAGGCTTGCCACTCATGAATTTTTCTAACTTCTCTATATCTTTATAGGCGTAATATGCTAGGCAATGACCTTCTCCCCCATCTCTTCCTGCACGCCCTGTTTCTTGATAATAACTCTCTAAACTCTTTGGAATATCATGATGGATCACAAATCTTACATCCGGTTTATCTATTCCCATTCCAAAAGCAATAGTTGCCACCACGACATCTATATCTTCCATAATGAACATGTCCTGATGTTTAATACGTGTTTTAGCATCTAAACCTGCATGGTATGGAACTGCAAGAATTCCATTTACCTGAAGCGCTTGTGCCAATTCCTCTACCCGTTTCCGACTTAAACAATAGATAATCCCTGATTTCCCTTCATTTTGCTTTACAAAACGAATAATATCGGCATCTGCATTCTTTGTTTTTGGTCTTATTTCATAATACAAGTTGGGACGATTAAAGCTCGCTTTAAAGGTCTTGGCACCTGTAATCCCAAGGTTTTTAAGGATATCCTCCTGTACTTTAGGTGTAGCAGTAGCTGTAAGCCCAATTATTGGAATATTATCCCCAATACGTTTTATAATATGTCTTAAATTTCGATATTCGGGTCTAAAATCGTGTCCCCACTCACTAATGCAATGAGCTTCATCTACCGCCATAAAAGAGATCTTTACACCTCTTAAAAATTCGACATTTTCCTCTTTCGTTAGCGATTCCGGTGCTACATAAAGCAGTTTGGTAATCCCATTGGTGATATCTTCCTTCACCTGCCTGATCTCCGACTTATTTAAAGATGAGTTTAGCACATGTGCTATTCCATGCTCTGACGAAATCCCGCGGATTGCATCCACCTGATTTTTCATTAAAGCAATTAATGGAGAAACCACGATAGCAGTTCCTTCTTCTATTAAAGCTGGGAGTTGATAACAAAGTGATTTTCCGCCACCAGTGGGCATAATAACAAAAGTATTGTGCTTATTCACGATACTTTTAATCACTTGTTCTTGAAGACCTTTGAATTGACTAAATCCAAAGTACTTTTTTAGTTGTTGGTGTAAATCGATTTCGGTAGAGCTCATTAAATCGTGTTACAATTTTATTTACATTTGCAGTAATAAAGATACATATTTCTTTAGGATTCACAATTCATAATTTTACAAATTTGAAACTAGAAGAAAAAATCCTTTCTGTTGCCAAAGACACCATTTCCATTGAAGCGAAAGCGATCGCAAACCTTGAAAATCTAATTGATAAAGATTTTTCAGATGCCGTTGAATGCATATATAAATCTAAAGGGAGAGTAATAATTACGGGAATTGGCAAAAGCGCCATTATTGCCACTAAAATTGTTGCCACACTGCTGTCTCTTATACACATCT
>JAGXIJ010000153.1 GCA_024635675.1 Gillisia sp.
AAAATTAATAGTTATGAAAAAAATAATTGCAAAATACAGCATGTTAAGCTTAATACTGTTTTTAGGAACAACCCAAGTATCATGTCAAAACTCTCAAAAAAAGGAAACTACACAAGGAGTAGCATCACAGAATACGGGGATTGAATTGAACGAAGAATTCCCAAAAGCTAAGACTGAAAGCGAATGGAAAACTCAGCTATCTGCTGAGCAATTTGAAATTATGGTTAAGAAGGGAACCGAGCCTCCTTATAAAAATGCTTTTTTTGACAACCATCAAGAAGGTACTTATGTAAGTGCTGCTACCGGAGAACCATTATTTAGTTCTGAAACAAAATTCGATTCAGGAACAGGATGGCCTTCTTTTACAAAACCAGTAAATGATGATGCAGTGATCTGGGTAAAAGACACAAGTTTAGGAATGCTTAGGGATGAAGTGATAGAAAAATCTACAGGATTACACTTAGGGCATGTATTTATGGATGGTCCTGAACCAACACATATTAGATACTGTATTAATTCTGCAGCTTTAAAATTTATTCCCAAGAAGTAAATTCTATAGTTTGTCATCCCGAAGTACTGAGGGATCTATTATTAGTTCCTTCGACAGGCTTAGGATGACAGTCTTTTGTCATCCTGAATTTATTTCAGGATCTTTATTCATATATATAATAAAATAGAAGCTGAAACAAGTTCAGCTTGACGAATAAATGATATTTCTAATAATAACATTAGTGTCATTTCGAGCGGAGTCGAGAAATCTCTTTACATATAGAGATTCTTCAGTTCGCTGCGCTCCCTTTAGAATACTAGCTCAGAAGGACAGTACATTTTCCTCCCGTTCCGATAGTTAACTGGAGGAGGAATATAATTTTATAGAAAAAATAAGATCATTTAAGTATATTAATCGTAATATTGCAATATTAATATATAGAAATGGGGATTACAAAATCTGAAATATTTACAGACCAACAAAATGAGATTGCCTTAATCGCTAAAGCCTTTGGCCATCCGGCAAGAGTTGCTATTTTACAACATATTATTAAAACTAAAACATGTATCTGTGGAGATCTTGTTCAGGAAATAGGTTTGGCGCAACCAACGATTTCTCAACATTTAAAAGAACTAAAAAATTTAGGTTTAATATCGGGAAATGTTGAAGGAACAAGCGTTTGTTATTGTATAAACCATAAAAAATGGAAGGAAGCATTAGGATTGTTCAAGGAATTTCTAGAGCAAAATCTTAATGATCAACCTAATTGTAAATAAATTATTTAAAATAGAAGAATATGAAACTATCACAAATAAAAGACAGACTTACTAAATTAGAAACTATTGCTTTTGAACTTCCTGATGCTTCTTTAGTGCCTCGGCATTTTCATGTTACAGAAGTTGGTAAAGTGTCTAAACACTTTATAGATTGTGGAGGAACTGTTAGAAATGAAGAAGTTGCTAATTTTCAGCTTTGGGAAGCGAATGATTATGATCATAGACTTCATCCAGAAAAGTTGATACACATTATAGAACTTTCAGAAAAAGTTCTGGGATTGGATGATCTGGAGATCGAAGTAGAATATCAAGGAGCTACGATTGGGAAGTATGGATTGGATCTTAAAGGAGAGAATTTCCTTTTAACAAACAAGGCAACCGATTGCCTTGCTAAGGAAAATTGCGGCATTCCTGCAGAAAAAATTAAATTGAATTTAACTCATTTAAACAAACAGGAAGCAAATTCTTGCGGTCCGGGATCTGGTTGTTGTTAATATTAAAGATATTCTAAGTTTTAAGTTTTAAAGATGCTATATCCTCAAATAGAAAGTATTATAAATGCCTTAGATGTTTCTTCTATTTCTGAAGAACGCCAGAGGACGTTACAACCGCTTATAAATTACATTAAATCTAAGGTTGAACATGGCAGGGAAATAAGGTTAAATTTTATATGTACTCACAACTCCAGGAGAAGTTATTTCTCGCAAGTTTGGGCGCAAGCCATGGCATATCATTATAAGATTGAAAAAGCCTTTTGCTACTCAGGTGGAACCGAAGCATCGGCTTTATTCCCAATGGTAGCTACAACTTTAGTAAATACGGGTTTTAAAATCGAAGCCATTTCTGATGGGAAAAACCCTGTATATAAAATTAAATATGCCGCTAATGAGCATCCTATTATAGGTTTCTCTAAAGCTTATAATTCAAATTTTAATCCGGAAACAGGATTTGCAGCAATCATGACTTGCTCTCAGGCAGATGGGAACTGTCCTGTAATTAAAGGAGCCGATAAAAGAATTCCAATAACTTTTGAGGATCCGAAAGCATCAGATGGAACCCTGCAGCAAAAAGCTGTTTATAACGAAAGAAGTTTGCAGATCGCCACTGAAATGAAATATATATTTTCAAATTTAAGTTGTGATCGCCCTAAAAAAAAATGGGCTTCGGCACAGGAATAGGAAATAAATGAAAAGGGCTACCACTATTAATTCTGGTAGCCCTTTTCATTTAAACCCTCATTACCGCTATAATTCCCTAAGGCATTTCCAAAAGTTCTTTATCTAATATCAATTAGATTTATAATAGCTCCATTCGAGACCAAACCCGGTGTTCTTCCAAAAGTTCAATAAATGCAGCGATCTCCTTATTTGCAATTTTATTGCTACTTAAGATCACCCCAGCCTTTTCCCCATCTATTTTAGTACCAAAATTGGTAATGTCAAAAAGTTTCTTAGCATCTGAATCTCCAATAATAGGTTTTAAATGCTTGAAACCCTGTTCTAAAAATTCCTTCACTGCCGGTTCCTTTACGAGCAACTCTAAGCTCTTTTTTCCATTAGGAACATAGAAGGCATCAAAAACGAAGGGAGCACCAGTAAGGAAACTATCATCCACTTTTAACAGCTTACCGCTGGCGGTTTTAATATCTCCACTATGGGTAGCAACTATTTTAATATAAGCACCTTCCTTAATTAAAGCAGCTTTCATTGTTTCTACAGAATCATCATCCACACCATCTGTACATAAAAATGCAATTTGTCGGGTTTTAATTGTTTTAGGATTGTCAAATCTTAAACTCAATGCTTCAGATACTTTTGTCTTAGGATTGGATTTAGTAGGTTCATACCTATTTTGGTCTGCATCTGCAGGCACTCCTTTATTAATAGGTTTTTCCGGTTTTGGAACACTACTCATTCCCAGATTTTTAGAAACATCTTTAGCTAGTCTGTCGTTTATCTGAGATAATATCCCTACCATTCTAACCCGAATTTCCACCGTATTCACTTTTCCTAACTCAAAACTCAGTGCATTTATAATGTGTTGTTTTTCTACTTCACTCTGACTATTAAAGAATAAACTAGCCTGACTAAAATGATCTTTAAAGCTTTCACTGCGTTCTCTAATTTTATGGGAATCTATTTTCTCTGCATAACTGCTGAATCCTCCTTCGCTGATCTTTGCCTGAAAAGGACAGCCGCCACCCAGTGAATTTGGATGGTAATGAGTTTGCCCTTTATTTACCTCTTGCCTCATGTGACCGTCTCGCTGATTGTTGTGTATAGGCGCAATTGAACGATTAATTGGAATCTCATGAAAATTAGGACTTCCTAATCTGGATAATTGGGTATCTGTATAAGAGAAAAGTCTTCCTTGTAACAAAGGATCACTTGAAAAATCTATCCCTGGGACTAAATGGCCGGGATGAAATGCAACCTGTTCGGTTTCAGCAAAGAAATTATCAGGATTTCTGTTCAATGTCATTTTTCCAATGCGCTGTACAGGAACTTCTTCTTCCGGGATTAATTTGGTAGCATCTAATAGATCAAAATCAAATTTATGTTCATCGGCTTCAGGAATAATTTGCACTCCGAGTTCCCATTCCGGAAAGTCACCATTTTCAATGGCATCATGTAGATCGCGACGGTGGTAATCTGAATCGGCGCCAGAGATTTTTACGGCTTCATCCCAAAGAACGGAATGTGTACCGAGTAGGGGTTTCCAATGGAATTTAACAAAAGTGGACTCTCCTTTATCATTAATAAACCTAAATGTATGTATTCCAAAACCTTCCATCATTCGCAAACTTCTTGGAATAGCCCGATCGGACATTGCCCACATGATCATGTGAGCCGACTCTGGCATTAGTGAAATGAAATCCCAAAAAGTATCGTGTGCGGAAGCTGCCTGCGGATAACCTTTATCGGGTTCTGGTTTTACAGCATGGATGAGATCTGGGAACTTAACGGCATCCTGAATAAAGAAGACCGGTATATTATTTCCAACCAGATCGTAAATCCCTTCTTCGGTGTAAAATTTCACGGCAAAACCTCTAACATCACGAGCAAGATCTGTAGAACCTGTAGATCCAGCCACGGTAGAAAATCTAACGAATACCGGAGTTTCCCGCTCAGTATCATTTAAAAAACCTGCTTTTGTATATTTCTTCATAGGTTCATAAACCTTAAAGATTCCATGAGCCGCAGAACCTCGCGCATGAACTATCCGTTCTGGTATGCGTTCATGGTCAAAATGTGTGATCTTTTCACGAAGTATGAAATCCTCCAGTAGGGAAGGACCTCGTTCGCCGGCTTTTAGGGAGTTCTGATCATCATTTATTCTTAATCCTTGATCGGTGGTTAAAAATTGATCGAGTCCATTTTCAGTATTTCGCTCCAGATCACTGATTTTTTTTGAATTATTTTTAGGTGGCTTTTTCATCTTACTTATTTCTATTTTTATAATTCATTCCATCAAATTCTCCCCTATCATAAAAGCTGTCATCCTCTGGATAATGATTATTTGAAGAAAACCTTTTTTCTCTATCGTCATCATAAGTGGAAGTATCCCTAATTGTATCACTTTCCAGATTTAGATCTCTACTTTTTCTTTCTGCTTCCAATTTTCGTCGTTCTTCCTCTAACTTTAATCTTTCATCTCTTAATTTGTGACGTTCCAATTCTAATTTTCTGCGTTCTTCACTCCATTCTGAATCAGTGTTTAAATCTGGAGTATATTCAGCTTCCCTATCTGCACGATACGGGGATTCCTTAGTTGGATAAGAGCTATCACTGGCGTGCTGATTAGCATGTTTCTTCTTATCTCGATTATAACTATCCAAAACAACTACTTCATAATCCCGGTCTACATTAGCACCCGTTTTATAACGTTTGGTTTCGGCAAAGGTTTGGTGATCTATACTTTCTGTATCTACATATTTTTGATCTTCATGAATTTGTACCATTCCTATTGGCACGATTACGTGATTTTCTCCCTCTTTGTTTACAAACTCACGAACATTCGGATTTCTGGGATCGCTGTAAGGATCATAATTTGCATCTATGATCGTTTTATCTACTTCTACATCCAGATACACCACTTTCATTAATTTCTTATTTACTAAGAGATTATCAACCTTTCCAATAACTCTATTTTCACGATCTTTCACAGGCCATCCGCGTACATCTGCATAATGACTGTCTACTTTATAATCTGATAATTCGTTGAGATAGTACAAATGTTTTTTTTGTTCTTTCATGATCTTTAATATTTTAATGATTATTGCTATAAATGAAGAAACTATTTAGAGCTTCTATGTTTTGAAGAAGGCACTTGTAATTTCTATTCAATTTTATTTTTAAACAGGTTTAAGAACTTGTAGAGTAAGAGTAGGGAAATGTGATATTTTAGAAATCTTAAGCATTTTTATTTCTTGGGAAGAAATTTTAGACAAATCGCTTAAGGAGCTTTCTAAGAGTCTTCGGTACTTAGTAATGGAATTGCATCAGAAGGCTGAGAATTGAATAAAGTTATTTCCTCAATTTCTGTGGAATCATCATCGGTTAGATCATCTTCATCTGCACTTCCGTAAACGAATAAAAAGAATACTCCTCCTATAACTAATAATAAAAGAAGGATCCAAGGCCATACCGGTGTCTTTTTGGTGATCTTTATTTCAGCCATAATATATTATTTGATTGGTTAATAGATGATTAAAATTACAGAGCTGAATTTTTAATTCTGATAAAGTTTATATAAAGTACTGTTAATTAAGACTTAACAATACTAAGTATTAGTTAGTTGAGAAAAAATCAGTAAAGAAGCTCTTATAACAATTATATAAACCCTCTTTATTTTAAACTATTCATTAGAGTTTATTCCTATTTTTGCTGCTTATTAAATAGTTATTATTTCCATGGGTAAATCTCCAAAAACGGTACTTATCGTACTTGCCTTTTTCTCAATATATGTTATCTGGGGATCTACGTATCTTTTAAACAAGATCGCAGTAACAGAGTTGCCTCCTTTCATGTTGGCCGCTATTCGATTTATTACAGCGGGGATTTTAATCTTTTTACTTTGTAAGGCCTTAGGAATAAAAATATCCATCAACAAAAAACAATTTAAGAACACTGTTATAGCCGGTTTCCTTTTTCTCACCTTAGGTAATGGGATGGTTGTGTGGGCGCTTAGATATGTAGATAGTGGCTTTGCAGCCTTAGAGATCTCGGCCCAGCCGTTAATAGTATTAATATTATTACGTGTCCTTGATGGAAAGAAAATAAAAACCATGTCCTTGATTGGGGTGGGTTTGGGAATTATAGGAATGTATCTTTTGGTAAGCCAAAAACAAATAATTAGCGATGATGATTCCCTAATTGGAATGGGGATGATCTTAATATGTTTATTTAGTTGGGCGTATGGCAGCTTATTTGTGGCTAAAGCCGATTTACCCTCTAATTATTTTGTGAATACCGGATACCAAATGATCACTGGGGGAATATTGCTCATGCTCACTAGTTTTGCACTGGGAGAAACCTGGACGGCTCCAACCACTTGGAGTGGAGAAGTACAAATATCAATGATCCTATTAATCCTCCTTGGAAGTATTGTTGCTTTTACTGCCTTCAATTATTTATTGAAAGTGGTTTCTCCAGAAAAAGTGGCAACTTCAACCTATGTAAACCCAATAATTGCGATGACTTTAGGGTGGTATTTTTTGAATGAACAAATTACTATGCAATCCTCAATTGCAGCAATAGTTCTTCTTACAGGCGTTTACTTTATAAATACCAAAAAGAAGTTGATACTTTTATCCAGGTTTAAAGGCAGATTAAGACCTAAACAAAGTTTCTAATAGGAAGAATTATTTCTTAGCAATTAAGTTTGTACTCTCCAAATGATTAGCTGTAAATTGTTATAGATGTTGAAATCAATAGAAAGAATAACATTGGGCGGTGGTTGTCATTGGTGTACCGAAGCAATTTTTCAATCGCTAATTGGGGTCGAAAAAGTAGCGCAGGGCTATGTGGCTTCTACGGGTGAGTACTCCAGTTTTTCTGAAGCTGTGATCGTGCATTTCAATCCTGATCTTATAGAACTAAAACGACTTATAGAGATCCATCTTTATACCCATAAGAGCACTTCCAACCATAGTATGAGGGAAAAATATAGATCTGGGGTTTATACTTATTCTGAAACTCAAAAAGAAAATGCTTCAAAAATCTTAGAAAACCTTCAGGTAGATTTCAACAATAAGCTTATCACAAAAGTATATCCCTTTAGAACGTTTAAGGCCTCCCGAGAGGAACTTCATAATTACTACAGGAAAGATCCAGAAAAACCTTTTTGTAAAACTTTTATAGCTCCTAAATTAACACTTCTATTTAATCAGTTTTCAGAAAACACGAACTAGAGTTTTAACCATAAGGAAGTGCTCATATAGATTAGTGATAAAAAAAAAGGTTTAGAGAACATTGTTTCCTGAACTGGAGGTCTAATTACAATTTCGTTCCCGTCTACATCATCTGTTTACTTTATACAAGTAGTATTAATTGCTCCAGAAGCTCCTTTGCCCAAATGCCCGGGTTTTGTCTCTCCTAAACCACTACTTGTTCCAGTAATTACAACAACTTTTCCTTTTATAAGATTAATAATACGATTAACCCAAATCCTTATTAAATTACATGCCTAGTCTAATAAAAATTGAAAGTAATTTAATAATACTGTGATTTTTTATAAACCTTGAACACTAATAGATTAAACAAGATCTTTTAAATGTCTAAAGAAGAGAAATTTATACAACTCATAAAAGAGAATGAAGGGATCATTTATAAGATCACCCGAATCTATACAAATAATGAAAGCGACCTAAAAGATCTATATCAAGAAGTAGTATATCAACTATGGAAAGGATACGATGGTTTCCGGGGAGAAGCAAAAGTAAGTACCTGGATGTACCGAATCTCCTTAAACACTGCCTTGTTTCATACTAAACAATCAAAAAAGAATGGTCATCGGGTGGGGTTAGATAAGATCGTATTGATACAAGAGAATTACGATCCGGTTTTAGAGGAGCGACTCGCCATAATGTATCAGCACATAAAGGCATTAAACGATCTTGAGAAAGGGATAATTCTATTGTTCTTAGAAGGAAAGAAACATGAGGAAATTGCAGAGATAACCGGGATTACTGCAACAAATGTCGGAACACGAATTGGAAGAATAAAACAAAAACTGAAAGAAACAATTAAATCATAAGACCATGCAACTAGAAGAAATGAAAAACCTTTGGGATGAAATGAGTCTCAAAATAGATTCACAGCAAAAATTAACTAATAAATTAATTATGGAAATGATACAGCAAAAGTTCAGCCACAGATTTAAAACTCTGTCACTTTACGAAACTTTAGGAGCGGTAATATGCTTTTTAGCAGGAACTTTTATACTTCTAAATCTAGATAAAATGGACACCTGGTACCTTATGTTATGCGGAATCCTTTCTTTAATAATATTGATCATTTTACCTATTCTAAGCTTACGAGCTATTTATGGATTGAAAAAACTAAATCTTAGCAAGAACAGTTACAAAGAAACACTTATAGAGTTTTCAAAACGTAAAAATAATATGATGCTAATTCAACAAATTAGTGTGGGGATAAGTATTGTTTTAATGTGGCTTGTAGCACCAGTATTCTCTAAGATCGTGAATGGGAAAGACTTTTTTATGCAGGAACATTCCACAGGGCTTCTCCTTTTTTACGCTGCAACAACCATTGGAATGATTTTCTTCGCTCGCTGGGGATATGGTTGTTATAAAAGAATTACAGCTTCAGCAGAAAATGATCTAAAAGAACTTGAGGTTTAAAAGTCTTCGGTATAATACATTTTTAGCATTATTATCAATTGCCGTTTCTAGTAATAGTAGCGGCAATTTTCTTATTTTTAAGCTTATTAGAACGTTAAAAATTCAGCTTTTAATTCTTCATTAATTGCTGAATTAACAATAAGCTTTCAAAGCATATCAACTAAATATTTCAATATGAGTTATTTTACCGATGATTTTTCAGAGTTCTTTAAGGAGCTGGCCCCAAATAATAATACTGAATGGTTCCATGCCAACAAACCACGCTATGAAAAAAGTGTAAAAGAACCTTTTGAAGCTTTTGTAGAAAAGATCATTGAAGAGATTAGTAAGTTAGATCCCGAGTATCAAATAACACCTAAGGAATGTATATTTAGGTTACATCGCGATGTGCGGTTCTCTAAAGATAAATCCTCCTATAAATTATTCTCCTCGGTTGTTATTTCACCAAAAGGTCGGAAGGATAAAAGCATCCCCGGTTTATATCTTAAATTATCTCCTGAGGATATGTGGATCATGGGCGGATGTTACGATCCTTCTACAGCGCAGCTGCAAAAGATAAGAACTGCAATAAGCAGAGATCCGAAAGCATTTCGAGCTCTGATAGAACAACCCGATTTTAAAGAAAAATTTGGAGAACTTAAAGGGGAAGTAAATAAACGAATCCCAAAGGAGTTTCAAAAGGTGTTTAAAACAGAGCCACTAATTGCCAATAAGCAGTTTTATTATGGAACTCGGTTACCTCCGGAAACTATAACCAATAATAATTTGGTTTCTCTGGTGATGGATCATTGGAACTCTATGCAGCCGGTTTCCGATTTTTTAACTGAAGCAATTACCTAAAATGGCATATAGCGAATATTTAGCCGATAGGATCCGCCAACTTCTTAATGAAAAAGGAGTGAACTTTTTTGAAAAGAAAATGATGGGCGGGCTTTGCTTTATGGTTAACGAAAAAATGTGCTGCGGAATTCATTTCGATAAAAAAAGGGAAATGGATCTTTTAATGGCTCGAATAGGGGAGGATGCTTCTGGCAAAGCCTTGGAGAAAGAAGGTTGTCTCCCCATGGATTTTACCGGAAGACCTATGAAAGGATATGTTTTTATAACTCCTGATGGAATAGATATGGAAGAAGATCTGGATTACTGGCTTCAGTTATGTTTAGATTTTAATCCGATGGCAAAAGCCAGTAAAAAGAAATAGATTACCTGTAACAAGAATAATTCTTCAAGTACCTTAAAAAAATAATAGTTTTTTCAAGGTTATTATATTATTTTTATAAGGTATTGTAAATCAGAAATTTATTGACTTTTTTATCAATATTAGAAGTACAATTATCCTCCATTACCCCTTAAAGAAAATTCCCCCATTTTTAAGAAAATACTCGAGTAAGATCTTTAGATCTCATTTCGGAAAATTTATACTAACCAATCAATTTTTTAATAATGGAAACTAAAACTATTTACGTAAGTAGAATTCCCGGGACTAAAAAAATCAAATTAAGAGATAGTGATGGGAATGATCCCGGAAATGACGATCTAACAACTCTTGTAAGTACAGGTGATATCGTAGAATGGAAACTCGATACTAACAGTGGCTTGGATGAGATCATAGGAATTAAAAAGAAACTAATTACCAACAAATTATTAAAATCAAATCCTACCGGATCTGGTGGGGTATGGACGGGAACTGTTGTGGATGTTTCACCTGGAAAGGATAAAAAAGAGAAATATAAAATAGGGTATAAAATTCCAGATGATAAAAAAGATCATTGGGACGACCCAAAACTTCAAATAATAAATTAATCTAAATTTCCAAAATCATGGGTTTCTTAAAGCAGCCTTGGTGGTTTATAGCATACTGTTTTTTTTTTCTAAACCTGGCTTCAGCGCAAAACCCTGAATTAGCCGACAGTCTTATATTGGAATATAAAAGAGGGAGTTATCAAGAAGATGAATTAGTGATCCTGAAGGATATTTCAATAAATTCTCATGAGATAGCCGTTAAAAAGCATTACTCAGAATTACTAATAAAGAAGGCCGGTAAAGACTCTGTTTTCGAATATTTAAGTTCCGGTTATATTCAAAAAGGAAATGCTCTTCAATTAGAAGGGGACTATTCAGCAGCTTTAAAAGCCTATTTTATAGGTTTAAAATATGCTAATAGATTTAACGAAGCCTCTAAAATAGGAGGAGCTCATATTGCTATTGCAGATACTTATTCCATAATAGAAAATCGCCGAATGGCAGCAGAGTATTACGATAAAGGAATAGAGATCTTAAGGCAAACTCAAGATTCTGTAACTTTAGCTTCGGCTTTATTAAATGCGGGAGATGATGCTTTTCATAGTGAAGAGTATAAAAAGGCTTTAGATTATTTCAAGGAATCGGGAAGTATATTTAAGGATCTTAACTATACCATTGGGATTGCCTATAATTTAGGGAATGTTGGGATGGTATATGCAGAAGTAGGGAAAGACGACCTAGCACTGAAAAATATTAACCAGGCAATTGGTTTATTAGAAGAGCTCCGGGAATATTACCCAATTGCTGTATATCTTACTTATATGGCCGATATTTATATGAAACATGGTAGAGTGGAGGAATCTCTTGCTTTTGCAAATCGTAGTTTAAAAATAGCCACCCAATATGGACTAAAAGATCAAATCTCCGATGCCAATTTAAAGTTATCTGAACTTTATAAAAATATAGGAAATTTTGAAAAGGCCTATTCCCATTATCAGGCATATATCACATTTAGAGATAGCATTAATAATATTAGTGTGGTACAGCAAATGGCAGAATTAAGAACAGATTTTGAAATTTCGCAAAAGCAAATAGAAGTCGATCTCCTGGCACAACAAAAACGCACTCAAAAAATCATTGTTATTGCCACGGCCATTGCTCTTTTTCTTATTATTTTACTTTCAATTGGGTTATTTAGGCGTAATAAATTCATTAAACGAACCAGTAAGATCATAGAAAAAGAAAAAAATAGGTCTGAAGAATTGTTATTGAATATTCTTCCTGAAGAAACAGCTCAAGAATTAAAGAATTTTGGGAAAGTAACCTCCCAGCGATTTGAATCAGTAACAGTGCTTTTTACAGATTTCAAAGATTTTACCCGTTGTTCAGAAAATGTCTCTCCAGAATTGTTGGTAGAGAGTGTAGATTATTATTTCTCGAAATTTGATGAGATCATCGAGAAATATGATCTTGAAAAGATAAAGACAGTTGGAGATTCCTATATGTGTGCCGGCGGACTTCCTTTTCCCACTAAAGATCATGCGTTGCTAACTGTTCTTGCGGGAATAGAGATTGCAGAATTTGTTGAAAATGAAAGAATAAATTCTACTAAAAATATTATTCCTTTTGAAGTGCGAATTGGTGTTAATACAGGTACAGTAGTGGCCGGTGTAGTGGGTAAAAAGAAATTTGCCTATGATATTTGGGGAGATACTGTAAATATTGCCTCCCGCATGGAGTCTAGCTCTGAAGCCGGTTGTATCAATATTTCCGAAAATACCTATGAACTTATTAAAGACCACTTTAATTGCAAGTATCGTGGGGAGATCGAAGTGAAAAATAAAGGAATGATGAAAATGTTTTATGTTCATTGTGCTAAGGATGATTTTAATCTGGATATTCTTTTAAACCGCGGAGTAGAGGTAATCACCGATTCACATTCGTAAATACTTTCCGTTAAAAAAGCCATTAGGTAAATCTTGCAAAAAATAATTTATCACATTTTTTTGTAACAAACAGTTATTTAAGGGGTCTATTAGATACATCAATCAGATACATCAATCGACCTTTAATGAAATTATCACTTTTTACTCTCATCATCATGTGCTTTTGGCTTACTACAAATGCACAAGTAAGCAAGAAACAACTTCAAATTCAACGAGCTACAGAGGCTCCCAAGATAGATGGAATCTTAGATGATCCAGCTTGGGCCAATGCTCAAGAAGCCGTAGACTTTATCCAATTTCGCCCAAACATGAATGTAAAGGAAACTCAAGATAATAGAACGGTCGTTAAAATGACCTATGATAATACTGCTATATACATCTCCGCACATTTATACGACGATCCCACAAAGATCGCTAAGCAGCTTTCCAGTCGAGATAATTTCGGAAGTGCCGATTTCTTCGGATTTGTAGTAAACCCCAATAATGATGCTCAAAATGATACGGAATTCTTTGTTTTCGCTTCCGGCACACAAGCTGATGCCATTTCTACCCCAAGTGTAGGGGAAGATTTTGGCTGGAATAGCGTTTGGAGCAGTGCTGTACAGATCGTAGATGATGGATGGATCGTAGAGATGAAGATCCCATACCGTTGCCTTAGATTCAATAATAATGATGTGGAAACCTGGGGAATTCAGTTTCATAGGCGTTTTAGAAGAGATGAATCTCAATATACCTGGAATCCTATTGATGTTTCTAAAGGGAATATTGGTTTGTACCATGGGGAATTAAAAGGTTTGGAGAATCTGGATCCTCCAACAAGACTTTCCCTTTATCCGTTTGTTTCTACCGTTCAGAATAATTATGAAGGGGCTTATGAGTCTAGCTTCAATGCGGGACTGGATGTGAAATACGGTCTTACCGAAAACTTTACATTGGATGCTACTTTAATTCCTGATTTCTCACAAACAGCATTCGATAATAACACTTTAAATCTTGGGCCTTTCGAGCAAACTTTTTCTGAACAAAGACAATTTTTTACAGAAGGAGTAGATCTTTTTTCCAAAGGAAATCTCTTTTTTTCTAGAAGGGTAGGAGGCGCACCTATCACAAATCCTGTGACCTCTGCGAATGAAGAAGTAGTGGATTTTCCGGAATCGGTAAAGGTGCTAAACGCTGTCAAGGTTTCCGGAAGAACAGCAAATGGGCTAGGCTTGGGCTTCTTTAATTCTTTTACTGAAAAAGCAGAAGCTACCATAGAAAATATAGAGTCAGGAGATAGAAGGAAGGAAGTGGTAGAGCCTTTTACCAACTATAACATCGTAGTGGTAGATCAGCAATTTAATGGGAATTCCTCTATTGGGATCATTAATACCAATGTAACCAGAGAAGGTTCTTTTAGAGATGCCAATGTTACCGCGATAACTTCAGACATTACCAATAAGAGAAATACCTATCAGGTGCGTGGAGATCTTAAAATGAGCAATGTCAACCTGGAGTCTGGTATGGAAACTGGATTTAGTTCTTTTTTCGCAGCCCGTAAGGCACATGGAAACTTTAGATATAGCATAGATCACAGTTATGCCGACACTAAATACGATCCGAACGATCTTGGTTTACAGTTTAGAAATAATTACAACAATTTTGGGATCGACATTAATTACCGAACTTTTGAACCCTCCGGGAAGTGGAACCGTTACTTCGCTAATTTTTATGTGAACTACACCAGGCTGGCAAACCCTGGAACCTTTACAGGCCTTGGAATGGGTATACATGCTAATGGGACCTCCAAAAAATTGAATCAGATGGGGCTAAATATTAGACTGAAACCGGGAAAACAATACGATTATTTTGAACCTAGAAAAGCAGGAAGTTATTTTATTACGGAAAATGAAGCAAGCCTAAATGGTTGGTGGCAATCAAACAACAATAAAAAACTAGCATTAAGTATTAAAGTAGGAGGAGAGACCCTATTAGAAGATGGGCGCGACTATTTTAACTATTGGTTCGGCCTTGGGCCGCAAATACGCTTTAGCGATAAATTTATGATCTCTTATTTCTTCTCCAGAGATTACTATATTGGAGATAGAGGTTATGTTACTCAGGTGGACGAGGATGTAATATTTGGAGATCGTCAGCGGGAAGAGATCGAGCAGACCGTTCGTGCGAGTTACAATTTTAACCCAAATCATTCCTTATCACTTACCCTAAGAAATTACTGGGGAATTGTGAGATATGATGAGCAATTGTTCAGTTTGCAAGACAATGGGAGTGTAACAAGCACTACAGGTTATACCACAACCAATATCCCTAATAACCCGGATATCAATTTCTCAACCTGGAATTTCGACCTTGGCTATTCCTGGCAATTTGCCCCAGGGAGTTTTGTGACTGCGCTATACCGTAACCAGTTATTTAATTTTGATACCGAAGCTCGGGATTCTTACACTGATAGTATAGATACTTTGTTCAAGCAACCCATCAACAATGTGTTCTCTCTAAAACTGCAATACTTTTTAGATTACAGTCAGATCTCAGGTTTGTTTAAAAGTTAGATCTTTTAATTTATAGAATTGAAGCCGCACCCCTTGAAATTAAACTTTTAAGGGCATGCTGGTTTTTAGGAATATTTGGAAATAATAATTAATAATCATGAGAGGAATAAAAAGGCTGAATTTTTATTTGATAGTCCCTAAAGTAACATAACCTGATAAAGGACGTCATTCTGAACTTGTTTCAGAATCTCACATCACTATAAATAAATACAAAAATTGAGACCCTGAAATAAATTCAGGGTGACTAGATAACTAATATTTCAAAAAACGGATATACATATTTTTATTCTTTAAATTGATAGAACATTAATTTTAATCAGATTTATATTTCAATTAGAAATAAATAATATAATAGCTCATGGAAAAGTCTTTCACCTTAACAGCAAAATTTCCTGCCTCTCCAAAAGAAGTTTATGAAGCCTGGCTGGATTCTAAGGCTCATTCTGCTATGACAGGAGGTTCTCCCACGATTATGAGTAATGAAGAAGGAAAACCATTTGCAGCTCATAATGCCTATTTATGGGGAAAGAATTTGGAACTGGTTCCAAACAAAAAAATAGTTCAAACATGGAGAACAACAGGGTTTAAATCGACTGATGAAGACTCTCAGATTGAAGTTTTATTAGAAGAAGATAAAGAAGGAACCTTATTAACCTTGAATCACTCCAATGTGCCTGAACATGAAATCCATGTGGAACAAGGCTGGGTCTCTCATTATTTTGAACCGATGACCACTTACTTTAAAAATAAATAATTTAATTATCATACATTTATTATACCGAACTCATTATCAATGCTAAAATTATTTAGAAGAATATAACTAAATGGAAAAGGGTGAAAATATAGCCTTAGAATTCAACGAATTCTCTAAAAATTACACCGATGATATGATTGGCTGTGTTCCTCATTATTTGGAACTGGTATCAAGTTTTGTAAAATACCTTCCAGATAACTTTAAGCCAATTTCCATACTTGATCTTGGCTGTGGTAATGGAAACATTACAGCTCAATTAATTCCTTATTTTCCAAATGCAACTTTCACTCTTGTAGATGCATCTGCAGAAATGATTGAGCTATGTCGTAATCAGTTCAGTGGTTATGAAATTAATTATTCCAATATGTATTTCAAAGATTTTATATTTGATGCAGAAAGTTATGACCTAATTGTTGCAGGCTTTAGTCTTCATCATTGTCATAATATAGAGAAGCAATCTATATTTAAGGATATAAATTCTGCTCTAAAAAAAGACGGTATATTTTCATATAGCGATCTAATGATATCTAAAACAAATCCAGGTCATCCTATGCTATTGGAGGATTGGAATCAATTTGTTAATATTAGCTTCCCGGATGGTGAAAAATGGACCTGGATCATGGAACACTATGAAGCCTTCGATAAACCAACAGATTATCAGCTTCAAATAGAATGGTTAAAGAATGCCGGATTTAGTAATATTCAAACGCCATTCAAAAAAGATTATTGGGTGTATCTCCAGGCCGTAAAATAAAATTAGACTTTTTGATGCCATAATCCGGATCCTTCCTCCACACACCTTGCTTATTCCAAAAACCGTGCTCTCACCACTGGATGGTTTAATAAAAATAGAGTTCACACAGGATTTATAAACTACATTTGCACCTCGAGAAACTCAGCATTGGTTTCTGTAGCATTTTGCTCAATCTTATGCTGAATTAATCTTAGCTATTAGGTTATGAAGGAGAATGAAACAGAAGTAAAATCAGCGATAACTTCCGCAGAAATTGAAAGCTGCATTGCAGTATTGGCGCAATTGGTAGGAGATACAGATCAGATCTTCGACATTCCTAAGGAACAAAGAACCGAACTTTTAAAAGTTGCAGGAATGTTTTCCAGACCAGATCGCGATGAATTTTCCAGACGAAAAAAGGATGGAAAAAAAGCAGCTAAACGCAAACAGGAAGCCAAGGATAAAACCGCACGTAAAGAAACCGGAATTAGAAATGCTAGGGAAGCATCTGTGTTTGTTGCTCCCAAATTGCTTCCCATGGCTCATTTAGCCAATAAAACTGAACTGGAATTAGAGACTCCCAGAAAATGCTATGTCTGTAAAACGGAATTCACCAAAATGCATCATTTTTACGATTCTATGTGTAGCAGCTGTGGCGATTTTAATTATGCCAAACGTTTTCAGAATGCCGATGTAAAAGGACAGGTAGCGGTTATTACCGGCTCCCGATTAAAAATAGGATATCATATTAGTTTGATGCTTTTGCGTGGCGGAGCAAGCGTGATCGCAACCACTCGTTTTCCGGTAGATTCTGCCTTGAGGTTTTCCAAAGAAGAAGATTTTACCGAATGGGGACACCGCTTAAAGATCCACGGACTCGATTTACGACATATTCCAAGTGTGGAGATCTTCTGTAATTTTATCGAGCATAAATATGAGCGTTTGGATATCCTCATTAACAATGCAGCACAAACCGTACGCCGCCCTTCCGGCTTCTATCAGCATTTAATGCCAAATGAAGAACGCCCGATAGCTTCGCTACCAGAATATGCTAGAGATCTTTTAGAGGACCATAGTAATTGTTTACAGGAATTAAAGGTGTTGACGACAGGAACATCTTCCAATACAAATATGCCGGTTACCTGGCATGGCCCTGAACCCGGAATTGGTTTGCGGGCTTCAGCAAAATTATCCCAGATCCCTTATAGCTTCGACAATACCCTGGTTGCTCAGGAAGTATTTCCGGTAGGAGAATTGGATGCTGACCTGCAACAGGTGGATCTTAGAAAAACTAACTCCTGGCGCTTGAGACTCGGGGAAATTGAAACCACTGAAATGATTGAGGTACAACTGGTAAATTCTGTTGCGCCATTTGTGTTGTGCAACAGGCTTTCAGAAGTAATGAAAAAGGACAACACAGGAAAAAAGCATATTATAAATGTTTCGGCGATGGAAGGGAAATTCTACCCAGGTTTCAAGGAAGATCGTCACCCACATACAAATATGGCAAAAGCAGCCTTAAATATGCTTACACACACCTCTTCTGGCACCTTGGCAAAGGACGGCATCTTTATGAATGCGGTAGATACCGGATGGGTTACAGATGAAGATCCGGCAGCCTTGGCAAAGTTGAAACAAGAACGAGACGATTTTCAGCCACCTTTAGATATCGTAGATGGTGCCGCACGGGTAATGGATCCTTTATTCGACGGAATTAATACCGGGAAACACTGGTGTGGAAAATTCCTGAAAGATTACAGGCCTATTAGTGGTTAGTTTTTTTATAATTTGAAGGCAACATTACTATAACGTATCTCTGAAATACCTCTTAGCAGATTTATCGTGTTGAAAACTTCTTTTTTGCAATAAATAAAATCCTTGGTCAC
>JAGXIJ010000154.1 GCA_024635675.1 Gillisia sp.
AATCTCATAAAATCCTTTTCGGTAGTAACAATTAGTTTGGATTCTGAGATTTTTTTAATTTCCTCTGAAGAAAAATTATGATGATCCGGGAAATTTAAATGCTTAAACGAAATTCCCGAAGCGTTTAAATAATCACATAAAGAACTGGGATTAGCAATTCCAGTAACTAAAGTAATTTCTTTATCAACCAATTCTTTGAGCTCAATCTCCTCTGTTCTGTTGAAAATATGATCGTTATAACTTATATAACTGAAGTACAGTCGCTGATAATTTCTTGGTTTCAGTTTATTCCTGATTAACTCCTGCTGCTCTAAAGTGAGATCATTTGGACATTTAGTAACTATTATGATATTCGCTCTTCCCACCCCTAGCCTAGGCTCCCGCAAATTTCCTGTTGGCAGCATAAAATCATCTTCATAAAGATCGTTGTAACGTGTAAGCAAAATATTAAATCCTGCCTTCACCTTTCTATGCTGAAATGCATCATCCAGCAAAACAACATCTGGATTATGCTCCTTTTTAAGTGTAGTTATTCCTCTGCGTCTATTTTCATCTACAGCAATTATCGCACTTTTAAACTTGTTTTTAAACTGTAGAGGTTCATCTCCCACATTTTTAGCATTATCTGCATCAGTCACAAATCTATAGCCTTTTGTGTTCCTTCCATAGCCCCTACTTAAGGTAGCTACTTTATAATTTGGAAGTAATAGATCTAATAAATACTCGATCATAGGTGTTTTCCCGGTGCCTCCAACACTTAAATTCCCCACACAGATCACAGGAAAATTATAAGATTCAGATTTCAATATGCGCAAATCATAAAGGAAATTTCTAACTAACATGATTAGACCGTACAGGAGGGCGAATGGAAAAAGGAATTTTCTTAGGATACTCATCTTAGCGAAAGTATAATAATTATATTTGAATTAAAATAGTACTAGATGATAATTGCAGATGTTATAAAACACTTAGAAGATTTTGCTCCAATTGCTACGGCAGAGGATTTTGATAATGTCGGCTTATTAGTAGGAAACCCAAAAACCGCAATTACAGGTGTATTAATTACTCATGACACATTGGAGGAAGTGGTGGACGAGGCTATAACTAAGAATTGTAATTTAATAGTAAGTTTTCACCCTATTATTTTTTCGGGCCTTAAGAAATTGAATGGAAAAAATTATGTAGAACGAACAGTGATTAAAGCCATTAAAAACGATGTTGCTATTTATGCAATTCATACAGCCTTAGATAATCATCATCTTGGAGTTAATAAGATTATGTGTGATAAACTTGGTCTTATAAACACTAAAATTTTAATTCCAAAGAAAGGTGTCATCAAAAAACTTACTACCTATGTTCCAAAAAAGCAGGCAGATGATTTGAGAGAAAAATTATTTGAATCGGGGGCAGGTTCCATTGGAAATTATGATGAATGTAGTTTCAATATTTCCGGAACAGGAAGTTTTAAAGCAAATAAGGATGCTAATCCTACAATTGGAACAAAAGGAAAAATTCATTTTGAGGATGAAGTTCAATTAGGAATTACTTTTCCGAAACATTTAGAAAGAAACATTTTACAAACACTTTTCAAAAACCATCCATATGAAGAAGTTGCGTATGAAGTAGTAACATTAGACAACACCCATCAACAAATGGGTATGGGGATGATTGGTGAATTACCAAAAGAAATGGAAGAAGAGGAATTTCTTTCTCATGTTAAGAAAGTCTTTAAGGCGAACGGAATAAGACATTCAAAATTATTGCAAAAAAGAGTGAAAAAAATAGCTGTTCTAGGTGGAAGTGGAAGTGTTGCTATAGATGATGCAAAAAATGCCGGTGCCGACTTCTTTATCACCGCCGATTTAAAGTATCATGACTACTATAAAGCCGAACAAAAGCTGGTAGTAGCAGACATTGGACACTATGAAAGCGAGCGATACACAAAAAACCTATTACATTCGTATCTTAGTAAAAAAATTAGTAATTTTGCAATTATTTTAGCGAATACAAAAACGAATCCTATCAAGTATTATTAAATATGGCAAAGAAAACCGAGGTTACTGTTGAAGCGAAGTTAAGAGCATTGTACGATCTTCAGTTAATTGACTCTAGAATAGATGAAATTAGAAATGTACGTGGTGAACTTCCTTTAGAGGTAGAAGATTTAGAAGATGAAGTAGCCGGATTAAATACACGTATACAAAAGCATGATGCAGATCTAGAGGTTATTGATAATGATATCAAAACTAAAAAGATTCTCATGGAAGATGCTAAAGCATCTATCAAAAAATACACTGAGCAGCAGAAAAACGTTAGAAATAATCGTGAATTTAATGCACTTAGCAAGGAAATAGAATTTCAAGAACTTGAAATAGAACTTGCAGAAAAGAACATTAAAGAATACAGAGCTTCTATTGAGCAGAAAAAGGAATTCATTGGCCAAACCAAAGATAAATTGGAAGATCGCCAGAAACACTTAGTGCACAAGAAAGGTGAATTAGATGAAATTTTAGCAGAAACCCAGAAAGAGGAAGACATGCTATCAAAAAAATCTACTGATTTCGAAACTCAAATTGAAAGCAGACTTATTACTGCCTACAAACGCATTAGAAATAATGTAAAAAATGGCTTGGCAGTTGTTCCTGTGGAAAGAGGCGCTTCTGGTGGTTCGTACTTCACTATTCCTCCACAAGTAATTGTTGAGATAGCTAGTAGAAGAAAGATCATTACAGATGAGCACAGTGGTAGAATCCTAGTTGATGAGGATTTAGCAAAAGAAGAACAAGAAAAAATGGCAAAGTTGTTTTCTAAGATTTAAGACAACATTTCCTTACAATAATAGGGTTTAAAATAATTGCAAGTAATGCGATTATTTTAAACCCTATTTTTTTTGGAAGAAATTGATTAACATCAATTTCACATTATCTCTTTATTAAATAGATAACTTTATTGAAAATTCCCAAATGAAATTCTATGAAAGCACCCGCTGTTATGATGTTAGCATTAATTTTAATGCTAGGATCCTGTAAAGATTCAACCGATTCTAAGAGCACCAATTCTGAAGACCCTTCTTCTAATACAAACATGAGCTCTGAAGAAAAAATTACGCGAACTACAGAACCAAATGTAAACCGTAAAGATACCTCAACACCCGAAGAAACTAGATCCGAAGAAAATTCGGAAGCAATAGATCAAGAAATCCAGAATCCAAATTTGAGTGGTCTGTACATAAAAACAGGACAAGAAATAGATAATTCTTGCGCTTGCTATTGTCTAAATATTAATTATTCCGGAAGCCCTGAATTGTGCTTAACTCCATCTAAAATTTTTATTAATACTAGAATGGCAAAATCCAATAACCAAGTAACCAATATTTTCTATGTAGCACCATCTACAAAGAATATTGAAGGAAAAGATATTCCTTGGAGTAAATTCGATAAAAACACCCCTATAGCAACAATCACTTCTAAAGGAAATGGAGAAATAGATTTAGACTGGTTAGGTTTCTCTATAAATGGAGACTTAGCAATTGATTATGCTATTCTTGGCAAAAAATCTTTAGAAGGAAACTATAAAAAAAAATAACATGAAGTCTTTAATAACCCTAACTTTTTCACTCCTCTTCCTTTCCTGTGGAAATGGAAACACAAAAACAACAACGAATCTCGAGTCATCAAATACAGAACCCGTTGAAGTCCCTATCCAAGACAATATGGCAAAGGCTTATTTTGCCAGCGGTTGCTTTTGGTGTGTTGAGGCAATATATGAAAGTGTTAATGGAGTTAAAGAAGTAATTTCCGGGTACGCGGGGGGTCATACAGAAAACCCTACTTACGAAGCCAGCAATACAGGAAAAACCGGACATGCCGAGGCTGTTGAAGTGATTTATGATCCGGAGGTGGTTAGTTTCGAAACTTTAATAAAAGTTTATTATGGTTCTCAAAACCCAACCCAAGCGAATGGTCAGGGTCCAGACAATGGGTCACAATATCGTTCTATACTCTTTTACCAGAATAAGGAACAAAAAGATATCATAGAGAAAGTTTCTAAAGAAGTTGCAAAAGGCTACGACAAACCACTAGCGGCTGAAATTGTACCTTTTCAAAAATTCTGGATTGGCGAAGATTATCACCAGAATTACGAGCGGTTACATCCTGAGAACCCATATATTCAAAACGTATCTATACCGAGATATAATAAATTCAAGAAAAAATTTCCTGAATTATTAAAGCCTAACGCGCATTAGATCGTTATTTAAAAAAAAACAAAAGAGAGACTAATTAGCCTCTCTTTTGTTTTACCTCGTTTTGAATAGTTCCACTACTGGACTATTTGTTTTTATTGGAATAAGAAAGCAGCAGTTTCAGGATAAAATTTTCCACCTCTTCGCTCTCCCATTTATCTTCTATTCCTTCAATGTTCATTACCTCATCCATAATAGCCCGTTGTTCATCACCAATGGCTAATGCATCTGCATAGGGTTTGTCTGAAAAAGTAACTCTGGAATATAAAGGGATCCATTTTTTTGGATATTTTTCAGCAAAATGTTTTTCAATTTTCTTCCTCAGGATAAATTCTGGATTAGCTGTTTTACTACTCATCTCCACAAAATTTCGATAGCTCAATTCAGCTATAGCATCGGCATTGGGTTTTCTGCTTTCTTGATATTCCTTAAAAATTAATTCCCAATTATCTTCATGCTTCTCTATAAGCTCATCTAAGACTTCAATATCTTCGAAACCTGCATTCATACCCTGTCCGTAAAAAGGAACTATAGCATGCGCGGAATCACCCACAAGCGCCACCTTATCCCAATAAGTCCAAGGATAACATTTCATAGTTACCATCGCACTGGTTGGGTTTTTAAAGAAATCCCGGGTGAGGTTGGAAATATCCGACTTGATATCGGGGAAATATCTACTAAAAAATCGCTCAGAATCGGCTTCTGTTTTTATGTTTTCGAAAGAGGTTTCTCCCTCGAAAGGTAAAAATAAAGTACAAGTAAAACTGCCATCAAGATTAGGCATAGCAATTAACATAAATTCGCCTCGAGGCCAAATATGGAAAGAAGCGTTATCTAATTTATGAGAACCATCTGCGTTAGCAGGAATGGTTAACTCCTTATATCCAACATCTATAAAGAATTGGGAATAATTGAATCTACTTCTTCGTTGCATTTTATGCCGTACTCTCGAAAAAGCACCATCTGCCCCAAATACTATATCAAATTGATACTCTTGCCATTCTGCTTTTTCAGATTCACCCGTATAAATTTTAGCCTCTGTCAGATTTACATCCCAAACTTTTTCTTCAAATCTAAAAACTGTACCAGCCTCTTCAGCAAGATCGATCATCTTTCTATTTAGCACCCCTCGCGAGATCGAATATATGGCCTCTCCTTCTTTTCCGTATTTCTGAAAATATATGGGCTTTTCATTTACATGCAAAGCTCTTTTATCTAGTGGCATTGCTATTTTCCTTATCTCCTCCTCTACTCCAACTTTTCCTAATGCGCTCCATCCTCTATTAGACATGGCTAAATTAATAGACCTCCCAGAAAACTCTACTTTCCTAACATCTTGTCTTCGGTCGAAAACCGTGACTTTATGCCCTCTTTTTCTTAGATAAATAGCGAGTAAGGAACCTACTAATCCAGAGCCAATAATGGCGATATTCTTAACTGTTTGCATTAATTTTTATAGGTAGATAACATCTATTTAACATAAAGTTACCTTGGTTGAAATCAAAAAATTGATGCCTCAAAAATACAGATTTATTCTCAAATGAATTTTTTAATCCCTGTTTCATTTAATGAAACTTTTGGTTAAAGAATGATTTATAAACGCCAATTAATTGTTGTTATAAGGCTTAAAGTCATTAAAATAGCGTTAAAACAACTCTCATTTACAATTTGTTTAACAACTATAAGAGCAGGCATCCAGTAACTTTAAAGTTCTAAATATAGCAACATGAAAGAAAATCAACCCTTATTAGAATCATATAAACTAGAAGAGCTCACCTTAGAAAATCGAGTAGTCATGGCACCAATGACCCGAAATAGGGCAGAAAATAAGGAGAATGCCCCAACAAGTTTGCATGCCGAATATTACAAACAGCGCAGTGGAGCGGGGTTGATTATTACTGAAGGATCTCAAATTTCTGAACGAGCTGTTGGCTATATAAATACCCCAGGAATTTATACCGCTGCTCAAACCGAAGGCTGGAAAAATGTAACCTCTGCAGTACATGAAGAAGGAGGTAAAATCTTTATTCAATTATGGCACTGCGGAAGAATGTCTCACCCAAAATTTCATGATGGCGACAAACCATTAGCGCCAAGTGCTGTAAACCCAAATGCACAATCCTTTACTCCAGATGGATTTGAAGATACAGTTGAGCCGAAAGCCATGACAATTGTTGAGATCAAGGAAACTATTCAAGAATTTAAAAAAGCTGCCCAAAATGCTAAAGAAGCAGGTTTTGATGGGGTAGAAATACATTCTTCAAACGGATATTTAATTCATCAATTTTTTAATAAAAATGCAAATACCCGTACAGATGAATATGGTGGAAGTATTCCAAACCGGGCAAGATTCTTTTTTGATGTTATAGATGCAATTAATGAAGTATGGGATGAAACAAGGATTGGAGTAAGACTAAACCCGTCCCTGCATGAAGCCTTTGGAATTACTGCTACAGAAGAAACAATTCCTACTTTCGATTATATTGTAGAAAAACTGAACGCCTATAATTTAGCATATCTTCATTTATCGGAACCTTTTACAGATGTTAGCAAGGTAGAATTCTTGGTGACCGATATTGCAAAACATTTCCGGCCAATATATAAAGGCACGTTAATGATCAATGGAGGATTTGATCATGAGAAAGGAAATAAAATTATTAAGGATGGTCATGCAGATTTGGTTGCTTATGGAAAACTTTATGTTTCTAACCCAGATCTTGCAAAAAGATTCGAAAAAAATGCTGAATTAAACAAATGGAATGAGGACACCTTTTATACTCAGGGGGCAAAAGGATATACAGATTATCCGGTATTAAAAAAAGAGCCTGTAGGAGAATAAAATATATAACTTCAAATATCAATCTAAAAACTTCAAAATGAAACAAGAAAAAATTGACCATTTAAAAAGTGTTCTAAACAGGCTGGAAGATATTAAACATAGCCAGGAAAGTGTTATCGATAAAATAAATCATGTGATTACAGACCTTTTTCAACATCCAGATAAGAAACTGGAAAAAGCTATGGAAGTTGCTCACCAAAAGTCATCGGATAATGTAGATTCTGTAAATGAAGTTATTGAAGAGCTTGAGATGAGGATCAATAAAGCAGAAAACGAAAGTTAAAATTTTAAGCTTTTATTTTTAAGTATTCCAGTTATTTTATAGTATAAAATTCTATTTATAAAACTGTAAATTAATTTACTACAGCACGTCTATTTATAAAACTGAACCAAAATTTTATAGAAATTTTTTAACTACACATTCTGAAATATTTTAAGAAATTAGTTAAACACTCGTTAAAATAGATTAGATTAGTTAGTGCTTTATATAAATTCGTAATGAAAACCAATCAGGTTGATATATATATGGAGTATGGAAAATTAAAGAAATTTAAATTTGAATTACATCCTACAATTACTAATTAATAACCATTAACAAGCAACATTTTGTTGCACTAAAACAACTAACAACATGAGAGATTTAATCTGGCTTATCGTAGTACTATTGATCATCGGATGGCTAATCGGATATTTTGCCTTCCCAGATTTAGGTAGTATCATCCACATTTTAATTGTAATTGCTGTAATACTAATTTTATACAAACTTCTTACTGGTAGAAGACTGTAATTAAAAAATACATTATAAAAAAGCTCTTTGATTATCAAAGGGCTTTTTTTATGACCAATTTTTAGTTCAGCTTAGAATGTCTATTTTTAATTAAAATTTCGATTTATGAAAAAAGTGATCACCTTATGTATGATTCTTACATTCCTTGTTGGATGTAAAGATGATTCCCAAAAAAATGAAAATTCAGAAGTTCAGGCATTAGAAACAAAAGCAGAGGAGCTTCCAATTTCTACGAAAATTGCCAACGCAAATGGTGCAGAAAAATTCAAAGAATTAGAGGAACTAAATTTTACTTTCAATGTAAAGGTTAACGACACATTACGATCTGAAAGAGCCTGGAAATGGTTTCCAAAATCTAAAAAGGTGGAACTTACAGAAAAGGGAGTAACAATAAGTTATACCCAAGGAGATAGTTTAACTGAAAAAACTTTAGCAGCAGATCAAAAATTTATTAATGATTCTTATTGGTTTTTATTTCCTCACCAATTAATGTGGAGCGATTTTGAATCTTCTTATAATGAAAAAGAACTAGCACCAATTAGCAATAACGAAATGCAAATGCTAACCATAAATTATAAAGGGAAAGGTGGTTATTCCCCAGACGATTCCTATCATCTGTTTTTTGGTGACGATATGATGATTAAGGAGTGGACCTATGTTTCTTCAACCGGAAGAGAATTAACTACCACTTGGGAAGATTATGAAACCTTTAAAGGCATTCCAATCTCCAAAATGCGCAAAACTGCCGATAGTAGTTTCCAATTATTTTTTACTGGAATAAAATTTAAATAAGTTTTGCCTACTAAATTTTAAGAATTCCCTTTTTGAGGATTTGACCGAAATTGTACATGTCTTGAAAAGAACAATAAAATGGTGCCGGAGCCA
>JAGXIJ010000155.1 GCA_024635675.1 Gillisia sp.
AGTTAAGAATTTCTTCAGCAACTTTTGGTAAGTCAAGTCCTTTATACTCAGGGAACTTTGCGCTCATTTTATCGTAATTTCTTTTGAAATGCGAAAATAATGATTTTTGAATAAAGAGAGGAGTCTTATTGGTTAAAAAGATAACCTATCAACCCTGAGGAATTACTTAAAAGCTACTCTGCGATAAAGGTGTGTACTGGAATGATCTGATGTTTTCTAATTAGGTGAATCAGTCTATCTACAAACTATATTTTACGGCTAAAATTAAATTTCTCCCCGCAGCCGAAATCCCTGAAGAATAGGTTCTGTATCGTTGATCTGTAATGTTTTCTAAAGCAACAGTTGCGCTCCAATTAGGTGAGATTTGGTACTGACTTGTAAAATTCAGGGTATACCAATTAGCAAAATAAGGATTCCCGTTATCGTCTATTGCGTATAAGTAAGCTTTATCCTGTTCTGAAGGAGCCAAATCTACAAAATTTAATTTTCCATTATATTCAGAAAAAAGATCGAGTTTTAATTTGTTCTTAGCCCAGACCAGATGTGTGTTACCGTAAAGTGGCGCAGCATGCCTAAGTGGAGCTTTACTTCCGTCCTCTTGCTCCTCTTCTCCTTTTGTTATCGTGATTTGAGAAACCAATTTTAAATTTTCATCCAGCTTCACATTTATTCCGCCTTCGAACCCATAGACATAAGCGCTTGCAGCATTTTGTATAGCTTGTACCCTACTAGGTTCCCCCTGATATTCTATGGTTGTTCTCCCATTTAAAGAATAATCTCTCCTCACCAAAGCATCATCCAAATAGGTATAAAAAGAAGCCAGATCTAAGGTGATATTTTTAATCACTTTCCACTTTAAGCCTATTTCTGCGTTATAGGCATATTCAGGTTTCAATTCCGGGTTTGGAGTGACAACTGCTCCAGGTTCTGAATCGAAAATTTTTCCAATATCATCTATATTAGGCGCTCTAAAGGCGGTTGACAAATTGAATTTCCACGCTGTATTCTCATTTTGTTGCCAGCTTAATCCGGTACTTCCGGTAAGAGCTCCGGTATTAATATTGGCATTATTAAAAGGGAAGTTATACACTGCAGGTGAGAAGTCGGCCTTGATAATGATATGATTGTATCGTAATCCAGACTGCAAATTTAAAGTTTCATTTAGTTTCCAATTATAACTGGAATAGGCTGCTAAGGATTGCCAAGTAGCTCCATCTGGATATCTGGGAGTGTTTCGGCCTTTTTCATTCGTTAAAATATTTCTGGTTTCACCTGTGGAGCCCACCACATCCAACACGTACTCCAACCCATAAAAAAGTTTATTCTCGTCGAAGTCTTTTTCAAAATCTAAGTTGGCGGAATATGCATCCACGTTTTCGGTGTTCACATAAAGCGTTTCATTTCCGAATTTTCTATCGAACCGGCCTTCTTCAAAATTTTGATATGCCCCGGTAAATTGCACTTTGTCGTAAACTTTTCCGTTTCCTATTTTGTTAATGCTGAAGTTCCCCAAGAACCAAGATTGAGGCCCATAATACCATTCGGCATAACGTAAATTTCCATTCCTCTTCTGAACCAATCTATCATATCTAGAATAATCTGATGTTTTAGAATATATTAAACCTAGATTAAAATCCCAGGTCTCATTAGGCATGAAAGCCACTTTTTGAAGCAAATTTATCTGATCGTAACCAGTAGGAACCTGAGTTTTTGGATTCGGATTAGCAACAATTCTATCTTCCCCGTTTATTCTACTTGCATATTCAGGCCTTAAAAACTCCTCAGGGCCATGACTTCCCATAGTAAGATCTCCAAAGTCGGAATAGGTTACACTACTTAAAAAAGCCCATTTTTCAAGTCCTATATTAAAATCGGCATGAACTGTTTTCTCTTCATTTGCGGTAGCATATCTGGTATAGGCATTTACGGCAACCTTTGTTTTTCCTTCTAATGAAAAAGAGGGCTTAAGAGTATAAAAATTCATTACTCCACCTATGGCGTCACTTCCATACACCACAGATCCCGGACCTAAAATAATCTCTGCCCTTTCTACAGCAAGTGGATCTATAGAAATGATATTCTGAATATTCCCACTCCTAAAAATAGCCGTATTCATACGTACTCCATCTACTGCAATTAATAGCCTATTGGTTGAAAATCCTCTAATCATTGGGCTTCCTCCCCCAAGTTGACTTTTTTGAACATATACATTTCCTGAACTCTCCATAAGATCTGCAGAAGTTTGAGAATTGGAAAATGCTATTTCTTCTGATGAAATACTTACTATTCGCTGTGGAATATCTTTTTTATCCTGTTTGAATTTTGCCACCGAAAGTACGACTTCCTGCAACATATTTTCATCTTCTCTTAGAAACACTTTGCGATTAACAGCGATGTCCGATTTCAATATTCGCTTCTCCAAATGGGAGACATCTTTAAAGATTAGCACCTCATCGAACTTGAATTTCGAAATGTCTGCTTTCCCATTTAAATTGGTGATACTATTCTTCGATTTGTTTAAATTGAAAATCGCCACATTAACCAATGGCTCCCCGGAATCTTGATCTAAAACAATAATTTCTTGAGCCTGAAGACTTAAAATGGATAGGGAAAAACTAAAAAGGGCAGTGAAAAAAAATCGCATTTAATTAAATATTTCGTGTAGAACTTTAAGGGACTTTGGCTTTTTAAACGATTCTATATGTAATTGATAATAATTGAGGATTAAATCCAGCAATTCTGATCTGTTTGTTTTTGTAAGTTTAATATTATGTAGGGTCTCAAAATTTGTGCCTAATAAAAGTTTTAAATTTTGAAGTAATTCGCCATCCACACAATATGTATTTGTACTTGAATGCTGAAACACCCCATCTAACAAGTTAAAATACATAAGATCCCTTTCGGAGTCTTCAGGATAAAATCCAAGATACCGGGTTAATTTCAATAAAAATAATAAATGGAAATTTGCAATGTCCGAATGCGAATCTAACCAATTAAAAGTGTTTTCCAAATAATGATATAACTCTTCATTTTCTTCTTCTTCATGGATCGTATTCTTCAGCATTTCAGAAATGAACATCACCATTGCACTCTTTACAACATCTGTGTGCAAAGTTTGATAATGTGTTAGCATTTTTGCATCCTGCAGATATTCTAAAGTTCCTTTGTCTTTATGTTTCGCAACTAATTCCAATTGAGTTAAAGGCTGAAAAAGAGAGGCTTTGAATTTTCCCTTTCTAGACTTTAAGATCCCACGCAACATATAGGTTTTAAGCCCAGATTTTTGCGTGTAACATTTCACGATCAAATCGGCTTCAGCGTATTTTAGTGCACTTATTACAATTGCGTTGGTATGGACTACCATGACTGAAATTTTGCGGAAAGATAAATAAAAAGAGGCTGTCCGAAAAGTCTTTATTTCGTCAAGCTGAACTTGATTCAGCTTCTTATTGACATTAAATATCAATTAAGTTAGATCCTGAAATAAATTCAGGATGACGTTTTTTACTTTTTCAGACAGCCTCTGTCTTTTCAATTATATAAGAAACTATACTACTCCTTGCGCAAGCATAGCATCTGCTACTTTCACGAAACCTGCAATATTTGCTCCTTTTACGTAATCTACATTTCCTTTACCATCACTACCATATTCTACACATGCATCATGAATATCTTTCATAATTCCGTGAAGTTTTTGATCTACCTCCTCTGCCGTCCAGTTATATCTCATTGAGTTTTGAGACATTTCAAGACCAGATGTTGCTACACCACCTGCATTAGATGCTTTTCCTGGAGAAAATAAGACCTTAGCCTTTTGGAAAACTTCAATAGCTTCTGGAGTAGTTGGCATGTTAGCACCTTCTCCAACCAGTTTACAACCATTTTTCACTAATTGCTTAGCGTCATCTTCGTGTAACTCATTTTGAGTAGCACAAGGTAAAGCGATATCACATTTAGTTCCCCAAGGGGTTTTACCTTCAAAATATTTAGCGCCTTTAAACTTATCGGCATATTCAGAGATTCTACCACGTCTTTCATTCTTAAGCTCCATTACAAATGCTAATTTTTCAGCATCTATACCGGCTTCATCTAGGATATATCCACCAGAATCTGACATAGTAATCA
The DNA here is from genome assembly GCA_024635675.1 of Gillisia sp. Lineage (GTDB taxonomy): Bacteria > Bacteroidota > Bacteroidia > Flavobacteriales > Flavobacteriaceae > Gillisia. The sequence goes on from JAGXIJ010000155.1 coordinate 4,126, forward strand.
CTTTAGCTCCAAGTTGAGTTGCTTTTTCTACAGCGTACTGCGCAACATTCCCAGAACCAGATACTACAACTGTTTTTCCTTCTAGCTTATCTCCTTTTAAAGCCAACATGTTTTGCGCGAAATAAACATTCCCGTAACCTGTTGCTTCCGGACGAATTAATGAACCTCCGTAAGATCTTCCTTTTCCGGTAAGTATTCCGGTAAACTCATTTCTAATACGTTTGTATTGTCCAAATAAGAATCCAATCTCACGACCACCAACTCCAATATCTCCAGCAGGCACATCTGTATCTGCTCCAATATGACGTTGTAATTCGGTCATGAAACTTTGACAAAATTTCATTACTTCATTATCAGATTTCCCTTTTGGGTCAAAATCCGATCCACCTTTACCACCGCCCATCGGCAATGTGGTTAAGCTATTTTTAAAAACCTGCTCGAAAGCCAAGAATTTAAGAACGCTTAAATTTACAGTTGGATGAAAACGCAAACCACCTTTATAAGGTCCAATTGCTGAATTCATTTGAATTCTAAATCCTCTGTTTATTTGGGTTTTACCTTTATCATCTAACCATGATACCCTGAACATCATAACACGTTCCGGTTCTACCATTCGCTCTAAAAGCATGGCATTCTGATACTTCTTGTTTTTTTCTATAAAGGGTATTACCGTTTCGGCAACCTCATGTACAGCTTGCATAAATTCTGGTTCGTTCTGATTTCTCTTAGAAACTACATCCAAAAAATCTTTTACACTTTGCTCCATAGTATAGTGCTAAATTGTTAATTATAACGTTTTCGTAATTGGTTGCAAATATAAATTTTATATGAAGATTTACCTCCAAATTTTACGTTTTCGTATAATATTAACTCTTTATTCGTGCTGAACATATAAGTAGTAGATATAGTTATATCTTCGTTAGTCGCATTTTTATATATTTGTTTATACATCAACTTGTTGTATATGGTAAGGTCCCGACTTATTATCTTATTCTTTTTCCTCATTCTTTTCTGTAAAGAAAGTGGATTTGCCCAACTCGGGATTTCACATGAAATTGGAGTGTTAGTAGGGCCTTCCTCTTTTTTAACAGATTATGGGGAGCGATACAACCTGCAAAATAATGTGAGGAATTCCGGGCTTGGAGTTGGACTAGTACATTATATGAATTTTGCCTATAAAGCAGAATGTAATTGCTATACGGTAGATAGATATTTTAACGATCATTTTAAAATAAGGACCGAATTAGATTATTTCAAGACAGATCTTGAGCATAGTGGGCCTGTTGCTGAAAAGAACTCGGCTGGCGGTAAACTCTTAAGGGGAATGCACGGTAAAACCCAAACCTTCGAAATTGGAACACATTTAGAATATTACCCTCTTAGCATTCGTGAATACGGGTCTTTTTCCTATCTTTTTATGCCTTTTATAAGTTTAGGAGTACACTTTGTGAATTACAATCCTGATGCATATTCAGATTTCGGTCCTTTAAGCGATCCGGCTAATGTTTTCCCAACCTTTGAGGGAGGAATAGATTTGGATGGTGGTTCCACCTGGGCCATTGTTGGAATTGCCGGAGCAAGATATAAGCTAAGCCCCGTTAGCGATTTGGCGGTGGAAGGAAGATTTCAGTACTACGACGTAGATTGGATAGATGGTTTAAATATAGATGCCCCTCAAAACAAATTTAATGATGTGGTTTTTTGGTTTAACGTAGGCTTTATCTACTATTTAGATTATTAAGACAAAAAAGGCTTCAACAGAGTTGAAACCTTTTCTTCATGTTATAAACAAGCCTTTATCCCAAAGCTTGTTTTAAATCTTCAATAAGATCTTCATCATCTTCAATCCCTACACTTAATCGAATTAAAGAATCTACTACTCCAATTTTTTCTCTTTCCTCTTTTGGAATGGAAGCATGCGTCATACTAGCAGGGTGTCCAGCCAAAGACTCAACTCCACCCAATGATTCGGCTAAAGTGAATACTTTAAGGTTTTCTACAAATTTTACAGCGCTCTCCAAAGTGTTTTCTGCAGTTGTGAAGGAGATCATTCCGCCAAAATCTTTCATTTGTACTTTTGCGATAGCATGATTTGGATGATCCTCGAACCCCGGCCAATATACTTTATCTACTTTAGGGTGTGACCTTAAAAACTTAGCCACTTTTTCTCCATTCTCACAATGCCTTTGCATTCTAATGTGAAGGGTTTTAATACCTCTTAATACCAAAAAGGCATCTTGCGGTCCACATATGGCTCCACTTGCCTTTTGAATAAAATACAATCTATCCGCAAGCTCCTTGTCTTTAACAACAAGAGACCCCATTACAACATCACTATGCCCTCCTAAATATTTAGTAGCGCTATGCATAATTATATCTGCTCCAAGATCCAACGGCTGTTGTAAATATGGTGTTGCGAATGTATTATCTACAGCCAGTAATACTTTATGTTTTTTAGCCAACTTAGAACACGCCTCGATATCAATAATATTCATCATAGGATTGGTAGGTGTTTCTACCCAGATCAACTTCGTATTCTTGTTTATATGCTCCTCGATCCTACTAGCATCCTGCATTCCAATAAAACGAAATTTTAGACCAAGTCCTTCAAAGATCTTTGTGAATAGTCTATATGAGCCTCCATAAAGATCGTTTGTAGATATGATCTCGTCACCAGGCTTAAATAATTTCAGAACCGCATCTATTGCTGCTAATCCAGAACCAAAAGCAAGACCATATTCTCCATTTTCAATACTAGCTAGTGCATTCTCTAAGGCAGTTCTTGTTGGATTACCACTGCGGGAGTATTCAAAACCTTTATGTCCCCCTGGGGTAGTTTGAGAATACGTAGTGGTTTGATAGATTGGAGGCATAACAGAACCGTAAGCCGGATCTATATTATGTTGTCCTCCATGTATAGTTTTAGTGTTGAATTTCACAAATAAATATTTGTCGTAAATGTACTACTCGTATTGGGGAAGTACAAAATAGCATGTACCTTTATCCCTAATTTAACATAGAAATCCAATTGTGAAAAAACTGTTTTTAGCCTTGATACTCAACTTATTGTTAATTGGCTGTAATAAAGATGTTCCCGAATTAAGTTTTGATGAATTAAATATTGAACAAGTTTCTGAATTAAACTGTAACCCAGAGGAGGAAAACTGCACATTTATTGGGATTAAAATCCCTTGGGCAATGGGGAAAGACACACGTAGTAACTTGCTTAACAGCCATATAAAAAATCATATAATTAAGTTAATAGATTATCAAGATGATAAAGATTTTCCATCCTTAGAAAATTTAGCCCAAACTTTTATCGATGACTATGAAGATTCCGCCAAAGAATTCCCGGAATACAATATTCCTTGGGAAGCCTTTGTTGACGGGGAAATAACTTATAAATCTGAAAAGGTTATTTCAATTAGGTTTAATTTAGCATTATTTACCGGAGGTGCACATGGATATACAAGTGTTAGCTATTTAAATTTTGATCCTGAAACGGGAAGATTTCTTTCTAATAATGATCTCTTCAACGAGGAATTTAAGAAATACGCTGAGACAAGGTTTCGTGAGAAAAATGAGATCCCAGAGAATGAATCTATCAATAGCACAGGATTCTTTTTTGAAGATGATAAATTTCAGCTGCCTCAAAATATCGGGTTTCTTTCTAATAAAGTTATTTTAAGATACAATGCTTACGAGATCGCATCCTATTCTGATGGAAATATTCAAATGGAATTCAAAATGGAAGAAGCTAAAAAGTATATTAAAATTCTTTAATTTTGAACTCTCGAAGGATACTCAATACACCTATCCAGAGATCCGTTTTTTAGATATTGAAAAGTTGTTATGAAAAAGATCTATCACCTCTCCTCCTGTTCTACTTGTAAAAGAATATTAAATGAACTGAAGCCTTCTTCAGCATATATACTTCAGGATATTAAAACCGATCCAATTACAGAAGAGCAACTAGATGAAATGTTTGAATTATCTGGGAGTTATGAATCACTTTTCAGCAAAAGAGCGCAGTTATACAAAGAGCGGGGTCTAAAAAATGAAAAACTGGATGAGGATCACTACAAAAATCTAATTCTAGAACACTATACTTTTTTAAAGCGTCCTGTGATTATTAATAATGATAAGATCTTTATTGGGAATTCCAAAAGCACTATTGAGGATGCAAAAAACTCGATAAATGACTAGTCGTACCCTTGCTATTCTTGCGGCAACAGGAGCGAGTGCGATTTATGGCATAAATCATACTATAGCCAAAGGATTAATGCCTGTTTATATAGAGCCTTTTGGATTTATATTTTTAAGAGTTACAGGAGCAGCCATTTTATTTTGGATAATCAGCTTTTGGGGACCCAAAGAAAAAATTGCTACAAGTGATTGGACTCGTATTGTAGGCTGTGCCATATTTGGAATGGTAATTAACATGTTGATGTTTTTTAAAGGCCTTAGTCTCTCCACCCCAATAAACAGTTCTGTAATAATTACGGTTTCCCCAATTTTGGTGCTATTACTAGCTGCGGTTCTTATTAAGGAGAAAATAACACTTTTAAAATCTGTTGGAATTGTAATTGGTCTTGCCGGAGCCTTGGCTTTGGTACTCTTCAGCAATCCCGAAACCGTAAATGCCCCTAATATCCCGGTAGGAAATATGCTTTTTATAGTTAATGCCTTTTCTTATGGGGTCTACTTGATTCTTGTGAAACCATTAACCGCAAAGTATCATGCCTTTACCCTAATGAAATGGTTGTTTTTATTCGCAGTTATTATAAATTTTCCAATCACAATTTCAGAATTCGCAAGGGTTGAATGGTTGGAGTTACCTGCACACGCCATCTGGAAAATGGGATATGTTATCGTGGGCACCACCTTTTTAACCTACCTATTAAACATCTATGCGCTAAAAGAATTGAGCGCCGCTACTATAAGTGCATTTATTTATTTACAACCGCTGATAGCAATCACATTTGCCGTGGCTATGGGGGCCGATTCTTTAGATATCGTAAAAATTACCGCAGCAATTTTAGTTTTTACAGGAGTTTATATGGTTACCCGAAAGCCGAAACCTAAGCTGGTTTCGACTCCAAATTCTTAGGTTTTTTTCCAAATTTGCGAGTGTCTTCTTTTGTTAAGATCCTAAAATCTTCTGTATGAGGAATTTTATCGATGTCCTTTCTCATATGTTCTGGTAAACCTATTAGCTTACGCTCTTTTAAATCTATCCATCCACCCATGGCCTCACAACTCGCAAAATTTCTTCCTTTGTGATCGTAGAAATTATGCAGAAATTCAAAATACATTCCGTCTTCAGAAAGGCCTTTTAACTCAAGGCTAACTGTTACAGGTTTCCCCATAAATGCCTCTCGAAAATAATAAACGTGCTCATAAAAAACCACGGGACCCAAATTATTTTTCGCCAATTCATTCTGGTTAAATCCATTTTCCATGAAATAACCCATTCTGGTATGACTCATAAAATTGATGTATGCCGAATTTGCTAAATGCCTATTAGCATCTATATCACTCCATCTTATATCAAATTCCTTTGTGTACATATTCTATAATTTTAGGCAAAATTACTGATTTTTATTATGCACGCATAATTGTGAACCCTAAGGATATGCCAATTTAATTCACGAGCTTTGCAACCTATGCCAATAGTAGAAAGCACTTATAATCCGCCATATATTTTTAGAAATTATCATATTTCCACCATATATGCTGCCAAAATGAGAAGTGTACCAGCTGTATCTCAAACCAGAGAACGATTACAACTCGAGGATGGAGACTTTATAGATATAGATTGGAGTTATGCCAATTCTTGCGCTTCAAAAAATGTTCTTGTGGTACTACATGGGTTAGATGGGAATGCACAGCGTCCTTATATATTAGGCCTTGCACATCATTTTAATAAGCATGCCTGGGATGTCGCAGCAATAAATTTTAGGGGTTGCAGTGGAGAAATAAACAAGCTTTACAAATCCTACAATGCTGGAGCAAGTGAAGATCTCGATTATGTAGTTATGCATATCCTTTCCACTAAAAAACATGAATCCTTAGCAATTAATGGGTTTAGTTTAGGTGCAAATTTATTGTTGAAATATCTTGGAGAAGGAAACAATTTGCCTATAGAATTAAAGGCTGCAGTCGCAATCTCTGCTCCCTGTGATCTCTATGCATCGCTTAAAAAATTAGATGAAACCAGGAACTGGCTGTATTCCAAACGATTTGTAATGCAACTTAAAAAGCAATTGCATTTAAAAGAGAAAAATTTCCCCGAAGAGATAAGCAAAGAACAAATAGCTAATTGCACTAATTTGTACGCTATAGATGAGTTATATACAAGTCAGGCTCATGGTTATGCCAACGCCTTAGAGTATTACGAAAAAAGTAGCGCTTTAAATTTTATACCGAATATTAAAATCCCGACGCTTTTAATTAACGCCAAAAACGATGGATTTCTTTCTGAAAATTCATCACCCGTATCTATGGCCAAAAATAATTCTGACTTCTTTCTGGAAACACCTGAATATGGTGGTCATGTTGGATTTCTTCAGAAAAAAAATACTACATACACCGAGGAGCGGGCCTTAGAATTTATAACATCCTTTTTATAAGCCAGACTTTTCTTAAGTTTCTTTGTCCTGCCTAAGATTTGGTTATCTTTGCCCAACCTTTTAAAAATCAAGCATGATTCAATCAATGACCGGTTTTGGTAAAAGCGTTTTACAGCTTCCATCCAAAAAAATAACTATAGAAATAAAATCTCTTAACAGCAAAAGTCTGGATCTAAACGCCAGAATTCCCGGTCAATACAGGGAAAAAGAATTGATGCTAAGAAATCTTATCGCAAAATCTCTAGTTCGAGGGAAAGTAGATTTCTCACTTTATGTAGAAGTTACAGGGGAAGAGACTACAGCATCTGTAAACCCTGCTGTGGTTAAAAATTATATGGAGCAACTGCGCAAGATATCTAATGTAGATGATGCAGAATTGCTTAAAATGGCAATTAGAATGCCCGATACGATGAAAACGGAGCGGGAAGAAATTGACGAATCAGAATTTATCGAGATCGAGAAAACTCTGAAAATTGCATTAATTGAGATCAATTCTTTTAGAACTGATGAAGGTAATGCCTTGGAAAAAGATCTACTATTTAGAGTTTCCAATATTGCACAATTGCTACAGGACATTATAGCGATGGATCCTGATAGAATTGAAGGAGTAAGAGAGCGTTTAAGAAAAGGAGTTGCAGATATTCAGGAAAAAGTAGATGAAAATAGATTCGAACAAGAATTGGTTTATTATATAGAAAAATTTGATATCACAGAAGAAAAGGTGAGATTGGAAAACCACTTAGCTTACTTTCTGGAAGCCATCAATTCTTCTGACTCTAATGGAAGAAAACTTGGTTTCATTTCTCAGGAAATGGGAAGAGAGATCAATACTATTGGGAGTAAATCTAATTATGCGCCAATGCAGCAATTAGTTGTGCAAATGAAAGATGAACTGGAAAAAATAAAAGAACAACTTTTAAACGTACTTTAATGAAAACCGGTAAATTAATTGTGTTTTCCGCACCTTCAGGATCTGGGAAAACAACAATAGTTCAGCATTTATTAGCCCACCCAGAATTAAATCTGGAATTTTCTATTTCGGCAACATCGCGTGAACCGAGAGGTGATGAAGTGGAAGGGAAAGATTATTATTTCTTGAATTTACATGAATTCAAGCAAAAAATAAAAAATGAAGAATTCCTGGAATGGGAAGAAGTTTATAGAGATAATTTTTACGGTACGCTAAAGGCGGAAATTGAACGCATTTGGGCATCCGGTAAAAATGTGATCTTCGACATAGATGTTGTGGGCGGATTAGATATTAAACATATCTACCCGAAACAAACACTTGCAGTTTTTGTGAAACCACCAAGTATCGAAGAGCTTAAGATCAGATTAAAAAAGCGTAAAACCGAAAGTGAGGATAAGATTAACATGAGGGTTGCAAAAGCTTCTATCGAACTTGCAACTGCACCTCAATTCGATTTTATAATAGAAAATAACAATTTAGAAATTGCGCTAAATGAGGCGTATGATCTAGTCTCCACTTTTGTTGAAGCAAATAGCTAGGTAGAATGAAAAAAAAGGTAGGTCTATATTTTGGCACATTTAATCCTATTCATTCCGGACACCTTATAATTGCTAATTATATGGCGGAATTTTCTAAACTAGATGAGGTTTGGATGGTTGTAACGCCACATAATCCTTTTAAAAAGAAAAGTAGCCTTCTAGACAATCATCATCGATTAGAAATGGTTTATAGGGCTTGTGAGGATTATCCGAATTTAAAACCTTGCGATATTGAGTTCAACCTTCCACAGCCAAATTACACGGTAAATACTTTGATCCAGTTAGAGGAAAAATATCCAAATCTGGAATTTTCTCTAATTATGGGAGAAGATAATTTAAATAACTTCCATAAATGGAAGAATTACGAAGTGATCCTGGAGAGGTATTCCATATATGTATATCCAAGAATTTCTAAAGGAGTGATGGAAAGTGAGTTTAACTCTCATGAGAAAATCACCAGAGTGCCGGCTCCAATTATAGAGTTGTCTTCAACTTTTATAAGGAAAGCGATTAAAGAAGGAAAGGATATTAAGTCTATGTTACCAGGGAAGGTATGGGAATACGTAGATAAGATGAATTTTTACAAATAAAAAACTGTTTAAAAAATTGTTTTGATCTTTCAGTTGAGTTAAATGATCCTACTTTTTTCATTGTGGAACAATAACATTGCACATCGACTGCGCTCAATATAATCTCTCAAATTTTTTAAACAGTCCTTAAATATCACTTCTTTAATGCCGGGATTCGCAAAACTTGCCCCGGGTATATTTTATCTGGATCTGTAAGCATTGGCTTATTTGCTTCAAATATCTCTGGATATTTATTTGCAGATCCGTAATGTTCTTTCGCTATTTTACTTAAGGTATCACCTCTTTCTACGGTATGGAACACAGCTTCAGGCTCTTTGTTTTCTACCACCATATTATCATCTACTTGAGCGATCCCTTCCACATTTCCAACAATTAAAATAATCTTTTCTCTAGTAGACTGGTCTAGTGCTTTACCACTTATCGTAGCCATATCGTCACTTATAACTATTTTTAGATTTTCAATCTTAAGATTAAGATCGTGAATTGTTGTTTCCAATTTTTGGGCTGCTTTTGCATTTTCCAACTCCTCTTCTCTCTCGTTTTCTGCAGTTACAACAGCTGTTCTATCTTTTGTATTCTTACGAGCTCCAAAAATTTTGGCTCCAGCATTCTTAATAAACGTAAATAGTCCCATTATATATCTCCGTTAGAATTCTTATTACAAAGTACAAATTGAAGTTTATACATCTCTAATTTTAACTATTAAAGTTTTGTTACTATTTAAAAAAACAGCGTAGAGTTTTATAAACCCTGCGCTGTTTAATTAAATAACCAACCAAAAAACTAAATCTGAAGATAGTAATATTAACTACCACTGATCTTCCAACTTATAACGTATTTAAAACGGAAAGATTGTGAACAATCCAATAATAAAAACTCTAAGAATTTACTTTGTGTTAAAATTATGTATTTTTGAATCGAATAAAATGTACTATGAAGAACTCTCCTAAATTTGGTGTTTTTGGCGGCGGAAGTTGGGCCACAGCAATAGTTAAGATGCTTACCGAAAATCTTGATGAGATCAACTGGTATATGCGCAATGAAACTGCTATAGAACATATTAGAACTCAGGACCACAACCCAAACTACCTTAGTTCGGTGGAATTTGATAATAATCAGCTTAATCTAAGTAGTGATATAAATGAAGTTGTAGCCAATTCAGATTATTTAATCTTTGCAATTCCTTCGGCGTTTGTGAAAAGAGAATTAGACCTTCTTACAGAGTCGTTAGAAGGCAAAGTGATCTTTTCTGCCATTAAAGGAATTGTCCCTGAAACCAGTTTAATTGTAGGAGAACATTTCAATCAGGAATTTAATGTTCCAGATGAGAATATAGGGGTAATTACCGGGCCTTGTCATGCCGAAGAGGTAGCTCTTGAACGCCTTTCTTATCTTACAATAGCTTGTTTAGATGAAGAAAAGGCACAAATAATGGCTGATCATTTACAGAGCGATTATATTACTTGCAAGACTAGTGATGATGTAAATGGAACCGAGTATGCCGCTATGCTAAAGAACATCTATGCTATTGCCGCCGGGATTGCCCACGGATTAGGATATGGTGATAATTTCCAGAGTGTACTAATGTCTAATGCTATTCGGGAAATGAAAAAATTCATTAAGAAGGTGCATAAGATGAAAAGGAATATTAACGATTCTGCATATTTAGGGGATCTACTTGTAACCGGATATTCTGTTTTTAGTAGAAATAGAATGTTTGGTAATATGATAGGGAAAGGATATACCGTAAAAAGTGCCCAAATGGAAATGAGCATGATTGCCGAGGGTTATTACGCTACAGAAAGTGCCTATAAAATTAACCAAGAAAAAGGAGCCAAAACTCCAATAATCGATGCGGTCTATAGCATTTTGTATCAAGGACAAAACCCAAAAAGTGTATTTCAGAAACTTGCCGAAAAACTAGACTAACCAACACTTAGCACTTTTTTAAATTACCATTATATTCTAATTAATGAATAACTCTATCCTAAAAGGCAGCATATTAGTTGCCTTAGGAGCATCCAGTTACGGAATGCTTACAACCTTTGTGAAAATGGCTTATGCCGAAGGTTATACCGCTTATGAGGTCACATTTTCTCAGATGCTATTAGGGCTTATAGGGCTAATAATTCTTAATTTCTTGTTTGTAAAAGAAAAGCAGAATTATATAGAGGACACAAAGACAAAAAGTATATTAAAATTAATGGCTGCCGGAACCTCCCTAGGTCTTACCAGTATCTTTTACTATCTAGCCGTTAAATATATTCCTGTATCCATAGGGATCGTTTTATTGATGCAAAGTGTTTGGATGGGTGTGTTATTTGAAGGGATAATGGCTAAGAAAAAACCGGGCTTGAATAAAATAATGGCTGTTGTAGTAATTCTTATAGGAACCGTTTTAGCAACTAATATTTTAATGGACTCCATAGAATTAGACTGGCGTGGAGTAGGCTGGGGGCTATTAGCAGCTGTTTCGTACACCGTGACTATTTACACCTCAAATACCCTGGCGCTCCACTTACACTCCTTTAGAAGAAGCTTATGGATGATGCTAGGTGGCACAATAATTATCGCAATAATTTCTGCACCTTTTCTTTTAGAGCAATTCAATCTGGAGATCTTTAAAAAATGGGGATTGTTATTGGCTTTGTTTGGGACCATTCTGCCTCCAATTCTTTTTACAAGCGGTATGCCTAAGATAAATGTAGGATTGGGTGCAATAATTTCCTCTGTAGAACTTCCTGTAGCAGTACTTCTAGCCTATTTTCTGTTAGATGAGGTGGTAAATATTTACCAATGGATGGGGATACTAATTATTCTGGGATCTGTAATTCTAATGAATATGCCTAAACTTTTTAAGTCTAAGAAATAGCTAGCAACACCTAGTCTGCTAAAATTCCCTTTAAATTCATAATTGGAATTTCTTTTAGAGCACTTTCTTTTGCAGTGTCTTTTGGGAGCGTGAACGTGCGTTCATACATCTTACCATCTGCAAAAAAAGTAACAGCAAACTTATTATCTAGATTTAATAGTTTTTCCTGTAAGAATTCAATTTTAGCGAAATATTTAGCTGGCAGCACCTTAATAGAATGTCTCATGTTGGGAGTGATTTTCTTTTCATTAGATCCACTGGTAACAATAAGGATCATTTCCAAAGGAACATTCTTATCGTTAATTATATAGGCATTCCAGTCCATTGTTTTATACTCCGGATGCTGCTCATACACAGCGGCAACATAAACGTCCTTTACTTCCGGGATTTCAATGTCTTTTCTCAATTATAAAGCAGATTTAAATTGTTCTAGAAAACGAACATCATTCTCATAAAACATTCTGATATCTCCAATTTGATACAACAGCATTGCAATTCTTTCTATTCCCATTCCGAAGGCAAAACCAGAATATTCTGTAGGATCTATTCCGCAGTTCTTCAAAACATTTGGATCTACCATTCCGCAGCCCATAATCTCCAGCCATCCGGTACCTTTAGTGATTCGGTAATCGGTTTCTGTTTCCAGACCCCAATAGATGTCAACTTCTGCACTAGGTTCTGTAAAAGGGAAATAAGAAGGTCTTAGTCTAATTTTAGATTTGCCAAAAAGTTGCTTGGTAAAATAAAGCAAGGTTTGTTTAAGATCTGCAAAAGAAACATCCTTATCTATATACAATCCTTCTACTTGATGAAATATACAATGTGATCTTGCTGAAATAGCTTCGTTTCTAAAAACTCTTCCCGGAGAAATTGTTCTAATTGGCGGTTTGTTTTCCTCCATATATCGCACTTGTACCGAAGATGTATGCGTACGCAATAAAATATCCGGATCTGTTTGGATAAAAAAGGTGTCCTGCATATCTCTCGCAGGGTGATATTCCGGGAGATTAAGTGCAGTAAAATTGTGCCAATCATCTTCTATTTCCGGTCCTTCAGAAACATTGAAACCAATGTTGGCAAAGATTTCTGTGATCTGATTTTTAACAATAGAAATCGGGTGTCTAGATCCAATTTGGATTGGGTCTGATGGGCGAGTTAGATCCCCATATTTTCCTTTTTCTTCTTGCTTGCCTTCAAAAGCTTCCTTTAAAAGATTTACTTTTTCGTTGGCAGCATTCTTAAGTGTATTAATAGCTTGACCAAAATCTTTTTTCTGATCATTCGGCACATTTTTAAATTCAGCAAAAAACTGATTTAAAAATCCCTTTTTACCTAAATATTCAATTCTAAAAGCCTCAATTTCTGAAGGATTACCAGAACTAAATGCTTCTACTTTTAAAATATGCTCCTTTATCTTGTCAATCATCAATACATTTCTTTAAAGAGGGGCAAATTTACTAAAATTGAGCATTTTGCCTACTATCCTAATTAGCTTATTCTATATATCCTTTTTCTAAAAAATAGTTAACGATCGCGTCTTTCATTAAAACCGATTGTTCTCCCGCTTTTAAGCTTGGTAATACTTCTAGTATTTTATAGTGAGGCCAGCTATCTTCATCAAAATATTCGAATTCATAATACCCGTATGGTTCCAATAGCCTGCATATTGCAATATGCATTAAATCTAACTTATGATCCTTCTTAAATTTTTTATGAGGTTGCCCTAATTCCTGTACTCCTATCAAATATATAATTGCGTCCAGATCCAACAGATCTCCATCAGCAAACTGATTGGATAATTTTTGTTGTAAAGTTCCCCAACGCTCTTTTAATTGTTCGTCTCTTGCCATTTGGTAAAGATACGTATCTTAGAGCTTGTAACACTATCCAAAAAAGATGAATATTGTAGATATAATATTAGGCGTAATTCTACTATACGGACTCGTAAGAGGTTTTTTTCGTGGTTTTTTTGCTGAACTTGCTTCCCTAATTGGTTTTGTTCTAGGGATCTACATTGCGGTCTATTTTTCGCATTATTTAGGCGATTATTTAGTTGAAAGGGTTTCGTGGAATATGAGGTTTGTTAATCTTGCATCTTTTGCCATCACTTTTATCATGGTCGTGTTCCTAATTTCACTTGCGGGAAAATTTTTAACCAAAGTTGCAAGTTTTGCTGCTTTGGGCGTTTTGAATAAATTGATTGGCGCCAGTTTCGGCTTTATAAAAGTGGCTTTTGTAGTTAGTGTCGTAATTATGTTCTTTGGGTCTACCAACGAGAACATTAAAGTTGTAGAGCAAGACACCCTGGATGAATCCATTCTTTTTACACCCATAAGAACCATTGCTCCTCTTTTTCTCCCGGCGATTCTAAGAGAAGCAAACGAATTGGATCTAATAAAAAAGGAAGAGGAATCTGAAGCATAAAAAATCCGCCGATCCAATTCAACTAAATTGAACCAAATGGCGGACTTAACTTAATTTTTATCTTACTAGAAATTCAACTGATAAACTTTCTCCAATTGGGAATCGTTGCTAAAGTTCACTTCCAAATCCTTAATAATACCAGATCCTACTCCATAAACCCAACCATGAACAGTTAATTCTTGATCATTCCTCCATGCATTCTGAATTATAGATGTTTTGGCAAGATCGAAAACCTGTTCTTTTACATTGAATTCAACAAAAGAATCGAAACGTTCTTTTTCATCTGAAATAGCATCCAATTCCTTTTTATGCAACCTGTAAACATCCTTTATGTGTCGTATCCAGTTATCTATTAAACCAACAGATTGTTGGCCCATAGCAGCCTTAACACCCCCACAACCATAATGTCCACATACAATTACGTGCTTAACTTTTAGCACATTTACTGCGTAATCCAGGACACTCAACATATTCATATCTGTGTGCACCACCATATTCGCGATGTTTCTATGCACAAATACTTCTCCTGGCTCTGCCCCTATTATCTCATTTGCCGGCACTCTACTATCTGCACACCCAATCCATAAAATAGGTGGACTTTGTCCCTGCGCTAGCTTGTTAAAGAAATCTGGGTCGAGTTTTAACTTACTTTCCACCCACTTTTTATTGTTATCTATTAAGTTTTTATATAAATCGCTCATATTTATTTTCTTTTGTTATACAATATCCTTTACATTTTGCTGAATAAAATTCATGCTTTCTTTAAAATTACTAAATAGGTGTTCTTCTGCAACCAGATCTGGAATTATATCTATTTTTTCCATTAAATATTTTGGTTGTTTCTGAAGGTTTACAATTAGTGGAATAATTCCGTTATTTCGCAATTTCATCAATACTTCTTCCAATGCATACAATCCGGATTGATCGATATAAGGCACCCGCCCCATTCTAATTATCACATGAGAGGCCGTATCTGGAATTTCATTTACCAATAATTGAAAATCATTGGTATACCCAAAGAATAAAGGCCCATCCAATCTTTTAATGTACACCTCTTCTTTTAACCGTGCTGGGAAATTCATTTCATCTGCCCAACTTTCTTTTAATTCATCGGAATCATCCAATTTAACAACCTTGGATTTCCCGACTGAAACCTCACCCATTTTTTTCATGAAGATCAAGGAAGCTATTATCAACCCAATTCCCACGGCATACACTAAATTCCAAAATGTTGCCAATAAAAGCACAGTGATCATAATAATCACTTCGGTTGTTGGCATATGCGGAATTGCCTTAATTCCTTTATAGTCCATTACCCCAATTCCTACTGTAATTAAGATTCCGGCTAATACCGCTGCAGGTATTTGCGAAGCAATTGGCCCTAAGGCCAATAACACTACTAATAAAACAATAGCAGCGATCATTCCCGACAATCTGGTTTTTCCCCCGGACTTAATGTTTACAACGGTTCTAATAGTTGCACCAGCTCCTGGTAATCCACCAAACAAAGCTGCAATTCCGTTACCAACTCCTTGCCCCACCAGTTCCTTATTTGGATCGTGTTTGGTCTTGGTCATATTATCTGCCACCACAGAGGTAAGCAGGGAATCTATCGCCCCCAAAAGCGCAAGCGTAAGTGCTGTAAATATGTAGGGTGATATTATCCCGAATTTAAAATTTGTAAAGATTTCAAAATGTGGCATTGGGAACCCTCCTGGTATCTGTTGGATGGGTCTATAATCTAATCCCAGAAAATATGCCCCTAATGACACAACCAGAAGCGCCACCAGAGTGCTAGGTATAGCCGTAGTAATTCTCTTAAAACCATAGATTATAAAGATGGTTAAAAACGCCAGAATAAATTCTAAGTAATCTATTTGCTGAATCGCCCTTGGCAACGATTTTATAGCGCCTAATACTCCGGAAGTTTCACTTTTCGCGAGATTTTGTGCCTCCTTACGAATTTCTTCAGTGGTTATATTCTCTGCCCTTAGTACGGTTTCTTTAAAGTTTTCCAATACCAAGATCCCTTCTCCAGCCTCTTCTTTGAGGATGTTTTCCATTAAAATTTCCTGCGCCTGTGGTTCGAAGTTGGCAATAAATTCTTCGTCCTCCTGAACATAGTATCCTAATAATGGCAGAAATTGTGTGATTAGTATAATGACCCCAATAGCTGTCATAAATCCGGAGACCACCGGGTAGGGTATAAATTTGATGTATTTACCTAGTTTTAAAACACCTAATATGATCTGAAAAAGTCCTGCTAAAAGGAAAACGATTAGTATAAATGGCAAAGCTTTAGCTACATCTCCATCATTAACACCTATAATTCCTGCAATAATCAACATAGAAACGGCTGTCATTGGTGCAGTTGGACCCGAAATTTGAACAGGTGTTCCACCAAACATGGAAGCAAAAAATCCGATGAATATCGCTCCATATAATCCGGCATCCGGTCCAAGACCAGATTGTACTCCAAATGCAAGAGCCAGAGGTAAGGCTACAATTCCGGCGGTAATTCCACCAAAGAGATCACCTCTAAAATGTGTAAATAAATTCTTCATTAATTGTATTATTTAATTTTCCAAAAAACCTCAGCAAAGTAACTGTTGAGGGATTGGAATTTTATGATTCGGAAATATTCTTTCCAAATAGAATGAAATAGTTTGAATATTCTATAGGATTATCCTCTAGAACTGTCAATTTTGTAAGTAAGATATGGAATTCTATTTAAGAAATGCGTGGCGGGGGAACAGTGGGATTTAAGTATACACAGAATTTTCCACTACTGAAATATTGAGAAAAATGATCCCGAGAATCAGTTACTTCCAAAGATAGAACACTACTGGATTTTATAAGGACATCAAAATCAAATTCTATTTTGCTTTTACCACTATTGGAATTTTCCTCTTCAAAAAAAGAAGTGTCAGATATAGCGTTATCTATATCGAAAAAAGAAATGACAGGAGGGGCCAATAAGAAGGCCGAGAAAATAAAAATAAAAATGTAACTGTATATCTTCACCTGTAATTATTCGTGGTTTGCAAAATTAATGGAATCGTTAATTGAAAATGTTAAGAAAATCTTAAAATTAAAGTGTCTTTGCCTCAGATTCTAACATCCATCCTGTAGATCCATTTGCTAATTCTAATTGCATCCAATCCTGGAAAGTATTTAGAACTTGCACTTTAGTACCTTCATGAAGCAAGAACAACTCATTCCCTCTTAAATTAGGCTCATTTCTCACCGTCGCCTCTTCAGCAAAAACGATTGCAAATTTATTGTTTTGTGCAACATTATTCAAGTGAAAGGCAAATATCAGTGAAATAAAGGAAAGGATAGCTATGGTGATCGCGCTGGTAAAAAATGTGCGTTTCCATTTACTTGCAATACTAAAATAGTACAGTAAAAATAGAATCGCAAATATTGCCAATCCTACAATCGCAATCCATGCCCATCCATTATAACTAAAGATACTTATTGCGTTATTTAAAAAGTTGGATAAACCCGATTTTGGCACTTCCTTAATTTCGTCTATCACCATATTGTTGGCGAATTCTAGATTGTTCTTTATAATCTGGTCTGCCGGGTCTAGTAATAAGGCCTTTTCGTAATTATAAATACTTTCGGCAACATTATTCAATTTATAATGTGCATTCCCTAAATTGAAATATAGCTCTGCAGATTCTTCTCCATTTTTAAGTACTTCTTGGTATCGGCTAACTGCTTCCGGGTAATTTCCGGAGTTGTATGCTTCATTAGCCTTTTCAAATAATACATTGCTTTGCCCCATCATAGGAGCACAAATTAAAAGTAATAGGAACAGTATTTTTTTCATGATTATAACTGTTTATCTAATGATGAAATAGTGGCGGCCGCTTTCTCATAATCCTGATCCATATTAACACTGGAAGATGGAGCATACCTTGCGAATTCACAACTTTTCACGAGCGCTATAAATTCATTGCTGGTTTCTGGATCTATATTTCGCTCTTGTAATAAACTAATAATCTTATCCTTACTCATTTCATTGGTTTGAATATGCAGCTTGGCTTTAAGATAATTATGCAATGCTCGCTCTAAGGCAATATAAAATGATTTTTGATCTCCAAGGTTTTTCTTTGCTTCAGAAAGATATTTCTTAGCAAGACGATTCGCTTTTTTAATCTTGATCCCTTGCACGTCATTGGTCATTTCCCGTCTCTTTTTCCCAAGTGTGATTCCTAAAAACAATACCACGATAGGAAGTGAAAGAAACGACCAAAACAAGGCAGAACCTAAAAACGGACCAGAATTAATAGGTTTTAAGTTTGTGCTCAACTTAATATATTCAAACTGTTTTCCGGTTGCTTCAACAGATAATTTATTTACATTATTTCCTGCTGAAAACGAAGAATTTGCGGGAGCGCCTTCTACATTCAACATTATTTCCTCTGCATTGATAGTTTTATAAGTCTTGCTGTCCAGATCGAAATAAGAAAATGACAAGGCAGGGATCGGGAAATTCCCTTTTACATTTGGCACAACAGTATAAGTATCGGCAATGCTCCCTTGCGTTCCATTAAGATCTGTTCTCACATTCTCAATTCGTTCCGGCTCATATAACTCTAAAGAAGAAGGAACCTGTAACTTTGGGAGGTCAAAGAGTTTTAAATTCCCTTTTCCAGAAACTATTGCTTTTAATGTTAAAGACTCTGTAGCCGCCAATTTAGTTTTACTTGCGCTAACCTTAAAGTCGAATTTCCCCACGGCTCCGGTGAAATTGGCCGGTTTATTAGCAAGTGGAAGAGGTTTTACTGTAATAGTTTTCCTTCCGGCAGTTACTGTTTTATCTACTGTAGTGTACAATCTGCCTCCAAAAATATCACGCCGCTGACTAGGCACATCTACTGAAACCGATAAGGCTAAAGGTTGTATTTCCAGTTCTCCTGTTTTTTGCGGGTATAGGATCGTTTTTCTAAGAATAACATATCTATATGGTTCTCCTTGATATTCTCCAGATTCAATTTTTAATTGCCTGATATCTATATTCTGACTCCAGAAATCACTATAAACAGGGCTGTCCATTTCCCGCCAATTACTAACACTTACAAGTGGGCTCACATATAGTTTGTAAACCACGGTAATAGCTTCATTTAAAAACGGATTGGAGTCGGAAATTTCTGCAACAAGATGTAGATTTTCTGATGCTACAAAATCTGAATTATTCCCATCTGTAGGTGTTTCCACCGCAGAGGTAACCTCCACCTGAATAGGTGTGGTTTTATAAATATCATTTTCAATAGTAATTTCTGCCTGTCCTACTGTGAATTTACCTCGAGAGGTTGGTGCAAGAAAATAACTATATATTTTAGAGTAGGTACGCTTTCCATTTATCCAGCTATTGCTAACCGCTTGGTTAGGCCCGCCAACAACGGTAAATCCTTTAAATGAAGGTGGATTAAAATTGTCACCATCCTTATTCATCTCAAAATCTACTCGTAAACGTTCATTAACGCCCAACTTACTTTTACTCGCCTTGGCTTCGAACTTTACCTGTGCCACAGAGATCGTAGAAATTGCCATAAAAAATGACAGTATGAATATTCTTAATTTCATTTTTAAATGCACTTATTTATTGAGACCGTAATTCTTATTACCAGTCTTTCGCTGTTTTTGTTTTAGCGCCTTTCGCTTTTTCAGCATTTATCTTATCCTGAACTTTCTTCTCTTCATTATTCATTGCTTCCAACAAATTTTTTATTTGCTGAGGAGAAAGTAGCCCGGGCTGAGGCTGTTGTGGCTGCTCTTTTTCTTGATCCCCTTTTTCATCCTTCTGTTCCTTCTGATCTTTAGGTTCGCCTTTATCATCTGGTTTTTCAGGTTCCTTTTTAGGTTCTTTTTCCTTATCTCCTCCTTCATTTTCCTTTTTATCTCCCTCGTCCTTCTTATCCTTCTCTCCTTTATCGTCTTCTTTTTTATCTTTATTCTGATCCTGTTTATCTTGATCTTTATCTTTCTTGTCGTCCTTTTTATCCTCCTGATCTTTATTTTCCTGTTGCTCTTTTTCCAACATTTTTTTAGCTAAAGCCAAGTTGTATCTGGTTTGCTCATCAGTCGGGTTATTTCTCAACGCATTTTTATAAGCCTCTATTGCTTCAGTATATTTTTTTTGATCCATATAGGAATTCCCTAAATTATGGAAAACATCATGCCTATCTTCCTTTGTTCCTGCCACTTTTGCTGCTTGCTTGTATCTGGAAGATGCTTGTGCAGGTTTTTCTTTCCCGTAGTACATATTGGTCATATTAAATCTGGCAGGGGTACTGGATTCGTTTTTGGATACTGCCTTTCTATAAGAGGCTTCTGCGGAAGAAAAATCGTTTTCCCCTAACTCTTGTTCAGCAGTTTTTAAAATTTTATTCGTTTCCCTATTTAGTTTCTTATCGTTCTCCTGAAGCGTTTGAGCTTGAATACAAGTAGCCAACAAGAGAAAGCCCATCAAAAATAAATTGATGCGCGACGGGATTAAATGAATTCTCAAAAAATTTTTCATTCTAATTTTTAGGTTCATTAAACAGATTTAATTTCTTAATCCATCTTGTTTTTCTTTCCAATAAAAAGACATCTAAAAGTATCAACAATATTGCCAATCCCAAAAACCACTGAAATTGTGACTGGTAATCTGCGAATTGTTTGGCTTCGAACTCCGTTTTGTCCATGTTCTGAAGGCTTTCTGTCACTTTTTCCAATACGTTATTGGTCACATTTCCTTGAATGTATTCCCCATTGGCATCCTCTGCAATATCTTTTAGGGTTTGCTCATTCAGCTTTGTAATAACAGTCTCCCCATTCTGATCCTTTTTATAGGTCTGAATAACGCCATTCCGCTTTATTGGTATTGGGCCTCCTTTTAACGAACCTACGCCAATAGTATAGATCTGTATACCTTTTTCTGCCGCTTCCTTTGCAACATTACCTATATCTCCCTCATGATCTTCCCCATCACTAATAATAAAAAGCACCTTACTGGTTTGATCTTCTTCATTGAAATAAGTAGTAGAAAGTTCTATAGCTTCTTTTATGGCCGTCCCTTGTGAGGAAACCATGTCTGTGTTCATAGCTTGCAAGAACATTTTAGCCGAGGCATAATCTGTTGTAATTGGTAATTGTGGAAAAGCACTTCCTGCATATGCAATGATCCCAATTCTGTCACTTGCCAGATTATTAATGATCTGAGTAACCAATTGTTTAGACTTTTCCAATCTGTTAGGAGCAACGTCTTCTGCCTCCATACTTTTAGAAACATCTATAGCAAAAACAATATCTACCCCTTCCCGGGTAACCGTTTCCATCTTGGTGCCAATCTTAGGATTTACCAAAGCAATTATTAAACACGCAAATGCAAACAGCAAAATGCTGAATTTTAACCAAGGTTTAAAAATGGATTTTTCAGGAGTTAGTTTCTCCAGCATTTCCGGAGTGGCGAATTGTTTTTGCATGGATTTTTTCCATAACAATAGGCCACTAAAAAGAACTATTAAAGCCGGGATGATCAGCAATAACCAGAAAAATTTTTCTTCTTCTAAAATATACATCTGTGTGTTCCTTTATAAATGTGAGAATTCTCTCGTGTTTATGTCTAAATAAAACTTCTAAAAATGGTGAACCTCAAAAATAACTCCATCAACAATAAAAATCCAGCTAGCAGCACAAGCGTTCTAAAATTCTCTTGATAATTATAATATTTAAATTCTTCTACTTCGGTTTTTTCAAGACTATCTATTTCTTTATAGATATCTTCTAATTTCTCATTATTTGTTGCTCTAAAATATTTTCCTCCGGTTGTACTTGCTATTTCCTTAAGCAGTTCTTCATCTATTTCCACTTTCTGATTGCCATACTTAAAGTTCCCATTAGACAAAATATCAACTGGGGAAAGTGCCATTCCATTACTTCCAACTCCAATGGTATAGACTTTAATTCCATATTCTACCGCTAATTCACTGGCGATCTTAGGGTCTATAAATCCTGCATTATTGACCCCATCTGTCAATAAAATAATGACTTTACTTAGGGCTTTACTATCCTTAATTCGATTAACTGCAGTTGCCAAACCCATTCCAATAGCGGTTCCATTTGTTAAAATAGGGCTGTAATCGACATCTTTCAGCGAACTTAAAACCACTGCCTTATCACTGGTGATAGGGGTTTTTGTAAAACTCTCTCCGGCATATTGTACCAAACCAATCCGGTCTGTTGGTCTGCCTTTTATAAATTCACTTGCCACTTCTTTTAAGGCTTCGAGTCTATTAGGCTTGAGATCCCGGGCCAACATACTGGCCGAAACATCTATTGCAAGCACTATATCTATTCCTTCTGTAGAAGTTGTTTTTGTAGAAATATCTGTAGTTCGTGGTCTTGCCATTGCAACAATTAGCAGTGCCAATGCCAATAGGCGAAGGACAAATAAACCGTGCCTTAAATAAGGAAGAATACTTCTGTTCTTCTTAAACCCTTGGATACTGGACATCTTAAGGGGTGCCTGTTGTTTATCTCGTTTCCAAAAATACCACGCTGCTGCGATTGGTAGTAGAATTAACAACCAAAAGAACTGAGGATTTTCAAATGTGAAATTTTCAAACATTAAATAGTGGTTTTTTCAAATTCAACGGAATTGATTATTCTATTGGCAATCTCATCGGCATATACATCCTGCTCATTGTAAATAACTGTTATCTGCTGAAAACCATTATTCACCGCGAAATTCAGAATTATGTATTTCTTATTGATGCTTCTATCCTTTTTAGGCAACTCCATTTCCAACGTTCCAAAGACTTTAATCCCCGCAACCCCTTCCAAAGTCTCATACTCTTCATCTTTGGTGATGATGTTTTTAGCTCCTTTTCTTTCCAGATTGGCATAAACTCCATCTACAGCTGTATCCAGTTCAAACTGCACATCTTGCTGAAACCTAACTGTACTTAAAACCACATATAACTCATCTTCGAATGCTCCATCAATAAAGGTTTCATTACCCACCAACATTTCCTTCGCCTCATTTGGCATATCAATTTCGCCACGCTTTAAAACTCTGGGAGTAACAATTGTAACTGAAGGATCCCCATATTCGCTTTGTATCCATTCCCCATCCAATAATTCCTTGGTAGGATTGCCTCCAAAAAAATCTACCAAATAATCATAGCCCTTAGTGTTCACTAATACGGTTCCAACAATAAAAATTAAAACCAGTCCCGCAAGAGAGGCGGTAAGGATCTTCTTCTTTTTTCGCTTCTTTAATTGAACTTGTCTGTATTCTTCATCCTTCAAAAGTTCTTCTTCTGTAGGCTCCGGAATTGCAGCTTTTGTATCTATAATTACATGTTCTATTTTAGACCTGTCGCTCTTAGCCGTAATAATATCTGGATTGGAGTTTGCGAATTTAGCAAGATCGGCGCGTTGTAATATTACCTGAAGATCTGTAATAGTTTGATCGTTTAACCTTAACTCCCCAGTATCCTTTTTAAGTTCCAGAAAATGAATAAGCTCTGAAGTTGTACTTTCCATTGCTCTTAAATGAACCTCATCTTCAATATATCGTCTAACCGCTTCGGTTAGTTTAGAATAGTATTCTTTGGTTTGCCTGTTTTCCAGTAAATGTGATTTATCCAACTGCTCCAGCTCGAATAATGCTCGCTCATAGGGTGGCAATTGTTTGATCGCGGCATCCCTTTTCTTTTTTCTTCGGATAAAATAAAAGACAAGCCCAGCTAATAAAAGTATTCCTAAGACCCACCAAGCCCAATTCGGGAATTCGAAGCCTGAAGGAACTGCCATAGCAGGTTTTATTGGATACATTTTTTGTTTGGTCGTATCTACTACTACATCTGCAACCTCAACCTGAAAAGAATCAGTTAAGAAAGAACGTTCATTTATTAAAACTCGTTGTTGCGGGATAGTATACTTACCCGAATCAAATTGAGTTAAATAATATTCTTTAAGTAATCTAAATCTGTTTTCAATTCTGGAAGTATCAGTAGAAAGAGATTCAACAACTTCCAACGGATTAAAGGTTTTGCCCTCCGGAAAAACTACCAGGTGTGTGGAATCGGTTTCTACAGAGATCTGATATTTTATTTGTTCACCAATCTTAATTGAAGTTGAATCAATTTCTGCAGAAATTTTTGGGGTTTGAGCAAATGAATTAGGTGATAAGCTTAATAAAAGCGCAAAAAACATAAGTTTCCCGGAAGCTTTTAGAAATCTTGAAATATTCTCACTACAATCTAGTTGCATTAATTGTAAACCGGACTTTCTGATTGTTGAATTTTTTTGTGTCATTATTAATTCTTAACCTCTTCTTTTAAAATAACCCAACAGTTTTTTTACATAACCTTCGTCTACTCGTGTGTTTATAGTACCAGCGCCACTTTTGTTGAAACTATCTTTAAAATACGCCTCTCGTTCTTTAAAATAAGTTGCGTAGGCTCTTCTAACAGATTTAGAGCTGGTGTTTACCGTCATTAACTCCCCTGTTTCCCCATCCTGCATTTGTACTAATCCAAGACTCGGTATTTCCTCTTCCCGTTCGTCGTAAATACGAATTCCGGTAACATCATGTTTCCCGCTCAAGATCTTCAGGGTTTGTTGATAACCATCTGCCATAAAATCTGAAAGCACAAAAATGATCGCCTTCTTTTTCATAACACTGCTCACATATTTTAAGGCCTCTACCAGATCTGTATTCTTTCCCTTTGGTTCAAATTCCAATAATTCCCGGATAATTCGAAGCACATGAGATCTTCCCTTTTTGGGCGGAATAAATAATTCCATTTGATCTGAATATAACAACAATCCAATTTTATCATTATTCTGTGTTGCCGAAAAAGCCAAGGTTGCGGCAATCTCTGTAATAACTTCTTTCTTAGATTGAAGCTTCGTTCCAAATAATTCAGATCCGGAAACATCCACAACAAGCATCATGGTTAATTCTCGCTCTTCTTCAAAAACCTTTACAAAAGGCTCATTATATCTGGCCGTAACATTCCAGTCTATACTCCGTACATCGTCCCCAAATTGATAACTTCTCACTTCGCTAAAAATCATCCCTCTTCCTTTAAAGGTAGAATGATACTCTCCCCCAAACACGTGATTGCTCAACCGCTTGGTTTTGATCTCAATTTTTCGGACTTTTTTAAGTAATTCTTTAGTATCCATGGCTATTTAAGCTCTGATGAATGTGAAATTGGATTATATATTTCGGAAATAAAATTTAATGGAGATCATACTAAGGCACTTCTACCTCATTAATGATCTTTTGTATAATATCTTCTGAAGTTACATTTTCTGCCTCTGCCTCATAGGTGATTCCAATTCTGTGTCTTAACACATCGTATACAATAGCCCTTACATCTTCAGGAATAACATATCCCCTTCTTTTTATAAAGGCATAACACTTAGCAGCGATCGCCAAATTGATACTTCCACGCGGGGAGGCACCAAAATTTATAAGAGGTTTTAATTCAGGTAAATTATATTTTTCAGGATTTCTGGTAGCAAACACAATGTCTAGAATGTATTTTTCGATCTTCTCGTCCATGTACACTTCGCGAGCAGCTGCCTGCGCTCTGGCAATTTGCTCAATGCTCACAACCTGATTCACTTTTTCGAATCCTTCTTTTAAATTAGCTCTCATTATAAGCTGCTCATTAGCCATTTCAGGATAATTGATAACAGTTTTAAGCATGAATCTATCTACCTGAGCTTCCGGCAAAGGATAAGTTCCTTCTTGCTCCACTGGGTTCTGGGTAGCCATTACCAAGAATGGCCTGTCCAAAATAAAAGTTTCGTCACCAATAGTAACTTGCTTTTCCTGCATCGCTTCCAAAAGTGCAGAT
>JAGXIJ010000156.1 GCA_024635675.1 Gillisia sp.
ATGTTACTATTAAAATGTTGGGTGCAGAAGTAGATAAAAACCCGGATGCTAACGGATTTATTTTTGATGGTTTTCCAAGAACCGTTGCCCAGGCAGAAGCTCTTGCCGAGTTGTTGAAGGAGAAAAATACGGAAGTTTCAGCAATGATCGCTTTAGAGGTAGATGATGAGGTTTTAGTGGAACGTCTTTTAGAAAGAGGGAAGACTTCAGGCAGAAAAGATGATGCAGATGAAGACATTATACGAAATAGAATTCATATCTATTATGAAGAAACTGCCATCCTAAAGCAGTTTTATCTAAAAGAAGATAAATATTATGGAGTAGATGGAGTAGGATCTATTTCTGATATTACCGAAAGAATTAGTAAAGTAATTGATTCTTTATAAATAAAATAACAGTCAAGAATTATTACAACCGATTGTGAGATCGCAAAAATATAGAAGAAAATGACAGAAGGGAATTTTGTAGATTACGTAAAGATCCATGTTGCTTCCGGTAAAGGAGGACAAGGATCTGCGCATTTACGTCGGGAAAAATATATTACAAAAGGTGGGCCGGATGGTGGTGATGGTGGTCGTGGCGGACACATTATCTTAAAAGGTAATAAGAACCTTTGGACACTTTTTCACCTTAAATTCAAGAAGCATGCAAGAGCAGAGCATGGGCTTCATGGATCCAAGCAGAGAAGTTCTGGGGCCGAAGGGGCCGATCAATATATCCAAGTTCCTTTGGGAACTGTGGTTAGAGATACAGAAACTGAAGAAATCTTATTCGAGATCACCGCAGATGGGGAAGAACGCATTGTTGCTGAAGGTGGTAAAGGAGGTTTAGGTAACTGGAATTTTAAATCTTCTACAAATCAAACTCCAAGGTATGCACAACCTGGGATAGATGGCCAGGAAGTAGATGTTACACTTGAATTAAAAATATTAGCAGATGTTGGTTTAGTTGGTTTTCCTAATGCAGGAAAATCTACCTTACTTTCAGTAATTACTGCTGCAAAACCAAAAATTGCCGATTACGAGTTTACTACTCTGAAGCCAAATCTTGGAATTGTAGAATACCGAGAATTTAAGACTTTTGTGGTGGCTGATATTCCGGGGATCATTGAAGGAGCTGCTGAAGGAAAAGGAATTGGGCATAGATTTTTGCGTCATATAGAGCGTAATTCTACCTTGTTATTTTTAGTGCCGGCAGATGCACCAGATATAATAAAGCAATATGAGATCCTTTTGGATGAGCTTAGGAGATACAATCCTGAAATGTTGGACAAAGATCGATTGATCGCTATCTCAAAAAGCGATATGTTGGATGAGGAATTAAAGGCTGAGCTTAAGGTAATCCTTGATAAAGGTCTTAATGCTCCTTATTTATTTATTTCATCTATAGCGCAACAGGGATTGGTGGAACTCAAGGATAAACTTTGGGAAATGCTTAATGCCGAGACCGTTTAAAATTTGTTAATGAAACTTTTCATGGGGTGATTTTTGCTTAACTTTAGTAAAAACCGTCTCATGAAAAATTTTAAATATATCATTTTACTAATGATGCTTACTGCTTGTAATTCTCCTCGGGCAGTATACGATTACGATCAGGAAGTTCAATTTAAAGAGTTTAAAACTTATAATATTTATCCTGATCTCAATTCCAATTTAAGTCAGTTAGACGAACAAAGGTTGCAATCTATCTTTATATCAGAAATGAGTAAAGTTGGATATACCAACACTTCAGATTCTCCAGATATTTATTTAAACTATTATACTTCCAGATATGAAACCCCAAGTGAGAGTAATATTGGAATTGGGGTAGGAGGCACTGGTAGGAATGTTGGAGTAGGTGTTTCTGGTGGTATTCCTATAGGAGGGCCAAATACTCATTTTAGAATTACAATAGATCTTATTAATGTAAAGAATGACGCCTTAATTTGGCAGGCCGTTGTTGATAGTCCGTTTGATATAAATTCTTCTCCTGAAAAGAGAGAGGAACAATTAAGAATAATTGTTTTAAAGGCACTAGAAGGATATCCTCCAAAGAAGTAATTAGTTTCTCCGTGATCTATTGGATTAATGGAATGCGAGGTGATTAAATAAAAAAAGCCCCAATTTCTTGGGGCTTTTTTTATTTGGTTAGTTAGTTAGAACTATTAGTTCATGATAGTAAACTCACTACGTCTGTTCTTAGAATATTGTGCCGCTGAACATCCAGTAGGTTTAGTACAATCATTCAATGGCATAGATTCACCGTAACCTTTAGAGGTTAAACGATCTTTCTCGACACCATGATTCACTAGATAATCTAAAGTAGATGCAGCACGTCTCTCAGAAAGAGCCATGTTGTATTTATCAGATCCTCTAGCATCAGCATGAGATCCAACTTCTATTTTAAGGCTTGGGTACTTTTTCATTATAGTAACCACTTTGTCTAAAGTAACTTCAGATTCTTTTTTGATAGTAGATTTGTCAAAGTCGAAATAAATGTTTCCAACATCTTTCAATTGTTGTCTACCAGTTTCAGTATTAGTTTCTCTTTCCTCTATTTCAACAACTGGAGGAGTATAATCTTCTCTTAAGAAGTTGTAAAGGTTATCTGTACCTCTTCTATTAGATGCAAACCATCCAGAATCGGCTCCTTCTTTAACAACATAAGCAAAATCATCACTTCCGCTGTTAATGGTTGCTCCTAAGTTTTTAGTTTCAGAAAAATCTCCTTCAGATTTATAAATGTCTAAATTTCCAAATCCTTGGTGTCCATCGGAAGAGAAGTAAAGAATGTTTTCTTCGCTAATAAAAGGGAATTGTTCTCTATGAGCAGTATTTACACCAGTTCCTAAGTTTGTAGGAGTTCCGTAAGTTCCATCCTCATTAATATCTACCATATAGATATCGAAAGAACCATTGGTCCCTGGCATATTACTAGAGAAATATAATTTTTTACCATCTGCACTTAAGCTTGGGTGCTCTGTAGAATACAAATCACTAGAGAAGGGTAAAACTTCAATATTAGACCATTTTCCATCCACCATTTTAGCACGGTAAAGGCTTATGTGAGCAACTTTGTCGTCGTCTATCTTAACTCTTTTAGCATTGGTTCTATCAAAATACATAGTCATTCCATCCTTGCTAAAAGTAGCTGAACTTTCATGAGTGTCTGTATTGATGTCTCCTGGGAATAGAACAATATCATTTAATTGTCCTTCCTCATCTGCAGTAGCAACATATAGATCTAAAGTTGGCTTTTTGTTCCAAGGATATAAAGGACGCTCTGCATTTCTTGTAGACGCAAAAGTTACTTTATCGTCACCGTAAAATGAAATTCCAAAATCTGCAGAAGCTGCATTATTCATTACCTGATTAGAAGTAAAAACATGAGATACCGTAGAATCTAGTTCTCTTCTGAATTTTTCGAAATCATATTCTTTTCCGTTGAATTCAGAAAAATACTTATCTGCTTCTTTATAATTTCCAATTGCCATAGATGCATGTGCATATCTGAATTTATATTCAGGAGCTACTTCATCACCATATTTAAGAAACAAGTTCTTATATACCTCTGATGCATTTTGCATTTGGTTAGTATAGAAATAAGAATCTCCAAGATTTTGAAGAACTCCTTGTTCTTTGTTGTTTACGTTCTCGTAAGCATCAGTAGCATCCATATATGCTCTCTGTGCAAAAAACCTATCGGCTTTTTTGATCTCAGAATTTTGGGCAAATCCCGAAAAACTGACAACCATTAATAAAATTAAAATGTAAAAATTTTTCATATTGTTGAGGTTTTAGAAGAATCTAGGTGATTTGTCATATCCTTTAGAAAGTCCAAGGATATCTAGATCGAATAATAAAAGGAATTCGTGGGTTCCGTCGTTGTAATCTCCAAGATTTGAAGTGGTTCTGTCATAGGCATATCCAACTCTTAGTTGTGGAGTAACTGCAAAATTAACAAGACCTGTAACAGCATCGCCAAATCTATATCCAACGCCAGCTTCCAATCTATTAAACATTAAAACGTTTGCTGTAATATCTACAGATAAGGGAGAACCTTGTACACCTCTAGCCATAAAAGCAGGCTTTAATTTGAAATCTTCGTTGATATCGAAAACATACCCACTTGTTAGAAAGTAGTGAATGTTCTCTTCTCCAAGAGTTCTTAAACCTTGCTGATTCTCTAAATGTTTAGAAGTAAGAAGGTTTGGTGCAGAAAGACCAACATAGTATTTCTCTCCAAAAAAGTAAGCTCCAACTCCAACAACCGGGAATATTTCATTCATATCCTGAAATGCAGGATCGTTCAACTGGTTTAAAGTTAAACCTGAAATATTAGCGTCAAAGGTTGATAATCCACCTTTTATACCCAGGGATAATTTATTGGTTTCATTAAGAGGTAATACATATGCAAAATCTGCAGTAATGTTATTTTCCTTAATCCAATCTCCTATTTCATCATGGACGATGGATATACCAACTTCCACTCTTTCTGTTATCGGAGTGTGGGCGAAGAAATTGGCGGTGCTTGGAGCACCGTCAATTCCTACCCATTGAGATCTATATAACCCACCCAGTTTTAACATTCCCGGATCGTCGGTAGCGTAAGCAGGGTTTAATACACTCATGTTATACATGTACTGAGTATATAAGGGGTCTTGCTGAGACATTCCTTGAAAAGATATAAGGATTATGCCTGTAAAAATTAAGAATTTTGTTATAGTATTTTTCATTTCTTTCTAATGTTTATCCTTTAGTTATATACTTAAGTATAATTTTCCTTGTACCGGAGATGTCTGTCCGTCGTTGTAATTCAGGATATAGAAGTATACACCTACTGGTAAAACATCATTTCCTAATGTTCCTGACTGATTTGAAATACCATCCCAATCTGGAGTGCTAGCATTCCCTTTGAAAACTACATTCCCCCATCTATTGAATATTTCGATAGAATAGTTCGGGAAGTTTTCAGCGATATCCGGGATTACAAATCTGTCATTGATCCCATCTCCATTTGGAGAGAATCCTTCCGGAATTCCACAGAACTCAACTTTTGCAATAACTGCAAGTCTCTCTGTGCTTTCACAACCTGAAGTTCCATCTACTGAAGCTCCATAATAAGTAACTCCATTTTGTAGAGCAGTTGAAGCTGTAACTATTGAACCACCAGTTGATGAAGTGTAAATAAGTACTCCAGACCCAGTAAAGTTGTTAATTAAGTCTTGAACGGTAGGATTATCGCTTCTACAGAATTCATTTCCTTCAGTTTGTAATGAGGGAGCAGAAGGATCTGTAATAGTTACCGTAATCATTGTAGCATCAGACGAGCAAGTTGAAGTATCGTTATTTGCAACTGCATAATATACCGCTGCATTAATTAAGGCTGTGGTAGCATCAACAATATCATCATCACCTAACCCAGCATCTGTATAGAAAACAACATTGTCACCTGTAACTGTAATATCACCAACTGTTGGGTTGTCGATAAGACAGAAAGGTTGCGGTGATGTAGCAGTTGGAGCAGTTGGAGCCTCATTTACTGTAATGGTAATAGTTGACCTGTCGATTCCAATAGCACAATCATCTGACCCCTCTACAGTATAAATGATTTCAAATTCACCTACTCCTAGTTGTGCTGGATTAAAGGAAATAATTTCTTCATCATTTAGTTTAAAAGTGCCAAAGGTATTTGCACCTTGCCCTAATAAACTTATAAGTACCACATCTTCATCGTCCTCTATGCAATATGCCGTGGGAGTTTGATCTCCACCGGAATTTGCTTCTGAAGGCGTTCTTACGTTAATGGTAAAGGTAGCATCATCTGAGGTACCAGGGATAATACAAAAATCGTCACTTGATACAATATATGTAACTGTAAAAAGACCTGCCCCAGTTGTGGAGGGACTAAAAAATCCGTTGGTTACTCCTTCTCCAGAGAATGTTCCATTTCTGTTTGCATCAGAAGTCAGAAAATCTAGCAGCCTTACATCGGTACCATCTATACAAAAATTTAAGTCGTCTCTATCTTCGCCTGCATTCGCAACTACAAGATCTTCTACTCTTCCAGTAAATGTTGCGGTATCTACAGATCCTTCATTTACACAGTTTGCATCATCAGTTACGTTGTAAGTTATTTCAAAAGGACCTGTTCCGGCTAAAGATGGATTAAATACTCCTTCTGGACTAACACCTGCTCCTGAAAAAGTTCCGTCAGTATTGGCATCATTCGATAAGAATTCCACAAGATTTATGTTAGTTTCTGTAATACAGAAAACTAAGTTCGTTCTATTAATCCCTGCATCAGCTTCAGTATCTGGATTAATAGTTACCGAATAATCAGCTGAATCTGTACAATCATCATTACTTACCGTGTAAGTAGAAGTGAAAGTAGCAGGGAAAGAAGTAGTCGCTGCATATTGAGCTAATAACTGAGTAAGTGTGCTATTTGTGAAATCTCCACCAGAAGTGATGGTTGTATCGAATTCATTTAATAATTCGATTCCTTTTCCAGCTGGATTTGCAACCACCTGAGCAGCTAAAGCCTCAAACTCTGACTGGCAGAAAGAGAAGTTTCCTCCAGGTCCTGCATTTGGTGCTTGATCAACTTTTATTGTAAAGTCTGTTGAATCGCTTCCGGTTACACAGGCATCATCCTCTCCAATCGTGTAGGTAATCTTATAAGAACCTGCACCGTTAGCTGAAGGATCAAAAGTTCCATCTGCAACATCTGCATCATCACTGGAGAAAGTACCACCAGCCATACTATCAGTTCCTAGATAATCTGAAAGGGTCAGCACTTCGTCATTTGAACAAATATCCTCTACATTAGCAATAGTTCCAGCGTCAGCAGGAACCGCTTCATTAATTGTTATGGTTGCGGTTGCAGTAGATTCGTCACAAACTGTAGTTGCTTCTATTGTATATATAGTCGAAAAATCTTCTGCTCCATCAATACCATCATCATAATTTACAATGAGTGTGGCTAAAGTTGGATTAAAGGTTCCGCGATCATCTTCAGTTCCTAAAAGATCTAATAGATAAGCCTTTAAAGAATTTTCATCTTCAAATGCTGTCATTGCGGCTGCATCTGTTTCGCAAAAAGTTGCTGAATCATTAGTTCCTGCATCAGCAGCCTCTTCAACAGTAATAGTTATTGTTGAAGTGCTTGTGCCAGTAACACAGGCAGTAGCTGGTGAAACTGTATATAAAATTGAGAAAGTTCCGGCACCTTCATCTGAAGGGTCAAAATTCCCGTCGGTTACATCAGCATCATCACTGGAGAAAACTCCGTTAGGATTTGCTCCGGTCAATAAAGTTGAAAGATCTACCGACGCATTGTTTGAACAATAGGTCATAGGAGTTCCCGTTCCGGCTTCTGCCGCAATTGCCGCAGTTACGGTCAAGGTCGCTGTAGAAGTTGCAGGAGCACATGCAGTGCTGGTACTTACAGTATATTCAGTAGTAAAATCTTCTGAAGGAGTATCTACCCCGTCATTATAAGCAAGTATTAAGTCTGCTAAAAGTGGATTAAAGCTTCCTGAATCATCTCCGGCACCTAATAAGTCAACATAATATGCCCTTAATGAAGCTTCATTGGCAAAAATTCCTCTGTCGTCAACTTCATTCTCACATAGAGTTTCGCTATTATTAGCTCCGGCATCATTCTCGTCCTGAACATTAAGAGTCAATTCTGATGAGTCTTCACATCCATTATTATCTACTGTATATATTACAGTGTAGGTTTTTGGAAAATTATCGTTTGCAAAATCATCATTAATTTGAGCAAAAAGATCAGTAATTGATGGAGAAAAAGTTCCACCTGGAGTAATAGTCCCTGTACTCTCTATATAATCAAAAATAGCGGCCTGTGCTGCCGGTAATTGAGCAGGGTTTAAAGGTAAGAATGCTGAAAAATCGCTTACACATACATCAACTTCTGTATTATCACCAGCATTAGGATCGGTTTCAACTCTAGTTCCTAAAACTACAGAGTCGGTACATCCGTTCCCAAAATCAGCGGTATAAGTCGTTTGATAGTTGTCTACTTTTGTTCCGTCGTTATAATTTGCAACGATCGTTGCTAAATCATCACCAGAAAATGATCCGTTAGTTGGAACATCATTAGCAGGATCGCTATCAGAATTATTAGATAATAAGGTTAAAAAATAATCTCTGGCATTAGCCTGAGTGTTAAATATGCCATCTGCCTCAGAAATACATAAAACATTATCTGTATTGTCCGGACCTGCATCGACGAAAATAACATTAACGACAACAGCTGTCCTAGTTTCACTCTCACATGGAGGAAAAGGATCATTTCTATCGTTGATAATTTGAGTGGCATAATATGTTTGGCCATCAATTAAAATTGTGTTATCCGGTAGTGGTTGAAATGACGTATTAGTTCTATACCATCTAATAGCTTGGGTATCTGGGGAAGTACCTTCCGCCTCTAGATCTCCAACAGTATCTCCAGCACAAAATGTTTGTGGAGAATTTGCGTTAGGTGGAGGAGTGGCTTTTGGTTCATATCCAACGGCAACCCGTAAAGAAGGGCAATTTGAAGCTGTGCTATTATCTTGGCTAGGGTTAACTTGGCCTACAAAATAGCTCTCATTTGGCGTTAAAGGTCCTGTAGCTACTGTGTTCCCGAATTCTTCAGAATATACTTGAATGTTATAATTTGCTATTGGTGTAAAATAAGTTGCGAGTTCTTCTGCTGTGAAAGTATTAGAACACGGACTTATAGTAAAGCTGTTCTCCCCGGGAAACAAGGTGTTATTTGGGTATGGGGCAGCATTAACGGTCACATTTATAGCTAATCTGGAAGTACAATTGCTAGCTTGATTACCAGCATAATAAGTGGTGTTGTCCAACAATTCACTATCTGGAATTGGTTGAGTATCCGTCGTTGAATTGGCAGTTGCAAAGATCGCATTACCATCCGTCTCTATATCACCAACAGTTTGTAGATAACAAAAAGTTTGATCTGGAGGTGTGTTTGGAGCTGTAGGGCAGTTAGTTTGACCAAAAGTGGGCGAACTACCAATTAATAAAACAAGGGCAAAAAGGAGCATAGTATATCCTTTCTTCCCTAATGTAAAATTTTGCATAGGCTGGGTATTAAGTTTAACATTAAATATTTTAGTTAATAAATGGCCGAATAAGGCGAAACAAATATTGCAATATTTTTCTAAATTATGGGTGATTTTCAACATTAATTTAACGTCATGATATAATGATATTAATCTTTTGTTAATCTGATAGTGAAAGTTATCAATAAATTTAATCACTTTGACATATAATTCTTACATTCAATTTTATGAAAACATCATTCTTTCTTACACTGTTTTTTTTGGTCTCTGTATCGTTTTCTCAATCGATTTCAGACCAGGCAATCTCCTACCTAAATGCCGG
Organism: Gillisia sp.; assembly: GCA_024635675.1. GTDB lineage: Bacteria > Bacteroidota > Bacteroidia > Flavobacteriales > Flavobacteriaceae > Gillisia. The sequence goes on from JAGXIJ010000156.1 coordinate 9,399, forward strand.
TAATATGAGTCAAGCCAAAGTTTTATTGAATGAACAAGTTAATAAAAAAAATGCTGACTTAAAGATTTTTGAATTATTAGGGGACATAGCTAGTTTCGAAAAAAACTGGGACTCGGCTATATCTCATTATGAAAAATTGGTTGTTACTCATCCGAAAAATGCAGAGTTTAATCTTAAATATGGAGGAGCCTTAGGGATGAAAGCATTGAGTGTATCCAGAATTCAAGCTTTAGTTTATATTCCAGATATCAAGAAATATTTAGAATTGGCTGCGCAACAAGATCGATATCAAATTGAATCTCGAAGAGCATTGGTGGAATTATATATAAAACTACCGGGAATTTTAGGTGGTAGCGAAGATAAAGCCTTGGTTTATGCAGATCAACTAAACAGTTTAAGTCCTGTACATGCCTATTTAGCTAAAGGTTTTATTGTTAAAGAAACAGAAAATATTGAAGACGCATTAGTTTATTATAAAAATGCTTTTGAAAAATACAAGGCAACAAATCCTCATGTGGAATCGAATTCCTTGAATTATGAACTTGGAAAAGTTTCAGCAGAACTTAATTTAGAATCTAATTATGGTGCTGAATTACTGGATACATATATATGGAACTATAGTTATAAAGATATATATTCTATGGAATGGGTTTATCTTAGAAAGGCCCAAATCATGGCTAATCTTAATAACAAAAAAGGAGCTTTGGGGTATATTGAGAAAGCCCTAACGCTTAAGGTTGATTTTAAAGAAGCTCTAAAGGAAAGGGAACGTATTCAAGCGCTATAATAGATTATTTATCTTCTTTTTAGTATGCTATAATACCTATATTTGTCGCAAATCTAACTTCATGAATCTTCATTTTATTGCAATTGGCGGTAGCGCTATGCACAATTTGGCCTTGGCCCTACATCAAAAAGGATACAAAGTAACAGGAAGCGATGATGCTATTTTTGAGCCTTCTAAATCCAAATTGGAAAATGCTGGATTATTGCCTAAAGAAACCGGTTGGTTCCCAAACAAGATAACTTCAGATCTTGATGCAGTTATTCTTGGGATGCATGCTAAAAAGGATAACCCTGAATTAATTAAAGCGATCGAATCCGGTTTGAAAATATATTCTTATCCTGAATTTTTATTTGAGCAATCTAAACATAAAACGCGAGTAGTAATTGGTGGGTCTCATGGTAAGACTACGATAACCTCCATGATTCTACATGTTTTGCACTATAATGGTAAAGAAATAGATTTTATGGTTGGTGCTCAATTGGATGGGTTTACTACCATGGTCCATTTAACCGAAGAAAATGATTTTATTTTGTTGGAAGGGGACGAATATTTGTCTTCTCCAATAGATAGAAGACCAAAATTTCATCTTTATAAGCCAAATATAGCTTTGTTAAGCGGTGTTGCCTGGGATCATATTAATGTTTTCCCTACTTATGAGAATTATGTGGAACAATTTGAAATTTTTGTAGATTCAATAATTAGTGGTGGAATTTTAGTCTATAATGAGGAAGATCCAGAGTTGGTTCGCATTGCTGAGAACACTACAAACCAAATTCGAAAACATGGCTACAAGACCCCGGAATATAGCATTGAAAATGGAACTACAGTTTTAAACACTCCGGAAGGTGATTTACCAATGGAGATATTTGGAGAACACAACCTTAATAATCTTGCTGGAGCAAAATGGATATGCCAGCATATGGGGGTAGATGAGGATGATTTTTACGAAGCTATTTCAACTTTTAAAGGTGCTAGTAAAAGATTAGAAAAGATAGTTGACACTAACAATGCTCTGGTATACAAAGATTTTGCTCATAGCCCATCTAAAGTTATAGCTACAACTACCGCAGTAAAAAATCAATATCCGGATAAAATTGTGGTGGCTTGTTTAGAGTTGCATACCTATAGCAGTTTAACTCCTGAATTTTTAAAA
>JAGXIJ010000157.1 GCA_024635675.1 Gillisia sp.
AGTGGTCCCACATGGGCTCGAACCATGGACCCCCTGATTATGAGTCAGGTGCTCTAACCAGCTGAGCTATGGGACCGATCTCAATTGCATTGAGCGGGCGCAAATTTATGTAATTGCTTATTACTTAACAAGCATTTTTATTGTTTTTTCAAATAAGGAGTTTAGCCAGTACTAATCAATGTTTTCTCTTTAAAACTAAACAGGTTTCTCTTGACATAATTCCACTAAAACACCGGTTGCAGACTTTGGGTGCATAAACGCAACCAGCTTATTATCTGCGCCTTCCTTCGGAAAATCATTAAGTAAAACAAATCCCTCTTTTTTTAGGCGTTCTATTTCCGAAGTAATATTTGAAACATTAAAAGCAATATGATGAACTCCCTCTCCCCTCTTTTCTATGAATTTTGCAATCGGACTATCTTGTCTTGTTGCCGCCAATAATTCGATTTTACTTTCTCCAATCTTAAAAAATGAAGTATCTACCCCTTCACTTTCAACAGTTTCGGTCTTATAATTTTCTGAGCCAAGAATAGCTTTGTAGATTTTATTCGCCTCATCAAGATCTTTTACTGCAATTCCAATATGTTCAATATAATTCATTCGCTAATTTTTATGAGAATAAAATCTTTTTGTACGATTCAAAATTATTCAAATTCTACACTAATTTCAGTATATAAAAATACTATAATCTTTAAATATGGTACTTTTGCACTATGGAAACAAATAGACAAAAAAAAATAGGTGGGGTTTTGCAACAGGATTTAGCTGAAATCCTTCAAAATCACTTGAGAGATTCTGGGGTTACGGGTATTTTGATCTCTGTTTCTAAAGTAAAAGTAACAACAGATCTTTCAATAGCTAAAGCATATTTAAGTGTATTTCCTTCAAAAAATGGAGAAGCTATCTTGAATGACCTTAATGAGATAAAATATAAAATAAAGCATGAGCTGGCACAACGCACCAAAAATCAGTTGCGAAGAATGCCAGATCTAACATTTTATGTAGACGATTCCTTGGAATATATAGACCAGATCGAAAAATCTATGAAAGGGGAAGATAATCCCATTTCTAAACCGGATCTATTAGACAAAAGGAAAAAATCTTAAATTGAATTTTCCCTTTTATATCGCGAGACGTTATTTGTTCACCAAAAGTTCAAATAACGCCATAAATATAATTACCATAATTGCTGCGATTGGGGTTTTTGCGGGTGCTTTCTCTTTATTTATAGTGCTTTCAGGATTTTCAGGATTAAAAGATTTTAGCCTTTCTTTTACCAATGAATTTGATCCCGACCTTAAAATTTTACCCGAAATCGGGAAGACTTTTTCGTTTTCAGAAGATGAAAAAGGGAAATTACTTACAATAGATGGAGTTCAGGCTTATTCAGAAATTGTCGAGGAACGGGTGTTTTTAGACTATAAATCTAAAAACCACACTGCTTTTATTAAGGGCGTAGATGCCAATTATCAAATGGTGAATTCTATTGATAGTGCGGTTGTTTTTGGCACTTGGTTAACTCAAAGTGAATTCCAGGTGGTTGTTGGAAATGGAATTTCCAGATTACTTTCTTTGAATACCTTCGATTATAATAATCTGTTGGATATTATGGTTCCTCGCCCGGGAAAGGGGCAAATCACGAATGCTGCCCAAGCTTTCAATAAAGAAAGTGTTATTGTTACGGGGATATATAGTGTAAACGAAGAGTTAGATAATAAATATGTTTTCACCAATATTCAATTTGCCCGGGATTTACTTGAAATAGAAAAGAGTGAAGTATCTGCAATTGAACTTAAAATAGATCCCACTATCGATCAGGAAGTGTTGAGGAAAACATTAATAGGTGTCTTTGATAATAAAGTTATAATTAAGGATCGTGCTCAATTAAATGAAACGCTTTACAAAATGCTAAACACTGAAAATTTGGCGGTTTACCTTATTTTCACTTTAGTATTGATCATTGCCTTATTTAATGTAATTGGATCGATCATTATGGTGATTCTAGATAAAAGGGAAAACATTAAAACACTTCACAATTTAGGAGCAACCAAAAGTTCGATTAGAAACATCTTCTTTTTACAAGGATCACTTATGACCATTGTAGGTGGATTATTGGGATTGTTTTGCGGCCTGATATTAATTTATCTACAATTACAATACAATTTTGTGATGATCACTCCCAGTCTGCCTTATCCTGTAAAAATTAAAGCAGATAATATTATACTGGTATTCTTAACCATTAGTATTTTGGGTGTTTCCGCATCCTATGTTGCGGCAAGCCGAAGTAAAAGCGCACTGGATTCTTAAGCGAATTCGAATCCGGAAAATTCTCTTTCCACCTCATCGAAAGCAGCAAAAACATCTACAGCCTCATCGCTGGTAACCATTTTCATGCGGAATTCCTTGAAATGTGGAATACCCTTGAAATAGTTGGTATAGTGTCTTCTGGTTTCAAAAACGCCTAGTTTTTCACCCTTCCAATCTATGGCCATTTGCAAGTGTCTTCTGGCGGCATCAACCCGTTCCTCTAAAGTAGGTGGGCCTAAATGTTGACCAGTTTCAAAAAAATGCTTTACCTCTCTAAAGAACCACGGATACCCAATACTTGCTCTTCCTATCATTGCGCCATCTAATCCGTATTTATCGCGCATTTCCATGGCTTTTTCAGGTGTGTCCACGTCTCCATTGCCAAATACCGGAATATGCATTCTAGGGTTCTCTTTTACTCTAGAGATTGGAGCCCAATCGGCACTTCCTTTATACATTTGTACTCTGGTACGGCCATGAATGGAAATAGCTGCGCAACCTACATCTTGTAAGCGTTCTGCAACTTCCACAATTTTAATTGAATCGGTGTCCCAACCTAAGCGGGTTTTAACCGTAATTGGCAAGTTAGTGTGTTCTACCATGGCCTTAGTTAAAGAGACCATGAGATCTATGTCCTTTAAAATACCTGCGCCGGCTCCTTTAGAAACTACCTTTTTAACAGGACATCCAAAGTTGATATCTATAATATCCGGACCAGATTTTTCTACGATCTCTACAGATTGTAGCATAGATTCTAAATTAGCACCAAAGATCTGGATGCCAACAGGGCGCTCTTTCTCGTAGATATCTAACTTCATCATACTCTTAGCAGCATCGCGAATAAGCCCTTCCGAAGAAATAAATTCGGTATATACCACATCTGCGCCTTGCTCTTTACACAACGCACGAAATGGCGGGTCACTCACGTCTTCCATTGGTGCAAGCAACAACGGAAACTCTCCTACATCTATATTTCCAATTTTAGCCAAAGTCTTTATCTTTAAGAGCCGCAAAATTAAGAAATTAGATTGACACTGCTAAAATTAAGATTTGGAGTAGATGTAAATAGGAATTCGAATTTTGAATATTTTTAGTGCCTACAAAGCCTTAGTTCGCTCGTTTTCTTCAGCATCTATTGCGCGCTGATTATCACGTAATTTGAAATTTCCGAATTTATAAAGTAACCCAAAGCGGATACTTCTAGATTCCGGCATCGCAAAAAACGAATTATCCTGATTTAAATATTTAGACTGTAAGGGAATATTATAGGAATCTAAAAGATCTTCCACATTGATAGTTGCACTTAATCTGTCATCCAAAAAGGTTTTTCTTAATCCAATTGATATTCCGTATTGTTCCTCCTCAAAATCATAAGATCCAGCAATAAAATCTGGAGAATAGAATGCTGAAATGTTTCCTGAAAATGAGCCATCTTTGGAGAGAGTAAAGTAATTATTTGCACTTAAATAAATACTCACCGCTTCATTATTCACGATTTTATCCCCACTTTCATAAGCCACAAATTCGTTTTCCAATTTAAAAATAGACGTGTAAAGATCTAGATACCACCATTCCTTTACATATTCGTAATAAGCTACATCGAAGCTGAATTGCTGATCATATCTCAAATTATCTGACAAAGATCTTAAAGTTCTGTTCTCGTTGTTTTGGAAAGGCAAAGTAGCATTGGCATCGTCTGTTCTATCCCAATAAAGATCGAAAGACAATTTGTTTTTAAAAGTATAGTTTAGACTAATCTTATTGGCAATACCTGGTTTAAGATTAGGATTTCCCGACTGAAAATTATTTTCGTTTAAGAAATATTTGTAAGGATTTAAGCTTTGAAATCTTGGTCTAATGATCCTTCTGCTATAGTTCAATCCAAAAGAATGGTTTTCACCAACTGAATGCATCAAATAAAATGTTGGAAAAACCTGGAAGTATTCTTGAATATTTACAACTCCTAATGAATTGGATGTTCCTTCTATATCTGTAAATTCTCCCCTTAAACCTCCTTTAATGCTCCAGGAATCCCATTCTTTAGCAAGACTTAGATAACCGGCAAAGATATTCTCCTTATAATCAAATTCATCTGAAAGTGAAATTACAAGCTCGCTGGATCCGGAGTTGGTATCAAAAAAGTCCAATCCGCTGCCAGAATCTATCCCGGAATATTTCGCACCATATTCTGAAGAAATTCCTGCAATTGTAGATGTAAAATCGAATTGACCAGTAAATATATCAGTATCCTGATTGGCAATAGTATAAAAAGAATTGTCCCTTAGTATGTTTCCTGTATTGGAAAAATATTGAGTCATTAAATCCTGTGATTGGTCGTCATTGTATTTTATATAATTGGCCTGAGTAGAAAATGTGCTACCATTTTCTCCAAGACTGGTAGAATAATTGGCATTGAACAACAAGTTATCTCCATCGTTCTCTAATCTACTCTTGGTAGTGTAGGACGAATCTAATTGCCGTTGAGAATTGTAGATCTCTGTAGAGCCATTAATATCCGAATTCGCTTCAGGAGTAACTAAAATATTTGCACTTAGGCTTAATTTGCTTTTTTCTGAAAGAGTGAAATCTAAAATTGTGCTTAAACTATGAGATTCTCTATGGGTCTCTTTGTTGAATTCATCCTCCCATCTAGAATCAATATTTCCCGCAGGGCCAAAAAAATTGATCTTCCCCAGGTCTTGTTTCACATCGGTTCTTGTATTATAATTATAACTCGCAAAGGCATTTAACCAATCCGTCTTGTAATATTGACTGGTTCCAACAGAATACTTAGGTTTTATTGCGATGGTATTAGAAGCGTTCACACTTCCTTTATATCCAACGGAAAGATTCTTAGATGTTATAATATTCAAAATAGATCCGCCCTCTGCATTGTATTTCGCGGGTGGATTGGTGATCACTTCCACAGATTTCACGTTCTCCCCGGAGAAACCTTCCAACAGTTGCTGAAGTTCCTGTGACGTTAAATAAACCTTATTGTCGTTAATATATACATCTGCCGGTTTATTCTTTATTAATAGTTGTCCCTGACTTACAATAACACCGGGGGTGCGTTTTAAAATCTCATAGGAATTTCCAGAAGATAATATAGAATTCTCCACATTAAAGGTGATTCTGTCCAGACTTCTGGAAACAGTAGGCCTTTTTGCGTTAATGGTTATTTCATCCAGACCAGAGGCCATTTCAGTTAAAACTATTTTTTTGAGATTGCTGTCTCCATTTACCTCAATATTTTTCAAATATGTATCGTATCCAACATAACGAATTTCCAAAACATAAACGTTTTTCTCTACTCCTTCTAATAAAAAACTGCCATCCTCTTCAGATACCGTTCCTTTAAAAACCGTAGTAGAATCTGATGCCTGCAAAAGAATCACATTAGCAAAGGGAACAGCCTTTTGGTTTCCGTCTATAATTGTTCCTTTCACAGAATTTTGGGAATAAGCTTCAAAGGATAGTAGGGAGATCAGACAAAGAAGAGAGGGGAAAAAAGTTTTTTTCATTCTGACAATTTGGGGTATTCCTGTGAAAATTTAGTTAAAATTTCGAACAAATATAGCATTTCCTATAAAATACAAGACAATTTATAAAATGAATTAACTTATATAACTATTGATCATATATAGCTCAAATAAATAACTATTTTATAATTGAATCATAAAGTACCTGCTGGATGTTCGTTCTAGTATTTAATTTATAAAGCAGCGAATTATCTCTAGTGGGTTGCACCCTATTGGATAGAAATATATATAATAGATCCTGTTCAGGGTCCATCCAAACCATTGTCCCTGTAAAACCGGTGTGTCCAAAACTTGAATCGCTGGCAGAGATAGCTGTATTACCATTTATACTCCTTTCCCCTAAAGATGGCTTATCAAAACCTAAGCCTCTTCGGTTATCGTTTGCAGGAAACTGATATTTTGTAAATTCTGCTATTGTTTCTTCTAATATATATTTCTCTCCGCCGTAAGCTCCTTTATTTAAAAATAACTGCATTAATTTCGCAATGTCGTTAGCGTTGGAAAAGAGACCAGCATTTCCAGAAATGCCACTCATCATTATAGCGCCTTCATCATGCACCGTTCCGTGGATAGGCCTTTTTCTGAATAAAAAATCATTTTCAGTAGGTACTATTCTATTTAGTTCATATTCTCCGTTGGGGATATATGTAAGTGTGCTTGCCCCTAGTGGTTTATAGAAATTATCGTTTAAATAACTGGTAAAATCTTCTTTGGAAAGTTTTTCAATGATGCTTGGAAATAAATAAAACGCCAAGCCTGAATAAAGATATTTTTGCTCCTTCTCCAATTCCGTTTTTTTAATCTGCTTAAAGATCTCCTTTTTATAATCCCTAAAAAGCCACATATCCTCAGCGATCTTTACCGGAAATCTCGCGGAAGAATCCTTTTTTATAGTCTTCCATTTATAGGTTCCATTCTTTCTAAGTGTGGTTTTCCAAAATGGGATCCAGGATCTAAACCCGGCTTGATGTGCCAGGATCTTCCTCATAGAAATTCCGGCCTTATTGGAGTTTCTGAAATAAGGGAGATAGGTGTCTATTCCTGCTTCCAAACTGAATTTATTTTCATCTTTCAGTTTCATTAACGCAGGTAATACTGAAGCGATCTTGGTAACCGAAGCCAGATCGTACAGATCTGTCAAACTTACTTTTGTGGTATCCGAATAACTATGGAAACCATAAGCCTTATGAAATACCACTTTTTGATCCCTTGCAACCAGAATTTGTCCTCCGGGAATGGCTTTTAAATCTAGCGCTTGCTGCATCAGGGAATCAATTTTTCTGTTTAAGAGTTCGGAATTCATTCCGGCATCTTCCGGGAGCGTGTACTTAAATCTTATTTTTCCTTCTAGTTCTAATCCTTCGCCCTCTTTAAACTTATCACCAATACTCACGGGGAGTTTTCCATTGGCTCCAATTCCACCAAAGACCAATTGTGCTGCCAAGTCTTCGGAATTATTACTATCCTGGTAGGTAAGTATTATCGAGGAAACAGCTTCCACAGCTTCAAAATTCCCTAAAGAATATGGATTTTTAAAATAGGTAAGGATGCTATTCTTTTGTTCTGAAATTTCTTTTAAAAATGCCTGAACATCTGAGGAGATTTTCATGTTATTTCTGGGATACTTACTATCATCATGAATAGACATAATCACAAGGTTGTAATTTTCTAATTGGCTTTTAATACTATCTAACAATGTTGATTGAGCCTCGTTGGAAATATTAAAATCATCAATTTTAGTATACAGATTCAGTGTTTTTTGAAAAGTGCTTATTTCAACTTTGCCTATGGATAGACTAGCTATTTTCAAGGTGTCTAACTGTTGTAATGGTATTAGATTTTTCTTGTTTTTTAAAACCGTTAGAGATCCTTCTGTAAGCAATCTGTTCAATAAATTCGCTTTAGGAGTGTTCAATTCCTCAACAATATTTTTTAAGGGAGTTGGTTTGTAGTCATTAAGTCCTGCCCATTGCTTTAGTGCCAGAATTTTTCGACATCTAGCATCTATTTCATTTTGAGAGATCAATCCTTTTCTAATCGCTTTTTTAATCTCCTTAATTGCTTTAGGAACATCTTCTGTAAACTCTAAAAGGTCATTTCCGGCAAGGATTGCATCTTTATCTACGACTCCTGGGGCATTGTCTTTTGTTACTCCTTTCATGTTCATTGCATCTGTCACAATTAGGCCTTGAAATCCCAATTCTTCTTTCAGTAATCCGGAAATTATGGGCTTAGAAAGTGTTGAGGGCACTCCTGTAGAATCTAATGCCGGAATGTCCAGATGCGCCACCATTACACCGCCTATTCCTGCTTTAATTATTTCTCCAAAAGGATACAATTCTGTTTCATCAAGTCTGGCTCTGGAATGAGTAATTCGAGGTAAAGCATAATGAGAATCTGTATCTGTATCTCCAT
>JAGXIJ010000024.1 GCA_024635675.1 Gillisia sp.
CATTACTGCCATAGTTTCTCCCAACGCCCTTCCGAAAGCCAATAAAATGGCCCCTTTAAGATCTGGTTTAGCTATAGGTAACAAGACTTCTTTAATAATTTCATATTTATATAGCCCAAGGCCTTTGGCTGTTTCCCGATATTTATCTGGAATATTATGAAAGGCATCATCTGTTAATGTGATAATAGTTGGTAAGATCATTATGGAAAGTAAGATTCCTGCAGTGAATATTGTTCTTCCAGATTGTAAGTCGAAAAAGTCTTCTATCCAGATGCTAAAAAATGCAATTCCAATTAAACCAAAGATGATAGATGGGATTCCTGCTAAAAGTTCTAAAACCGATTTAACTATAAACCTATATTTAGAAGGTAATATTTCACTGGTGAAAACAGCAGTGTAAATACCTAGCGGAACTGCTATGACGAGAGAAATAAGGGTAACCACCAACGTTCCAAAGATCATAGAAAGGATTCCAAATTTTCCTGTTGCAGGATTCCATTGAAAAGTTATTAGGTCTAACCCAATTTCAGTAATAGCTTCCCAGCTATTTATTAATAGTACGCTAAAGATCAAAAAAACAATAAGAGCACTAACTAAAGTGCTTCCATAAACATAGTATTTTCCAATCTTATTAGTTGATCCGTACATAACCAGCTTCTTCTACTATTTTTTGACCTTCAGAACTTAAAAGATACTCTATAAAACTCTTAACCGCGCCTGATGGTTTTCCATTAGTTACAATTAAAAGATCTCTTGTAATAGGGAATTTATTATCTATAATATTTTTTAAGCTAGGCTCTAAAATAATTCCATCTTTCATTATAATATTCAGGCCTTTCACATCTTCATTAAGCCAGGCATTGGACAACATCCCAATAGCCGCATCACTTTGTACAATAGCTGTTTGTTCTTCATTATTAGACCCAAGGACCAAGTCGGTACCAGCGGCCACAGCTTCCTTATCGCCTAAAACAATTTCCATAAAGACATGCCTTGTCCCTCTCGAGGGTTCTTTATCTATTACCAATATTTCCTTATCTGGACCTCCTAACTCCTTCCAATTCCTAACTTCACCTCGATAAATTTTAGCGATATCCTCCAGGCTAAGTGTAGTAAGACCTGAGTTATATATTTCTGAAGATATTACAGGTACCACCGCATCTTTTCCTATGGATATTGAATTAAACTGCACATTTGGATAAGTATTGATCTCCTCTTGAGTGATATCTCTCGAAACCATTCCTATATCTACTTGACCTTGTCCTAATTGATTCACTCCAACTCCAGATCCGCCTTCATTCACTACGATATTAATCTCGGGATTATTTTTCCTGAATTCGTCTGCAGCAATAGATATAATAGGTAGTATCGTAGTACTACCGGCAATATTTACTGCTTGTTTTTTAGTGCACGAGGATAAAAAGATACATAATAAGAGAGCAAATAGGGTAAAAACCTTTTTCATAAATAGAATGATTTTTGAATTGTTAAGTTCTAAAATATTTGGTAGCACGAAGTAATAATTAATATTTTATAAGTGCATAATTTCAATATAAAATATACGGATTGAAGTCCCCTATGGTTTGAAAAACACAGAAAATTTAAAAAAGGTGGAAATCTAAACAGTATATATAGTCTTCTATAAATATGAATACTAACATCACTTGCAAAAAATGATAGATTTAGGTTCTAAACTCATAATATTACTTGAGATGAAATTGGGGTACTATGTAGAATGGAATTTGTTGGAAGGTTATTATAGATAAAAAAAGGCTATCAATATTTAACCTAAAGAATATAATTGCTAACATTCCTTACGTTGTATATCAACAATTTAACATGATGTCTAATTGAGGATATTTGAATTTTAATAGCTTAATGAGTGCTCTATGAATCTAAAAAAGATGTTTGTGCTGCTGTAGATAAAACCTATTCTGTTCAGGCTAAATCTCTTCATTCTCAAAATGTAGCAGTTTTCTGTGATTAAAACCTTAAGTAGTGCTGCCTTTCATCATAACCGTCGTAACTGCATTGGTCATAAAACTGTCTTGTAACTTTTCTAAACGAGTGTCCCATCTTTCGGCAAAAACCAAATATTGGCATTTTGTAATGCTTTGTGTTATTCTGTAGATATCCTGATTAAAGCTGCGTTTTACTAATATCTCCGCATCCTCTAGGATTAATAATTGCAATTCCCCTAAGTGAATTCCTGTAATAGAAAATAACTTATTTATTCTACTGGGAGTGGCAATTACAATATCCACTCCAGCATAAATGTCATCTTTTTGATGATCAATTTTTTGATTATCATAAGCACAGTAAATCCTAAGATCCATATATCTTGTAAATTCCTTAAATTTCAGCTCTAGTTCTAAAGCAGAATCTTTATCCTTAACATAGATCAAGGCTCTAGGCGCATCCATATATGCTTCAGAATTAAGTTTTTGGATAGTGCTTATAATCATTGCAATTGTCTTCCCGGACCCTTCTGGAGCGATCCCAAAAAAATTGGCGCCACTTTTTATTTTTGAAATGCTCTTTTTTTGAAATGGAGTAGGAGTTTCAAACTCAAGACGTTCCAAAGCTTCTTTTAATGGCGTATTCAATTTTTTAAATGACATGCGATTTCAATTTATAAAGAGTAATGAAATTTTAGGAATTTCAGAAGAACTTAATTTTGTGCAAAAGTACGACCAAATTCCTGAGTTGAAGACTACTTGAAACAATACTTAGAATGAAAGCATTATAGAGGATTTGCAGCGTATTATCTACTATAATTCGATTTTAATTAACTACTTATAGCAGTTTGAATAGGTTATTAGTGACTAGGTTGCCTAAATCTTACATTTTTTGTTAATAACCTAAAAAACATTCTGATTCAGAATTATAGGCAAATAATTTCATTTTATGAGAGCTAACACCAGTCATATATGCTATTTACATGTTTTTTATAAATTTGTGAATTTTTAATAATCCACAGTTGAATGCTAAAAATGTTAATCTTATCCACAATTAACATTTTTCTTTGGAATGAAGGCTGAATGGGTTTTAACTCCTATATAATTTTTATATATTTGACTATCAGACGTTAAGATTGAATTTTATCAACTGATATGCTCCAATTTACTTACCGAAACCCGATTTAAACCTACAGATTTTGTTTTGTTAATGGCTATAGATATGTAACCTTAAAATTAACAAATATGAAAAATCAATTACTTAGAATTATCGCAGTTGCAGTTGTAGCTTCTTTGGTCCTTATTAGTTGGATGAAATCTAGAAGCGAGGCTAATGCCGATTATGAATCGAATAAAGTGGAGGTAATTACACCTCAAGAGGCAACATCGTCTCAAATCTCTTTTTCCAATTTGGACAATTCATAAATCAAGTTTCTGAATAATTCAATTTCGCTTTGTTTCAATCTTCAAAAACATAAATTTTTGAAACGATAGCCTTATGCAGATTTTTAAAATTAGGAGAATGAGCGTCCTATTGAATTCAGATTATTTTTTTTAGCATATATTTCAGAAGCTATAGATTCTTTAAACACCATTTTTAGACAACCCATCTAGGGGGGCACTGAATTTTCTTAGGTTTATAAAAGCCCTTTAAGAGAATTGAGGCATACACTTTTATTTGGTTGTTTATTCCCCCCATTTTGGTGAAAAAGCTATCTATAGGTTCCCATAGTTCTATCTTGTTTCCTTCCGGTTCCTAAGATGTACAAATTTACCATATTCAAATTCAGTGATCTCATCGACTACATTCACGTTAATAACCTTCAATAGATTCTATTAAATTTATGGATAAGAAGCATCCTTGATTGCTCTTCTTATTTTTTTGATTGTAAGTGAAGTCTGTACATTAAAATGGCTGCCCTCTTTGCTTGTGTAGATACCATATTCAAGTTTCCTGTCTCGTTGATTGTATGATCATCGGCACCGCTTAAACCTAAACCGTCTACTGCCATATCAACATGGCCGGTGGTAAAGGAGATATCGGCAGCACCTGCATTCCTGGGGTTAACGGCATAGACCTTTCCAAATCCTAAATCTAAACTAAGTTCATTATAAAGCTCGAGTAATTTATTATTTCCGTCAGTTAAGGCTAACGGGGGATAACCGCCCTCATCAAAAGTAAGTTCTGCTGTAGTTCCAGGAGAATTTTCAGAAACAATTGCAGTCATGATCTTCTTAGCAATTTCTAATTGATCTAATGAAATAGCCCTTATATCACCACGAACCGTCGCTTTTTGTGCTACAACATTTGTTTTCCCAAATGCGGTGCCCCCAGTTTGATCTGCTTTAACCTCTACAGAAGTACCGCCCAATATGAACCCTGGATTAAAAGTAAGATTTTCCTGTGTAGACAATTGTGTATAAAATTCATTTAGAATTCTGGAGGTTTCATAGATCGCACCAACTCCCACATTTTTTGTGAAGATTTGGGATGAGTGTGCTGCATTTCCTTTAACCTCTAATCCCCATTCTGTAGAGCCTCTTCTTGAAACTACAATAGTTTCGGGATTACCATCACCGTTTTCAAACCCCAGTGCTACATCTGCCTTCTTAGCTGCATTTATTAGGTCTGCCTTTGAAAGGTCCAGTGGACTCCCACTTTTCTCCTCGTCGCCGGTCATAACAATTTCCACTGACATTTTATCCAGTACTCCAGCTTCTTTGAGTGCTTTCATCGCTAGAATAATTATTACATCCCCACCTTTCATATCGGCCACTCCCGGTCCATTAATAATGGAATCATTCACCATGGTAGCACTTTGGAATGGACTGTCCAGTTCAAAGACTGTATCCAGATGCCCTATTAAAAGAAACTTCATGCCCGGTTTCCCTTCTCTGGTGGCAATAAGGTGTCCTGCACGGCCGAAAGGCTCCCCAGAAGTCAAACGGGTCTTAAAACCTAGCTTATCCAGTTCTGTTTTAAAAAGTCCCCCAACTTTAATTACACCATCAAAATTCATGGTCCCACTGTTTATATCTATTGCCTTTTTTAATAGTTCCAGTGATTCCTCGTTATTTATATCTACAGATTTCACTATTTTTTTTTCTGTTCTATCAAGTTGGGCATAGCCGGTTCCTGGGAAACTTAGGATAAATAGAATAAGTGTGATTTTAAAGATCAATTTCATATATAATGTTTTTTAAAAGTGGAAGATATTCAGGCTGTGATTTTTAATAGTGAAACCCTTTGCCAAAGAGTTCCTATTTCATTAGGTTAAAAATACAAAATGGAAAAGACTTTGTTTAGGTACTCTTCTGGATCCATTGAAAAGTTAAAAACTAAACCTTTGTAGATATTTTCCTTCTCTGTTTTATAAATTTATTGCGCAAAGGAAACTGCATAATAGATGAAATATCTACCTATTACGCATACCATAATGTGTTGGTGTTTTGCTTAAACCTAAACCTAAACCTAAACCATTACCTCACTAACAAGAATAACAGGCTCTATATTTGTGAAATTTGGTAAATCCTTCATTATTTTTTCTGCATTTGGTCCGAATGCCTTTCCAAAATCCTCAACAGAGTCAAAGTACATATTTCCCATCCCGGCATACGGCGCAGGAGAACCCGGTGCAGCTCCACTTAAACCTTTTTCCACCGTTGCCCCTTTTAGACTGTCACCTAAAAGACTCCCTACCATGGGTAAATGTTTGTTTACATAATAATCCATGTCGAATGTTTTGTTCTCTCCATTGGGATACATCACACTCACTTTTGTCATACCTTTATTCATAATAAAAAATTTAATTAGTAAATCCTACTCGTATGGCTTTTCGGAATCGCCCTGTTTTTACAGTGGGCACTGGTCTCCACTTACAAAGAATATGTTCAGTAACATTTATTATCAAGTGGGGGACTTTTGGTGTTTGCTTGTTAACTTATCACTGACGGTCTCAGTTAACATAAATTGCCGATTGAGGAAAGTGTGATTTCGGCTAAAGTTTTTAATCCTATTAAAGTTAATTATTTTTATTTTAAACGAAAAGACTAAATGTTGTAAAGTCAATTTTTGCAGTGAAAGGTTTAATTTTTAAAATAAAATAATCAACCAAACCTTAATAAGTTACTCCGGGCGTTTTATATAGGTAAGTTTTCTCCTTTATTTGATTCAGCATAAAATGTGCAACATTAGATCTCGAAATCATTTTAGTAAAAATATAATGGCCAAGGTCAGGTCCGTGTTTATATTTAGACCTTTTCTTTCTACTTGTCAGTTGCCCGGGACGAACAATTGTCCAATCTAATTTGCTCTCCCGAATTATTTTTTCTTGTTTGGATTTATCTAAAAAATAAAAATAGATAATTACCGGAATTACAAAAAGTGTATAGTACAATCCAAGCTTGAATCTACTGTCATTTATACCTAGAGAAGTAATACAAATAAATCGCTTTACCTTGTGTTTATTCATTTCATTTATAATATTCTCTGTTCCTTTAGAAAGTATATTTGTTTTAATAAAAAACTTCTTATGACCTAATGCAGATAACACTGCGTCTTGCCCTTTAAAGGTATTGCCAAAACTTTCAGGGATTAATACATTTCCTTTTTTTATCCTGAGGTTAGGATGACTAAGCGTCAACTTGTTAGGATCTCTAACTAAAGCAGTAATACCATACCCTTTTTCCAGCCCTTGTTTAATAAGTTCCTGTCCTGTTCTTCCTGTTCCTCCAATTATTAATAAGTTCATTTTTTTAACATTATGATTATAATTTCTTTGAGATACGTTCTATCGTATTCCAATTTCTGGTAGTGAGCTCCGATCCATAATAATCCTCTAAGGCTTTCATTGCTTTAGGTGTTTTTGATACAGCTAGATCCAAAACACTAAGTACAGTATTATCTGTTTTTTCGATGATCCTAAAGGAATTATCAGGACTAATCCAAGGTAATTCCAATACAGTCGAAGCGTTTTTCTTCAGAAATGACACGTATAACCGAATGTCCTTAGTAAGTGTTATATCTTTAAAAGGAGCTTTATTTATCAGTTGCTCTATAACTTCAGACTTTCTAATAATGATAGGGATTTGGAATCCAAAAGTATTCTCCAATTTTTCTGCGATCTTATCTTCAAGATCCGCCAGACCGTCTGCAATTGTGTCTAAGATAATATTGCCGGAATTTAATAGGGTAGTTACGTTTTCGAATTTCATTCCTTCCAATACCTTCCGAAGCTCTTCCATTGGCACTTTATGATGGCCGCCTACATTTATCCCCCGTAGAAATACAACATGTCGTTCTGGTGCTTTTTTGACATTCATCAATTAGTTATTTTAGTTATTATAACATTTTTTCCTAATAATGGATTTTATTTGAATTGAAAATCTGTTTGTAGCAAAGAGTAGATCTCGCTATCAAGGTATGTTCCATTGAAGTAATAATTTTCTCTAAAATAGGCTTCCTTTTTAAATCCTAGTTTGATCAATATACCTCTTGAACTCTCATTTTTAGGATTAATATTGGCTTCAATGCTGTGAAGTTTTAAATCATTAAATCCAAAATTGAAGATTCGGATCATTGCTTCTTTCATATAACCTTTACCCCAAAATTCTGGTTTTAATGCATACCCGATCTCTGCTCTTGAATTTTTCTTATCTATTTTCCAAAATGCAAAGTCACCAATAAATTTCCCCGTAGATTTTTCAATAAGTGCCCAAAACATCCCATTCTTTTGTTCATATATTTTAAGGTTTTCAGCAATGAATTTTTCAGAAAACTGAATGGTCAGGTGTCTTTCTGAGTCCATATAATTCATAACCCTTTCATCTGAACGAACTGATTGCATTTCCGAAGCATCGGCTAAGCTTAACTTTCTTAAAAACAATCTTTCAGTTTCTAACTTTGAAAAATCATCAAAGTAAATCTCATTTATCATCAGTTAGGTTTATTAGCTGTAAATATCTGATAGTATAATATTCAATCATATGAAGTTAAAACAAAGAATTATAATTAAGGTTGATTGAGAATGAAAAGGATCAAGTCCTTAACAGCAATTCTTATTTTCTTGAATAGAAGGGCAAGGAATAGTTCCGTAAGAACAATATACGCAGCAGTCTCCCTCTTTAGGCTTTAATACTTTTTTACAATATTCACACTCGTAAAAGAATTGACAAGCGTCAGTTGGCATTTTCTCTGTTTTTTCATGTCCGCAGTTCGGGCACTTAATTTTTGATTCTAATATTGTTTCCATTATAATTATTATTTATAGCATATGTGGGATATCCGAAGCCAATGTGGGATATGCAAATATCATTGTTCGTAACTCACTAATTTTCATTTTTGTTTTGATGGCCATTGCAAATAGGTTTATAGTTTCTTCTGCATGTGGCCCTATTATATGTGCTCCTAAAACTGTTTGGTTCTCTTTGTCTATTATCGTTTTGAAGGCATATTCTTGAACATTTAATCGTTTAGCATTAAACCATTCTCCGGCTTCCCTATAGTTTACTCTAATATCTATTCCCTTTTCTTTTGCTTCTATTTCATTAATCCCTACCGAGGCCATAGTTGGTAAAGTAAATACAACGGTAGGCATGGGCGGATAACTTATTTCTTTATGATTTCCTTTAATAATGTTAGAAGATACTGTGTGGCCTTCTAAAACCGCAACTGGAGTTAATGGAAGGCCTTTGGAATCTGCCGCATCTCCTGCGGCATAAATATTTGGATTTGAAGTGCTTTGAAGAAACTCATTTACTTTAATTCCTTTTTTTGTGAATTCAATATTAGCACTATCCAGATCTAGATCGAATATTGCGGGCGGACGACCTGCAGAATTAAAAACAGCTTCTGTTTCAAAGTGCTTAGTTCCATTTTTGGATGTTCCTGTTACTTGATACTGATTATTCCTTTTTTCGATCTTGGTGACTTCAGTTTCTAAAATAAGCTTAATGCCTAAATTCTTAGTTGCTGCAACCAAATGTTTTACGATATCCTGATCGAAGTTTTCTAATGGGTTTTTACCCCGATGCACGATTGTTACCTCAGATCCTGATCGAGCTGCGATGTGTGCGAACTCAAATGCTATATACCCACCCCCAATAAATAACATTGATTTTGGTAATTCCTGGATATTTAAAAAGTCGGTGCTGGATTGTGCTAATTCTCCGCCTTCAAATTCGAGCAATCTAGCCTTCGCGCCGGTTGCAATAACAATTTTTTTAGCTTTTATAGAGATCTCTCCAACTTGTAAAGTATCTTCTGAAAGAAATCTGGCTGAAGAATGATAGGTGTCTATACCATTTTTCTTATATCCTTTTTCAATTTTTGGAGGCATGGCATCAACAAATGATTGTTTAAAAGCCATAATGTTCTTCCAATTAACATTTGGAATAGTATCTATCCCATTGCCTTTAAGTCGTGCGGCAAAATCCCATACTTCAGTTGCTCCAATGATCACCTTTTTTGGGTCGCATCCTCTTAATGCACAGGTTCCACCGTAAGGCAACTCATCTGTGATCCCAACGGTTAAACCTTTAGATGCACTTTTATTAGCAATGGTCATCCCAGCCATTCCAGATCCTAAAATAAAAACATCATATTCTTTCATATTAGTTATTAGATCTATTTTCATTTAATACCACCTTGTAGCCGGTGCTATTTATAGCCTTAATTATGGTAATCTCGTCTACCTTGGTCTTATCATAGGATACAAGAGTATTTGAGTTTTCATAACTTGCCTTAATTGAAATAATACCGTCAAGCTTATTTACTTCGCTCTCTACATGTGCTTCACAACCTAAGCAAGTCATACCTTCTACAATAAAAGTTTTCTTCACAATATTAGATTGTGATACTAGTACTATCTCCTTATTTGGCTGACTATAGAAATTTTGAGAATAATATGGGAATGCTAACACAAGCGAAGAAAAAATGGTGATAACTAACAACAAAGATGTAGACTGCCAAAAGGAAGGCTTTTCATTGTGATCACAGGCACATTCTATTTCTTCTTTTGTTTTTGGTCTTAGTTTTTGAACCCAGGCAAAACCAAGCACTAAAACTGTAAGTCCAATTAGGTAAGGTCTAAAAGGTTCCATCCATAAAAAGCTTGCTGCAATTCCGCTAGTTCCGGCAACTAAGGCCAGAATAGGGGTAATACAACATAAAGAAGCTGCAATGGCAGTTAAGATACTTGCAAAAGCTGCTTTGTTGGGTTTTTTAGTAATTGATTCCATTTTATGCAGATTTTTTAAATGTTTCTATAGAGGCGAAAATGTGATCCAATAGTAAAGTTTCACTTTTAACTAATGAATAGTAGAGCGTTTGACCATCTCTTCTGGAGGTGATAAAGCCTGCATCTTTAATCTTTCTAATATGTTGCGACACTGCAGGAACACTCATTTCCAATATATCGGCTATATCACAGGGACAGAGCTCATTTTCCATATTTAATAAATAAAGAATTTTTAAACGCACTTCATTTCCAGCAATAGACAAAAGCTTAGTCATTTGTTGAAAACTTGGAGCCATACTTTCAAGTGTTGCATTACAATTTTGCAATTGCTTATGGTTGGCTTGGGCTCGGGTACAGGTTATTTCAAGTTTCATAAAATAGGAATTAGAATTCAAAGGTATAACAAATTACGTATTTAAGCAAATACTTAAATATATAATTTAAGATGTAGGAATTAATTACCTAAAGGATTTTATTTAGTTGGTGATATATGCATTCTTGAAGAACATAGAATGACATCTCATCCAATTGATCATCGCAGTTTTAATCTATTAATAATGCTTAATCTAACTGTATTAATTGGATGTAATTCCCATGAGCATCATCAAAAACTGCCTCATATCCATAGTCGGTTTTCTCGGGATCTTTTTTAAATACTACTCCTTTCGTTTTCAATTCCTCGAAGGTTTTCAGAATGTCGGGGGAGCTAAAGGTGATCACAGGAACTCCCAGTTCATATAATTTTTTCTTATACACCTTGGCTACTTCTGTTACTTCATTTCCGCCTGGTGCTATTGGTTCCAAAAGTAAGGTAACTCCATTGCTATCGAGTGGGGATTTTACAATAGCAATATAATTCTCCGGGGAATACATATATTCTTCGAAGCCTAATACTTCTGTGTAATATTGAAAGGCTTTGCTTGGATCTTCAACAAATACGCTTACCATGGCGATTTTCATTGGATGTTTATTTTGTCCCATAGTATTGATTGAAATTAATAAAAGAGTGAGTACTGTGAGTATTTTTTTCATATTCTTTTCCATTTTGCCTCTGGCATTGGAACTACAAGTAACAAAATTTTTGAATTATTTAAATTCTGGATTAGAAAATCCTTCATAATAATTTAACTATTCCGTAAGTGCTAAAGCTTATTTGTAGTAATAAATATTAAATGTTTTTCTACCTATAAGTTACATAATTTGAGAGCAAGGATTCCTTACCTTCGTGCCAAAGGAAAACTACTCGATGCGCACTGATTTAAAAGCAAACAAACCAAGCCCTATAGCATCTGATTCTAAACCAGAGGCATTAATATTTGGTACAGATTTTCGACAAGCTATAAAAAGCTTAGAGGCAGGAAAACCGGTCTTGGTTACAGAATTTTATAGCAACGGATTGTCACTTCTAAAAGAGTTACACTCACATCTTAATAGAAAATTTAAGAATAAATCCTTTAAGGAGCAACGCGTAAATAGATCTGAATATCATAAACTTTCCAACCTTATATTAATAGAAATTGTAGGTCATAAACTAGCGGTGAAGAAAGCTCCTTCCATTGGCTGGTTGGAAAAACTTTATCCGGAATCCGGTGATTTCCTACTAACTTTTCCTCAAGTTCAAGGATTAAATAGCGCATGGCAATGGTATAAAAACGGGATAACTATCCCGGTGCTTCGAAATAAACTTCATCCATATTACGGAACTTACTTTCCAACTCGTTTCGATCATTTAATACTTTTTGATAATTGGTTGAAACGCTATGAAGGCCCTAAAAAGACTGCACTGGATGTTGGGATAGGAAGTGGCATACTTGCTTTTCAAATGATAAAACATGGCTTTCAGAAGGTGTTTGGGACAGACACTAATCCTAATGTGATTGTTGGCTTAACTGAATTTATGGGAGATACAAAGCTATCCAGAAAGGTAGAATTAGATTTTGCGCCTCTTTTTGGAAAGTGGGAAAAACAGACAGAACTCATTGTTTTTAATCCGCCCTGGTTGCCGCAATCATCTGAGTTGGGTAGACTTGATTCAGCTATTTACTACGATAAAAATTTATTCCCGGAATTTTTTACTGAAGCAAAACAACGGCTATTACCCGATGGAAAGCTGGTACTCATTTTTTCAAATTTAGCTGAAATAACAAATGTGACTAGAGAACATCCAATTAAAAAGGAATTAGCCGAAGGTGGAAGATTTAAATTGGAAAGATGTTTCACAAAAACAGTGAAAGTTGCTTCTACAAAAACCACAAGAGATTCACATTATCGTTCTTCTGAAGAGGTAGAATTATGGGTGCTGACACATTAGTTGCAGCAGAATCAAAGTCACCTTATAATTTAAGGAAAACTTTGTCTAGCCATCTACCAATGAAACACACCCATGTGAAGTTCTTATAAAAATTACAATTTCTATAAACTACTGGCGTCCTAAATGTCTACCGGCAAAGACATCGTAATAGGTTCCAAAACTGTATGTTTCTCTTTCATAGCCTGGTTTTTTGGGTCTTTTATAATGGATTTTAACTTATCTAAATCGTTAACTTCGAAGACTACAATCACCGAATTTGGGTCATCTGTATCTTGAAAAGTTTTAAAACTAGATACCGCAGGAGCAAATAATGATACCCGATCCTGATGTCCTTTTAGCCATACATTAAAATCCCCTACTTTGTGTCGCGCTACAATTGTTTTACTCATTTTAAATGTCTTAAACTTATGTTTACTCTACCCGGTTTTCAACATCCCCGTACTTCAGTTAAAATTAGGGGATGGTAGATTAGAATCATAGGAGTAGTATCCCCCATGTTTGACATTTAAAATGGTTTGAAGAGAGGGGAACTTTGTTAGGATTGGCTATTATTTTTTTAGTTTGATAATTCCTCAACTTTTTCATTAATAATTTTCAGCAATAGATCCATTTGCTCCAAATGTGTCCTAAATATTACGACCGCTACCCGTATCCAAAAAACACCATTTACTGTGGTTGAAGAAAGAAAGATCCTTCCATCTTTTTGAATGGCCTGGATCAGTTTTTTATTGAAGGAGTTGGCATCTTGATTAGAAGGAATATATCTAAACATTGCTACAGAAAGCTCAGGTTCCGGCCCTACTTCAAAACCTTTTGTTTGCTTTATTTCATTATAGAAATGTCGTGTCAGGTATAATTTTTCTTCTAAGGATGCTCTAAAGGGTTTTACACCATATAACTTCAAGGGTAACCACATTCTCATCCCACGAAAATGCTTGGTTAATTCCGGAGAGATATCTGCCGGAGAAATTTCCTCATCGGCCTCAATGGTGTCTTGCATGTAATCTGCTAAGAAATGATAAGCTTTTAAAAGTTTCTCCTTGTCCTTCATAAGGATCGTACCAGTTCCGAAGGGTAAAAAAAGTGTTTTATGAGGGTCTAGTGTAATTGAATCGGCTTTTTCTATCCCTTTAAATTTCGAACTCATTTCAGCAACTAATTTGAAAAATCCGCCATAAGCTGCATCTACATGAAACCAAAGCTTGTGTTTTGATGCAATTTCAGCAATTGGGTTTATTGGATCAATAGCACCGGTATTTGTTGTTCCGAAGGAGGCATTTATAAAGAATGGAATTAAGCCATTCTCCTTATCCTCGATAATCGCTTTTTCCAACAGATTTACTGAAAGTCTTAAGCCTTCATCTAGAGGAATATATCTTATATGAGCTTCAGATAGTCCTGCAATTCGGATGGCTTTCTGAATGGAATGGTGTGCTTGTTCTGAAAGATAGATCACCGCTTTTTCAAAATCTCGCGCTTTCAGATTAAAGGATTCCCTGGCCGATACAATAGCAACTAAATTTGCAATTGACCCTCCTGAAGTTAAATTCCCTGTTGAGGTTTCCGGATATCCCATTAATTTACACATCCAGCGAATTAGCATGTTCTCCAAGCGAACGGCTCCCGGAGCAGCAAAAAATACGCCTGCATACCTATTGTTAACTGCGGCAATATAATCTCCCAGGGCAGAAGGGTACAATCCTCCACCAGGAATATATCCCATATGGCCTCCCGAAGCAGGATTTATACCTACTTCATCAATATTTTTAGAGGTGCTTTCTAACAGGGTGGATAATTCTGTTGGCTGTTCTGTAATGTCCAGATCGTAAATATCTTTTCCATTTTCTTCTGAAGTAAAATAGGCTTTGGAAGAGTCCAGTTTGTTGATAAATGTGTTTGAGTAGTCTAAGACTTCGGCATTCCATTTATCTCTTTGACTTTGACCTGAATCCAAAAGCCGAGATATCTTTTCTAATTCTTTAATCTTGTTGATCATATTGTGAGGTAAGATTTATTTGATATTGTTATGTCTTTTACTATTTAACTACCCTCGATTAATACATATAGTAGAAGTAGGGAAGCAATGGAAGGGTGCCGGTTTAATTAGTTGCTACCGAGAATCTAAATTATCCTTTTTCCATTAAATACCCACTATTTGGTCGCTTCAATGTTATAAATAATCATTCTTTATAATCGCAAATTCAGTTATTAGCATTAACAAACATTAACAATTAATTTATGATTTTCTATTTTTGGCATCAAAATTGAAAAATCATTAAAATAACCTTGAAATTTAACATATGAAAAAATTACTACTTCTTAGTACTGTGTTTTTATTTCTAATTGCATGTAATACCAAAAAGGATGTTGCAATTGCTGTGAATTCAGGTAATTATGATCAGGCTATTGGTACTGCCATTGGCAAGCTTCAAAAGAACAAATACAAGCAACGCAATTTCGAATATGCTATAATGCTGCAAGACGCTTTTCATAAAGCTTCTAATCGCGATTTAAAGGCCATATTACATCTTGAAAAAGACAACAACCCGGAACTTTATAAGAATATATACGAATTGTATTTAGGTTTAAATTCGCGTCAAAGAAACATTCAACCCCTTTTACCTTTAATGGTTTATGGGGATACTATTAAATTCAATTTTCGTAATTATAGTAACGATATAATTAATTCTAAAGAAAAATTGTCTGATTTTGTTTACAAAAAGGGTTCCGAATTATTAGCATCTAATGACAAAGGAAAAATAAGATCAGCATACAATTCTTTCAAATATCTGGATAAAATAAATCCAAATTATGCAAACACCAGAGAACTATTAGAAGAGTCTCATCAATTAGGAATAGACTATGTGTATGTTTCTATTAATAATGATACAAACCTAATCATGCCAAGAGCATTGGAAGAAGATTTGTTGGATCTGGATATATACAACCATAATAAATTATGGAGTGTTTACCATACTAAGCCAAATAATACTTTTGAATATGATTATGCAATACAACTTAATATAAAGAATATTGAGGTTTCTCCAGAGCAAGTGGAGAGGCATGAACATCTTAGAGAACGTGAAGTTTTAGATGGGTGGAAATATGAATTAGATGTTAATGGCAACGTAGCAAAAGACACTCTAGGTAACGATATTAAGGTTGATAAGTTCGTTAAGATTAGATGTAGTGTTGTAGAAAGCAGACAGTTTAAATCTTCGCTGGTTGTTGCAGATGTGGAATACATTGATCTGGAAACAAATCAATTAATAGATAAATTTAGTATTAACAGTAATTTTGTTTTTGAAAACACCTACGCTAAAGTGTTCGGCGATGACCGTGCCATTATCCAGGAAGATGTAATTCTTTTGAATAATAGAGAAGTTCCGTTTCCCAGTAATGAACAAATGGTCTATGATACCGGAGAAGATTTAAAATTGCAACTTAAAGATATTATTAGATCTTATACCATAAAGCTCTAAATATAAAGGAGCCGTTGGCTAAATGAAATTGTATTTCAAACGAATAAATGCCGCATCCCAATTAACTTTGAGGTGCGGCATTTTTTTATTTAAATCGTCGATTTATGCGATCTTCGAACCCGAAGTAATCAATTAATTATCCTCTACCTCATTTAGGAAACCACTTATCACTTCTGCAACTTTTTCCGGCTGATCAATCATAGTCCAATGTGCTGCTCCTTCAATAATTTCTACACGTGCATCTTTCGATAATTTTTGAAATTTATACATTGTTTCTGGTCTTGCTTCATCATATTCCCCGGTTAAAAATAGTATTGGCTGGGTGATGTTGTCTAAATCAGCAGTTCTGTCAAAATTCTTTAGCGTTCCATTGGCAGTAAATTCAGTAGGTCCCCACATATAATTATAAACGTCTACGTTGAAACCGGGCACATTTTCACATTCAGCAGTTTTTAGGGGAGGCCAGCTTTTACGGGTTAAGTGTCGAGCGTAAAATGAATCTGTAGCAGCGAGATATGCGGGAGCATTATAATCCTTTATCTTTTCATATTTCTTGATTGTATCCTGTAATTCTTCTGGCATCTTAGACAATAAGAGTTTCGCATCCTCGATCCATACGGAAGTACTCAACATTGAGCTAGAAAAAATGACCGATTTTACTCCTTCCGGTTTTTTGGAGATCATATACTCGATTAAAAAAGTGCTACCGCAAGAATGACCCAAAATATGAAGTTGTTTTAAGTCTAGTGCATTTCTTAAGTGGTCTATTTCATCTACAAAGCGATCAATTTTCCAAAGAGAGGTATCCGTTGGTCTATCCGAATTCCCTGATCCTAATTGGTCATAGAATATAACGGGTCTATCTGAACTTAAAAGTGAGTAACCGGGGATCAAGGAACAACTTCTGGAGCCGGGTCCTCCATGAAGAACCAATAAGGGAATTCCATTCCCTTCCCCAACTATTTTATACCAAATTTTACCTCCTTCAACATCTAAGAAACCTTCCTTCTCAATTTCTTTTTTACAGGAAACATTTAGGATTAATAAGAATATGGTAAACAAGATGCCTAGTTTTTTCATGAGTATTATTTTAATGTAAATTATTTGGAGAAATATGCCAAAAAAGCTTATTTCTAATAAATGATTAGAGAAGGATTTATCCCGTTAACTACACGAAATTTTGCTTAGTTGATTTGTTAGTTGAAGCCTAAAATATCACTTTTCAAAGGATTACCTGCTATTTTGGGATTACAGATTTTGGAAGTCTAGGTTTATTTCAAAATATATTTCGATACTATACTCGTGAGGACTAGGATTTCATTCCGATTAATTTTAGTTCCATCTCTATTGGGAAATTCTCGAAAAGTTCAATTCCATTCACTGTCATTTAATTACTGCTATAATTCGTAATATGTTAAAATAATCAGTCGATATTCTTCAGGATCTTGCACAACATTTTCAAGTATAGATATATAATTGTAGAAAAAAATGTTAAAAAGTGTGTAAAAAATACACATATTGCAAACACCCTTAGGGTAACTATCTCATTTTAACTATCGTTGAAGTTGGCACAGGTATTGCTAATTGTTGTGGCGACTACAAATCAATTAGAATCGATGATTAAAGAATCAGTTTATAGTAATACCACAACTTCAAAAATTAATACGACGCCATCGGAGAATTCCAATTTTTTCGATACTAATAATGGTATTAATAAGGATGATGGTTTAAACAGATCTGGTTTTACTAAGGAAGCCAATCCGATTAAAAAGAGAGAAAATCCCTTAGGTATTTTTACACAAGTTAGTACCTTTCTATTGTTAATAGGAGGAGCTTTTTTGGCTTATATATCCCAGAACGATTTTACTCAATTTAGATTAGAAAGATGGGAAAGTAATTGGGGCTATGTATTCTTAATAATTGCAAGTGGTTTTTCCATATTTAAAATGGTTTTTTTCTTCTATAATTTATACTTGTATTTCCGATATAAATCTATTAATTCGGTTACAGATGAGTTATTACCAACCTGTACAGTGATTGTTCCTGCATATAATGAGGGGAAGCAAGTCTGGGCAACTTTAATGAGTTTAGCAGACAGTGATTTTCCTGAAGGGAAACTACAATTGCTTGCAATAGACGATGGAAGTAAGGATGATACCTGGTTTTGGATGAAAGAGGCTAAAAAGGCCTTAGGAGATAGATTGTCTATATACCAACAGCCTGTAAATAAAGGGAAGCGTCAAGCCTTGTATAGAGGCTTTAAACTTGGTACAGGAGAAGTATTTGTAACAGTTGATAGTGATTCTATTGTAAAGAATGATACTTTAAGAAATTTAGTTAGCCCTTTTGTTACTAACGAACGATGTGGTGCGGTTGCAGGAAATATTCGTGTTCTCAATAATGAAAAGAAAGCACTACTTCCTAAAATGTTGGATGTGAGTTTTGTGTTGAGTTTTGAATTTGTACGTTCAGCAGAAAGCAGATTAAATTCAGTGCTTTGTACTCCCGGAGCATTGGCGGCTTATCGTAGTAAAGCAGTTTTTGCAAGTCTTCCAGAGTGGATCAATCAGACCTTTATGGGGCAAAAATCTGATATTGGTGAGGACCGAGCAATGACAAATATGATTTTGAAACAGGGATATCACGTTTTATTTCAGAGAAACGCATACGCATATACCAATGTTCCGGAACAATATAGCAGTCTTTATAAGATGTTTATCAGGTGGGGGAGAAGCAATGTTAGGGAAAATATTGCCATGTCTAAATATGTATTCACAAATTTCAGAGAGGGCTCTAAAATAGGATCCAGAATACTATTCTTAAATCAGATTTTCAAGATCATACTTAGTTATCCCTTCATTCTTTTTATGTTATTTTTTATAGTAACCAATCCGATTTTATTTTTGAGTTCAACACTCTTGAGTATATTAATTCTGTCGAGTTTCCCGGTATTGTTCTATGCCAAAAGATATAACCTATCTGAATCTTTCTGGGCGTATTCTTATAGTATCTTATTTACCTTTGGTTTATTTTGGATAACTCCCTATGCGATAGCTACAGCAAGTAAAAGTGGTTGGCTAACTCGTGAGTTAGTTGATAAGAAATAAAGGGTTAATATTTTTGGTTATGGCCAGTTAGGCTCTAGATTATGGGGTTATTCAGGTGGGCTGGAAACTATTCTAACCTATTCAACTTATAAGATTTATTTCAAATCCTAGCTAGATGCTTGAAGCCAGAGCTGGAAGCAATGTTTAGAGTGTCCAATTAAATTCTATGATCCGGCAATTGGTGACCCGAAAACACCTACGGCAAGTTCTGCCCACAGAAGGAGGAGTACGGCGAGTAGCCCTAAACAAATTGCAACGCGAGCTTTCACGTTTTTTATCTTTCGTATTGCTAGTTCACACATTAAACCAGTACCCAGCAATAGCACTCCTGCGACAACAAAATCCAGCAACGTCCAATTTACTTCCGAGGTAAACTGCATAGCTATTAAAGGTATAAGCAATAGAATTGCTGCAGTGAGC
>JAGXIJ010000158.1 GCA_024635675.1 Gillisia sp.
AAAATGAAAAAAAATATCTTGATATCTAAGTTTACTAGGAAAATTTATTCATTACCACTCGCACTAATCCTCATAGGATCTACTCTTACATCTTGTGGTGAGAAAAAGAAAAGTTCTGAAGAAAATCAAGAGGTCGAGGTTGCAGAAGTTGAGGCACCAGCAAAAGTGAACGAACTTTCCCAAAAGGAAAAAGATGAAGGTTGGAAGCTATTATTTGACGGAAAAAATACTGAAGGATGGAGGGGATATGACAAAGATTCGTTTCCTTCTAAGGGATGGATCGTCGAAGATGGTGCTATTAAAGTACAAGGATCAGGTTCCGGTGAAGCCGGTGGCGCTGGCGATATCATTTATGATGAGCAATTTAAGGATTTTGAACTGACACTTGAGTGGAAAGTATCGGCAGGAGGAAATAGCGGTATTTTTTATTTGGCACAGGAAATAGAAGGTGAACCTATTTATACCTCAGCTCCCGAGATGCAAATTCTTGACAATGATAAACATCCTGATGCAAGGTTAGGAAAAGATGGGAATAGACAGGCAGGTTCCTTATACGACCTTATTCCGGCTAAACCTCAAAATGCGAAGCCTGTAGGAGAATGGAATAAAGTTTCTATTCTTGTTTACCGCGGTACCGTTGTACACAACCAAAATGGCGAAAATGTGGTGGAATATCATTTATGGACAGATCACTGGAAGGAAATGGTAAAAAACAGCAAATTTAAAGATTGGGATAACTTTCTGAATGCAGGTGGGAAAGACAAACAAGGCTTTATTGGCTTGCAAGATCACGGAGATGATGTGTGGTTCAGAAATATAAAAATTAAAGAATTGTAATAAATCATTTTTATCAATCCACAAAAGCTGTAATAAATATCAATCTTTTACAGCTTTTTTTTATGGGTTTTTAATGTTTTTTCAAAAAAAATACCCTTGTTTTCCGCTTCTAAATTATAGAAATAGCAAATCCATAGAAATAATTATTAGAATTATTTTGAATCTTGAATCTTGAATTTTGAATCTTTTTCCTAAATTATTCCAATTTTCTTGGAATGTGCGATAGCTTTCTCACTATGTTTAAAATAACAGGTACTTACCCCCATATCATTAAGGTTTTCTAAAATGGTTAAAACAAAATCCTTTTGAACCTTATTGGTTTTTCTAATATAAACCGCCTTTATGTTTAAAGGGAATATTTTGCAGATACTTTCGTATAGATGTGGATCTTGTTGGGAATCATCCCCAATGAGTACATAAGTTAGATTTGGATAAAAAGAAATTATATCCTTTATCTTTTCGAATTTATGATCGTGTCCTACTCTCCCAGTAAATAGAAAATCTGATATCCCTGTTTTAATCTTTTTTAATTTTATAACTGCTTTTGGTAATTCATGTTTCTTGGCAAATTCATTTATAAAATCGTATAAATTCCATTCACTACTAGAGACGTAAAAAAAGGAGTTGAAGGAATGATCATGTTCCTGACCATAAGAACTAAGAGCCTTATAATGTGGGACTACATCTTCAAATATTTTTCTCTTATTGATATTCTTAAGTAATAGGACATACAATTTCTTAAAAAAATTATTGCTGTAGGAAATTAAGAAAGTATCATCAATATCAGATATAATTCCAAACTTACTTTCAAAGGGCTTCAATATTTCACCGGTTTCCACAATCCCAAATTCATTGAATTGGCAAGTAACCTGGTACTTATGCCAGCCACTTTCTAATGCTTGATTGAATGGAATATTAAATCTAAAATATCCGTCTTTCAAGGTTTTTGTTTGCACTGTTAATCCTTGAAATTCTAAGGTCACCCGAATATTCGAAATTGGTTTTATGTTGAACATATGCAAAATAGAAACCGCATGTTTAATACCACGCCTGTCTATTCTATATTTATCTGGAGCCCAGGATTTAAAGACATGACCAAAAACCACCAGTTCTTGATCATTTAAATATCCCCGATATAATTTTAAGTCGAATTTTGTCAATTGAGATTTTATTAACGAAAGAATACTTCCAAAATAGCTAATTTTAGCAACAATTTACAATACATGGAATCAAAAGATCAAATATTACTAATTGTCAATCCTATTTCCGGGAGTTTTGATAAAGCTAACTTAATTGAGGCGGTTGAAACAAATTTAGCTGGTAAAAATATAAACCTTCGAGTTTACGAAACCCGAGGGGAGGATGATGAAAAAGCAATTAATGAATTGATATTAAAACATCAACCATTACGTCTTTTAGTTGCAGGCGGTGATGGAACCATTCAATTAGTCGCAAAGGTCTTAAAAGATCATGATCTGGTATTAGGGATCTTACCGGCAGGTTCTGCAAATGGTTTTGCTAGTAATCTTGATCTACCTGTGAATTTAGAAGATCAAATAGAAGTGGCCACGGGACCAACAATATTCTCGATAGACACGTTAGAGTTAAATGGAGAGATGTGTTTACACATATCCGATCTTGGTATAAATGCAGAACTAATAAAACATTACGAACATTCTAACATTAGAGGGAAATTTGGATATTTTTTACAGTCTTTCCCAGCATTGTTCAAATCTAATTATCCTTATAAATTTACCATCGAAGTAAATAACAATAGATTTATTAAAAAAGGAGTGTTATTAGCTATTGCAAATGCAAATAAATTTGGAACCGGTGCTAACATAAATCCAAAGGGAAAACTGAATGACGGAAAATTTGAAGTTCTAATCTTTAAAAGAATTAGTCTTTTACAAATTTTAAAAACACTTTTTAGAAACCCAAAAATGAATTCTAATTTCGTGGAGGCAATTTCCACAGAAGAAGCAATAATAACTTGCAAAAAACCTGTTGCCTTTCAAATAGATGGAGAGTTTATAGGAAAAAGAAAAAAAGTGAAAGTCAAAGTAGCCGAAAAAAAATTGAAAATTGCTGTCCCTGAGATATTTGTAGATGCCAATCTAATTTAATAAAACATTATAATGAGTACCTTAAAAATTACGTTTAAAAATAAAGAAGGCTGGGATCTTAAAGGTAGTATTGAATTACCTGAAAATAGAACCCCTCATAATTTTGTTCTGTTTGCGCATTGCTTTACATGCAATAAAAATTTTTTGGCCGTAAAAAATATTAGCAATGCCTTAATTGCAAAAGGCTTTGGTGTACTAAGATTCGATTTTACAGGTTTAGGTGAAAGCGAAGGTGAGTTTGAAGATTCAAATTTCTCTGGCAATGTAGAAGATCTTATTGCTGCAGCTGCTTATTTAGAAGAAAATTATAAAGCGCCTTCCTTATTAATTGGGCATTCCCTAGGAGGAGCTGCAGTATTATTTGCTTCGAAATTATTACAATCTGTTACAGCGGTTGCAACTATCGGGGCACCGTCTAATATAGGGCATATTAAACATCTACTGAAGGATGATCTGGCCGAAATTCAGAAAAAAGGGGAGTCTGCAGTTAATATTGGTGGAAGAAATTTTAATATCAAAAAGCAATTTTTAGATGATCTTGAAAGTAAAGATCTTAAAGAGATAGTTTCTAACCTGGACAAATCTTTATTAATTCTTCATTCCCCGCAAGATACCATAGTTAGTATTAAAAATGCCGAAGAAATTTACGTCGCTGCAAAGCATCCCAAAAGTTTTATTTCTTTAAACGGAGCAGATCATTTATTAACTAATAAACTAGATTCGAGTTATGCAGGCGATATCATTGGAAGTTGGGCTTTTCGATATGTAGATATTCCTGTACCTTCTAAATTAAAAACCAGTTTAGATGTTGTTGCACATTTAGGTCCTGAGGGATTTACAACTCAGATAAAAGCTGGAAAACATACCTTAATAGCCGATGAACCTGAACATGTAGGGGGTAATGATTTTGGCCCAAATCCCTACGAATTCGTATCGGCTGGATTAGCTGCCTGCACTTCTATGACTATTCAGATGTACGCCAAACGAAAGGGGTGGACTGTAGACTCTGTAGATACACGAGTTAATTACGGCAAAGAATATGCTGTTGATTGTGAGAAATGTGAAGAAGATGGTGCTAAAATAGACACATTTAAGCGAGAACTCATTATTAAAGGGGAGCTCGATGAGAAACAGCGGAATAGACTTTTAGAGATCGCCATTAAGTGTCCGGTCCATAAAACATTGCATACAGAAACCCAAATAGTTACAAGTTTAGTAGATTCAAAATAATATTAAATTTTACAAACTTTACGGCGAGGAAACGTATGTTAAGCAATCCTTAAAACTTTGGAGATTCCTTATTATACAAGTACTTTAGATGCTTTCAATGTAAAACCAATCAAGAAAATTATGAAACGAATTAGTTTAACACTTTTATTCTTTGCATCCCTTCTAATTATTGGATGTAAAAATGATAAAAAACAAAAAGATGAGAAAAAAACTTCCGACACTGAAATGACCAAGGAGAAAGAAGTTGAAATCAAAAAAGTAAAAATCACCTTAGAGCCAAAAAGTGATAGTAAACTTTCTGGTAATGTTGTTTTTACTGAAGAAAATGGAGAAGTAACCATGACAGCAATTATTGATGGACTGGCAGAAGGAATGCATGCTATTCATATTCATGAAAGTGCAGATTGCTCAGCAAAAGATGGATCTTCTGCAGGAGGACACTGGAACCCTACTTTCGAACAACATGGGAAATGGGGAAATGCCTCAGGATACCACAGAGGAGATATAGGAAATTTCAAGGTTGATGGTAAAGGAAATGGAACCATTACAATGACAACAAATAAATGGTGTATTGGATGTGACGATGATACTAAGAACATCGTTGGAAAAGCCGTGTTAATTCATGACGGGGTAGACGATTTCACCTCTCAGCCTTCCGGTGCTGCTGGAACAAGAGTTGGTTGCGGAACCATTAAGATGTAATTCAATCTTTATAAAAATTGTAGGAAAGCAACCAATTGGTTGCTTTTACTATTATAAATAGAATTATTTTATACATTTAAGCATTATTTTCAAACCTATGCAACAAGATAAGTTAATTGAAGAACTTCAGTCCGGGAATGAGAAAGCCTTCGAAAGAATTTATGAGCTTTACTCCCAAAGTACTTATGGTATTATTTATAGTATCATAAAAGATACCGCCATATCAGAAGAAGTATTACAAGATGTTTTTATTAAAATATGGAATAATGCTTCGAGCTATAATCCCGACAAAGGTCGTTTTTTTACCTGGGTATTGAATATTGCAAGAAATGCATCCATAGATAAAATTAGATCCAAAGATTTTAAAAACAAAAAATTAAACCTTAAGAGTGATAATTTCGTAGATATATTGGAGTCTAAAAGCAACTTCTTTGGAACAATCGATGCTATTGGTTTGCAAAAGTATATCGATCTTCTGGGGCCAACTTGTAAGAAGCTAATAGATTTATTGTTTTTTAAAGGTTTTACTCAAAAAGAAACTTCAGAAGAACTCCAAATGCCCCTGGGAACAGTAAAGACAAAGAACAGGGTTTGTATAGATAAATTACGAGCTAAAGTATTATAAAAATGGATATTAATAAATATGTGTCATCTGGTGTTCTGGAACTATATGTATATGGTGCCCTTTCTGAGACTGAAAGCAAAGAAGTTACCAGTATCTTAAAGCAGTATCCTGAGGTGAAATCTGAGGTTGAGGAAATTGAAAATGCACTTCTAAAATTATCGGCTGCTGTTTCACCGCAGAATGCTGAAAATTTAATTCAGGCAATAAAGCAAAAGCTTTCCCATAATCCTAAGATTATTACAATGGAAAGCAACCGATCTAATATTCCAATGTATATAGGATGGGCAGCTAGTTTATTATTCTTGATTGGACTGTTTCTAATGTTCAACAAAAATCAAGAACTTAGATCAGATCTACAAGCATTACAAGGTGAGAAGGCACAAATGGAATCGCAAATTGCTGAAGCTAGAAATGATGCCGATAAGTCCAAGGAGCTACTATCAGTAATTAGAGATAGAAACATTATAAAAGTTCCTTTAGGCGGGCAAGCAGTGGCTCCAGATGCCTATGCAGCTGCTTATTGGGATAAAACTACGAATACCACTTATATAGACGTAAAAGATCTACCAGAACCGCCAAGAGGGATGGTTTATCAAGTTTGGTCTTTACAATTGGAACCGTTAACTCCAACCAGTATAGGAATATTAGATTCTTATGAGGAAGATGAAAATAAAATTTTCGCATTAGAAAACATGAATCCTTCTGAGGCATTTGGTATAACATTAGAACCAGCTGGTGGAAGCAAAACACCAACTATGGAGCAATTATATGCTTTGGGAGTTGTTTCTTCCTAAAGAAATTAATCGTTCTAAATAAATAATCACCTTTAAGATCACACGAAATCGTGAGTTTAAAGGTGATTTTCTTTTGAACAAGTTTTAGTTGTGCCGTTAAATGCAAAGAGTTTGCCCCACTAGGAAACAAACTCTTCACTAACCAACCAAAAAAATCAAAGACAATTATTCTAAAAGTAGAATTTAAAATGCAATAGGCTTATTAAACTAAATCCTTAAGGCATTATCAGCAAATTTTTAGGGTAAAATTACATTCCTTACTCTACTCCTTATAACTCTCTTCTACCATACTTACGAATAAACAATATGTTTGGTTTTAAATATTATTACCTTTTCTTTTAAATAAACCTTAACACTATATTTAATACCTTAGAAAATCTAAATCAATCTAACCCAAATTATGAATATTTTTGAAGCTTTACGTCAGGAACATGAAATACAAAGAGACTTGGTAAAAAAACTAGTTGCCACTCATGGAGATACTCAGGAAAGAAAAAAGATATTTGAGCATTTAAAGCACGAACTTAAGATTCATGCCGATGCCGAAGAAAGACATTTTTATGTTCCATTAATTCAGAAAGATCTAACTCAAGAAAAAGCTAGACACAGTGTAGCCGAGCATCACGAAATGGATGAACTAATTGAGCAATTGGAAGATACCGAAATGAGTGCTTCTAATTGGCTGAAAATTGCAAAGGACTTAGAACATACAGTAATACATCATTTAGATGAAGAGGAACATGAAGTTTTCCAGATGGCTGGTAAAGCCCTTACAGAAAAACAAAAAATATCTTTAGCGTCTGACTATAATAAGGAAATCACTAAGAATAGATAGTTTCTATTTGCTGGTAAATCAAAAAAAACCGCCCCAATATTAATTGTAGCGGGTTTTTGGATTAAAGGTTGGTGTGACAAAATTTCTGAGAAAGGTAGGTTTATCTTATTGGTACTTATTACAAATCTTTGTCTGCTTTGGATTGCTTTTGGTTTTCTTTGAATGGTCTAATAATTAACCTAGCTGCTTTGTCGAAATTCACATAATTATACACCCAATTAAAAACTGTTATCAATCTATTTCTAAATCCTATAAGAAACCAGAGATGCACGAACATCCAAACGAACCAAGCAAAGAAACCTCCAAAATTAAATTGCCATAAGTCGACCACTGCTCGGTTTCTACCAATGGTAGCCATAGACCCTTTATCGAAGTACTTAAAGGGCACTAATTCTTTATTATTTACAATATTTAGAATGTTTTTAGCTAAATGCTTCCCTTGCTGAATGGCGGGTTGAGCTACCATAGGATGTCCTTTGGGGTATTCCTCACTTTCCATAACTGCAATATCTCCAATTGCAAATATGTTAGTATACCCATTTATCTGGTTATACAGATTTACTTCATATCTATTGGCTTTCTCTATAAGTGCCGAAGCGTCTAAACCTTTAACAGGAGCCCCAGTTACTCCGGCACTCCAAATAAATGTATAAGTATCGAATTTTGTGGAAGTATTGGTTAACACCTCTCGCCCATCATAAGATACTACTTGGGTATTTAAATGAAGTTGAACTCCCAACTCCTTCAAAAATTTAGCAGCTTTTTTTGAGGATTTCTCACTCATAGGTGGTAATACCCTATCCCTCCCTTCTATAAGATGAATTTTCATTTCTGAAGCATCCAAATCGGGGTAATCCTTACGGACTATTTGATTTTTTAATTCTGCTATGGCCCCACTTAATTCTACTCCTGTTGGCCCGGCACCAGCAATTACAAAGTTTAGAAGCGCTTTACGCTCCTTGGGATCTACTGTTATTACGGCTTGTTCCAAATTCTCTAAAATAAGACTTCGAATATTTAAGGCATGAGGTACTGTTTTCATCCACATGCCATTTTCTTCAATACTATGATTCCCAAAGAAGTTAGTTTTAGAGCCTGTAGCAATCACCAAATAATCATAATGGAGTTCTCCTATGTTCGATTGAATTAGCTGTTTTTCCGGGTCTATACTAGAAACTTCAGTCATCCTGAAATAACCGTCAGGACTTTCTCTTATAATTTTCCTTAACGGATAGGCAATAGAATCTGGTTCTAACCCAGAAGTGGATACTTGATATAGCAAAGGTTGAAAAGTATGATAGTTATGTTTATCTATTAATATGGTTTGGACTTTCTTCTTAAGTAGTTTTTTAGCCAAAGAAATTCCTCCAAAACCTCCTCCTATAATTAAAACACGTGGCAAATCAGTTTTAGGTATATTCATATTTTTAATAGGAATTTAAATAAGTAAAAATTTTAATAGAAATAATGAAATTTGCACTTCAATTAAATGTGAATTTCTATACCTTCGAAAATAAGAATAATTTAGGTTTTAAATAAATTTAAACTAACAGCATATATTTTGCCCTACCAGATGTAACACTGTGTAACATTCAAAGACTAATAATCTGTAAATAGCATCTGTGGAGAAAGAATTAGAACATCAATTTGTAAGCAATTTGGAGAGAGACCAGAATATTGTTCACAAAATTTGTAGGATTTACACCAACGATCAGGCTTCCCACAATGATCTTTTCCAAGAGGTCACCATTCAACTCTGGAAGGCATATCCAAAATTTAGGGGAGATTCAAAATTCAGTACCTGGATGTATCGAGTCGCCTTAAACACAGCCATAACCTTATATCGTAAGAAAAAAAGAGGGATACAGACTCAGGACTACGATACTGTGCATTTTAGAATAAAGGTAGAAGAATATGATGATGAAACGGAACAACGATTATCACTAATGTACAATGCTGTAAAAGAATTAAATGATATAGACAAAGCCTTGGTTTTTCTATATTTGGAAGACAAAAATTACAAGGAAATATCTGAAACTATGGGTATTAGTGAAGTTAATGCGCGAGTTAAGATGAATAGAGTAAAAACGAAACTCAAAAAAATACTAAATCCGTAAGCTTATGGATGAATTAGATTTATTAAAAAAAGATTGGAGCAAGCAGCAAGGGAATTACCCTAAGCTTACCTACGACCAGATCTATAAAATGATTTGGAAACGTTCTAATTCTATTGTGAAGTGGATATTCTATATAAGTATTATAGAGTTATTGGCTGCAACTATTTTAAACATTGTATTCTCTGGGGATAAGTATTGGGAGGATATCGAAAAGTATAATCTGGAAGGAACCATAACTATTTTATATGTGGTAAGTTATATTATAACTTTCTATTTTATCTTTAGGTTTTATAGGAATTATAAGAGGATTTCTACAACCGATGATGCTTCCAAGTTGATGAATAACATACTAAGGACTAGAAAAACTGTAAAATATTATATCACATACGTTTTAATCTCGACAGGAATCACCGTGGTTGGAATTTCAGTATATATGATTTTAAATCATTCTAATACCAGTGCAGATGACATTTCAAAATATTCCTTTGAAGCAATAGATTGGGTTAAGTTTATTGGAGCCAGCGCTTTGGTTCTAACGGTATTTCTAGGACTAATCTGGCTTTTTTACCGCTTGCTTTATGGGATCTTACTTAAAAAATTGCATAAAAATTATAAGGAACTTAAAAAGTTGGAAATGTAACCTAGAATAAAGAAATATGAATAGAGATTAGATTATTTTTAAATTGTTTCTGTTGTTGAACTTTTTAGCCTGTTTTTTATTTTTTTTTAGATTTTAGCATCCTGATTCTTTTATTTTAGATCTAAAATCTATTTTTTTATTTACCAAAGACCTTATTTCATCTTCAATTCCGATCCTGATACTTATCGGAATTTTAAAACAACCTTCTTAATTATTTTTTTCACCTTCTAATATTTTGAAACTTATCCTATTTAATCATTATTCCAAGTCCATTTTTTATTCAAGGTTATAAAGCGGTTGTTTTTTTAAACCTATAAAATTCTTTACTTTTGCAAAAATTAGTTTCACCCTCACATATTAAAAATTCATAAAGATGGAATTTACAAACCCCTTGGTTTATGGGGTGCCGGTTTTTTTAGTACTTATCCTATTAGAACTTACATACAGTAAAACCCATCACAACGAAAAACTATATCACTGGAAAGACCTCCTTTCAAGTCTTTCTATGGGTATTGGGTCTGCCGTAATAGCGGCATTGGTGAAAACGGTTTCTATCATTCTTATATTTAATTTTGTTTACGAACTTTTTAACCCCGTTGTTGAAGGGGTTAGAACTAATATTATGGGATGGCAATCCTTTGGATATGCTTGGTATGTATGGCTCTTATGCATGTTATTAGACGATTTTACTTATTATTGGTTTCATCGGGAAAATCATATGATACGGTTTCTTTGGGCAGCTCATATAGTGCATCATTCCTCAGAAAATTTTAATCTTGGAACAGCAGTTCGCAATGGTTGGTTCACACTTCTCTACAAACCTTTTTTTTATATGTGGATAGTCATAATAGGCTTTCCACCAGAAATGCTGGTAGTATGCCTTGGAATTGAATCCTTATGGCAATTCCAATTGCACACTAAATATGTTCCTAAAATGGGAATAATAGAAAAATTCTTTAACACCCATACAATGCATCAAGTGCATCATTCGAAGAACTTGGAATACCTGGATAAAAATCATGGAGGTATTTTGAATGTTTTTGACAGAATTTTTGGTACCTGGAAAGAGATGGATACCTCAATTGATATAGAATATGGAGTTTCTACACCCCCTAATTCATATAATTTATGGGTGATCCTAACCCACGAATACCAAAATATTTGGGAGGATACCAAAAAAACCAAAAACTGGAGGCATAAATTCATGTATGTTTTTGGACCTCCTGGTTGGAGCCACGATGGGAGTACCAAAACGGTTAAAGAAATGCAGAAAGAAGCAAAAGTGGATAGTTAACTTTTTGAATCACAATTTCTTAAAGTGCGTACTTCTAATTTTTTAAGTCTTGAGTCTAAAGACTCTTTTAGTATTCCCACTTCCTTTCCTCATTCAATTTCTCCATATCGTCAATTTCCTCTTGTGGAATTACTTTTAGAAAGGAGGAATGTTGCTCTATGGCGTACTCTAGTTTTTCCACAATTTCTTCAATGGTATCATTTTCATAATCGAATTCTAATGCTGGCTTAATTTGAAAACTTTGTAAAATACCCCGTTTCTTAAGTCGAATTCCTTTTTTATCGAATGATCTTCTAAATCCATCAATAACAATTGGGATCACAATTGGTTTATGTTGTTTTATAATATGGGCTGTACCTTTTCTAATTGGCTTAAACGGTTTGGTAGTTCCTTGTGGAAAAGTGATTACCCAACCATCATTTAATGCTACCTTAATATTATCTGTATCATCTGTATTTACTTCACGTTGGACATCTTTTCCTTTAGACCGCCATGTTCTCTCAACAGTAATTGCACCGGCATAAGCCATGATTCTAGTAAGCAAACCAGCTTGCATGGTTTCTTTTGCGGCCACATAATAAAGATTGAGTTTGGGTTGCCATAAATAGCCAACATTTTTAATATTATCTACTCTCCCACTTAGACTGGCATTAAATACATGAAACATGGCCGTAACATCTGCAAAATAAGTTTGGTGATTGGAAACAAATAAAACGTTGGTGTCCGGAAGGTTTTTAATGATTTCTGAACCTTCAATTTGCAATTCGTTAAAGCCTCTATAGCGTCTATGAGATAAAACGCCAAAAATGCGTATTAACCATTTTTTGATAAATAAATAATGTCCAAATGGATTTTTTGAAAGCAACCCCATGTAGTTCTATGAATCTTAAATTGTTAATATTATCTTAAAAATCAAAGATAGTAATAAACTTAAAGTGCACGCTTTAATAAATCTTTTAATTCACTTAGCATCATTGCCGTTGCACCCCATACCACATGTCCATTTAAAGAAAAGGCAGGGACTTGTATGTTTTTGGCATAAGAAGTACTTAACTTCTGTGAGATCAAATTTCTTTCATCTAAAAAATCCTCCAAGTCTATCTCCAATATTTTTTCCACTTCAGACTCCTGAGGAATAAGCTTAGGCGTCCTATTTATAAGCCCTACATAAGGATGTACCCAAAAATTACTAGGGGGAATATATAGTTTTGTTAGTTTTTTCACAACCCTAACTTCTGCCTGAGGGATTCCAACTTCTTCTTCCGTTTCACGTAAAGCAGTATGTTTCAGATTTTTGTCGTAATTCTCTACACGCCCCCCAGGAAATCCCACCTGATTGGAATGCACACCTTTATAGGTCTTCCTTAAGATTAAAACCAAATTGGTGATCTCCTTTTTATTTGGGTAAAACAAGGCCATAACTCCAGCCTTATTAGGCTTATTTGCCTCTATATCTATATTAGACAATTCCTTTATTCTTAATAAAGGAGCCAATTTATGTTGAGCCTTTACCCCTGGAAGTTCTAAATTCTTTAATTTTGAGATCTTATATGTAAATTCAGTAAAATTCATGACTCGTCAAATTTCTATCCTATACACTCTAGTAATCCTTTTTTTTGCAAGTTGTGAAGATACGCATAAATCACAGAATAATAATGCTAAAACACCT
>JAGXIJ010000025.1 GCA_024635675.1 Gillisia sp.
ATTCTACTCCTGCTTCCTTCAATTCTTCTTCAGTTTTTCCAACTGCAGAAACTTCGGGCCAAGTGTAAACAACCCCTGGAATAAGGTTATAATTAATATGTGGTTTTTGTCCCGCGATCAATTCAGCAACCATAGTTCCTTCTTCTTCCGCTTTGTGAGCTAACATAGCTCCACGAACAACATCCCCAATTGCATAGATATTCTTAACATTGGTTTGCAAATGATCGTTCACGTCTATCATTCCGCGGTCTCCCATTTTTACTCCTGCAGCTTCGGCATTTAAACCATCTGTAAAAGGTCTACGTCCCACAGAAACCAGGCAATAATCTGCTTTGAATTCTACTTCTTTCCCTTTTTTATCATCTGCCTTAATCGTGATCTCATCTCCTTTGCGCTCCACAGATTTCACTTTATGACTCACATTGATCTTCATTCCCTGTTTCTTAAGCACTTTATTAAGTTCTTTTGATAAAGCAGAATCCATTGTTGGGATAATTCTATCCATAAATTCAACCACAGTCACTTCAGAACCAAGTCTTTTATAAACTTGTCCTAATTCCAATCCAATTACTCCACCTCCAATTACAACCAAGTGTTTTGGGATCTCCTTTAGCTTTAAAGCTTCAGTAGAAGTAATTACACGCTCTTTATCTAAATTGATAAATGGCAAGTTAGATGGTTTAGAACCTGTAGCGATTATGGTATGTTTTGCTTCCAAGGTTTCTTGTCCGCCTTCAGTTTTATCTACTATTATATGAGTAGCATCTTTAAAGGAACCAACTCCTTCAAAAACATCTACCTTATTCTTATCCATTAGAAATTTCACACCGTCACAAGTTTGAGCTACTACAGAAGATTTTCTGCTCATCATTTGCTCAAGGTTTACTTTTACCTCACCCGAGATCTCAATTCCATGCTCTTCAAAATGCTTTACAGCATCATCATAATGATGTGAAGAATCTAATAATGCCTTACTTGGGATACAACCAACATTTAAACAAGTTCCTCCTAAAGTGGAATATTTTTCAATGATCGCAGTTTTCATTCCTAATTGTGCGCAACGTATGGCAGCCACGTATCCTCCGGGACCAGATCCAATTATTACTACATCATATGTACTCATAAGTATGTTTTTTATTTTTTGTCAAAAATCGATTACAAAACTACGACTATTATACGCAATGACCAATCGTGGGAACCGCGGTTTTAAGAATTTTCATGCTCATAATGCAATAGCAGTAGTGCTTTTAACGGGACTTATTATAAAAGTGCTTTGAGTACTGCCAATATGTTCCAGACTGGTAAGTTTATGTAGTAGAAACTCTCTGTAAGCTTCCATATCTTTCACCAGGACTTTTAGGATATAATCGTATTCCCCACTTACATGATAGCACTCCAAGACTTCCTGTAGTTGTGCCGCCTCTTTTTCGAATTTAATAACATAAGATTTAGAGTGTTGCACCAGTTTGATCTGGCAAAAGACCATAAAGGATTTATTTACTTCCGCAGGTTTCACCAAGGCAACATAGCTGGAGATTACCTTATTACGCTCCAACCTTTTAATACGCTCAAAAATGGCGGTTACAGAAAGGTTTAATTCTAAAGACAACTTTTTGTTAGTGATCTTACTATCACTTTGGAGTTTCTCAAGGATCTTTTTATCTATCTCATCTAAAGTCATATAGAATATTTTTCGGTTTCTAAAGCTGAAATTAATCAACTTCAAACTAAAAATCTATATAAACCATATTTAAATGAATTTTAAACTGAATTAAGCTACATCTATTGACTAATATTCTGTTA
Organism: Gillisia sp.; assembly: GCA_024635675.1. GTDB lineage: Bacteria > Bacteroidota > Bacteroidia > Flavobacteriales > Flavobacteriaceae > Gillisia. The sequence goes on from JAGXIJ010000025.1 coordinate 1,804, forward strand.
TATCTTAATTTTATTTAAATATAACAATTTAACACTCATGAAATATAAACCAGCAAATCACATTCAAGACCTTCAGTATTTTGGGGAATTTGGGGGAGTAAATCCTTCTATTTCCGATTCTTCTACTTACACATTCCTTTCGGCCAAGACTATGTTCGACACGTTTGAAGGAAATGCCGATGGATGTTATTTATATTCCAGGCACTCTACTCCTTCTAACTTATACTTAGGTGAAGCCTTAGCTGCAATGGAAGGAACAGAGACTGCAAACGTTGCAGCATCTGGAATGGGAGCAATTACTGGTGCACTATTACAACTTTGTAAGGCCGAAGATCATATTATTTCGAGTAGAACCATTTACGGAGGAACTTATGCCTTCTTAAAGAATTTTGCTCCCAGATTTAATATACAAACCAGCTTTGTAGATATTACTAAACTGGAAACTATTGAAGCAGCCATCACTCCAAACACCAAAGTTTTGTATTGTGAATCTGTTAGTAATCCTTTATTGGAAGTAGCAGATATCGCAGGTCTTTCAAAAATCGCTAAAAATCACGGACTAACTCTTGTTGTAGATAATACGTTCTCTCCTCTTTCTATAACTCCTACTGAACTTGGAGCAGATGTGGTAATTCATAGTTTAACCAAATTCATAAACGGTAGTAGTGATACCGTTGGTGGGGTGATTTGTGGATCCCAGGAATTCATAAACTCTTTAAGAAGTGTAATAGATGGCGCAAATATGTTGTTAGGACCAACCATGGATAGTTTGCGTTCTGCTTCGATTCTTAAGAACATGAGAACCCTTCACATAAGAATGAAGCAACATAGTAAAAATGCCATGTTCTTAGCTAATAAATTTGAAGAAGATGGCTTTAGAACCGTATATCCCGGTTTGCCTTCGCACCCAAGTCATGAGCTATTCAAGTCTATGATGAATGAGGATTACGGATTTGGAGGAATGTTAACCATAGATGTTGGAAGTCTGGAAAAGGCAAATGAACTAATGGAATTAATGCAGGAACGAAATCTTGGATATCTTGCTGTAAGTTTAGGCTTCTACAAAACCTTGTTTAGTGCGCCGGGAACCTCTACTTCTTCAGAAATTCCTGCAGACGAGCAAATTGAAATGGGTCTTACAGATGGATTAATTAGATTCTCTATAGGATTAGATAACGATATTGAGCGTACTTATAAAATGATGAAAGATTGTATGGAGAAAGTTGGATTGGTACAAAACATAAATGTAAACTAGGCTTTCTTATATTTTAAAAAGTGCCTGTGGGAATGTTCGTTCTCACAGGCATTTTTTTATGGATTAGTTTTATCTTAGAGTCTTTTGTAAACTTCATTGATAATTCGTTTTATGGCAGTAGCTTTAAAAACAGTTCTTTTGATGTTATTGTCGCCCTGAGCTTGTCAAAGGACAAAAAACATCTCGATCCCGAAAGCTATCGGGACGCCCGATGTGACAGAAATTATCAAAGCATGTAATTCAAATATAAAACACTTAACTTTTTATGACACCAATTAATTCCTATATAGACCACACCCTACTTAAGCCAACCGCAACTTTAACCGACATTAGGTCCTTATGCGAGGAAGCTAAGAAATACGAGTTCTTTTCGGTGTGTGTTAATGGATATTATGTACCAATATGTGAAGATCTTTTGCGAGATTCGAAAGTGAGAATATGTTCGGTTATTGGGTTTCCATTAGGCACTATGTCTTCCAGAACTAAAATGTTTGAAGCAGAAGATGCTATAAGCAATGGCGCCGACGAGATCGATATGGTTATGAATCTAGGCCTTCTGAAATCTGATAAATTAAATTGGTTAGAAAATGAAATCGCTTCAGTAAAGAATATCATTGGAATAAAAATTTTGAAGGTCATTATAGAAACCTGTTACCTGAGTGCTGATGAAATAAGTATAGCTAGCAAGATCGTGGAAAGTGCCGGAGCCGATTATGTGAAGACTTCCACTGGTTTTGGCCCAAAAGGAGCCAGCTTAGAAGTGGTCTCTGAGATTAAAAAATCTATTTCCTCTGAAATGAAGATCAAAGCCTCTGGTGGCATCAAGGATTTTATCACCGCTAAGGCCTATATAGATCTGGGCGTATCACGAATTGGCACCTCTTCCGGTATTGCCATTTTAAATGGAGAAAAAAGTTTATTGTAATCTGGTTGCACTTATATTTCTACGAGCTCTGGAAATCTTCTCTTTCTACCAATTTTTCCATCAGTGCTATCTGAAAAACATCTATAAAATATTAAGGTTGCAAAATATCTGTTAAAATCGTAACATTACGAACCAAAAAATAACACTTAATGGAAGGCTCTACAAATCACCAAGAAAATGACCCAATAATTGTAAATAAAGAACTAAATATTTGGGAGGCATTGATCCCGGTAATTGCATTAATTGGGATGCTTGCCTTTAATGTTTTTGTTTTTGGAGATGATGCACTAAGTGGATCAAATCAATTTATAATGTTATTAGGAGGTGCTGTTGCAGCGATCATTGGTTTGAAGAATAAGGTAAGCTTCGATAGAATGATAGACGAAGTTGCCAATAATGTACAAAGTACTACAGGCGCTATCTTGATCTTATTAATGGTTGGTTCCCTAGCCGGAACCTGGATGGTAAGCGGAATTATTCCCACCATGATCTATTACGGACTTCAAATATTAAATCCAACCATATTTTTACCTGCAACGGTAATTATATGTTCTATAATTTCTGTGGCCACAGGTAGTAGTTGGACAACATCGGCTACCGTAGGTATTGCTTTAATAGGAATTGCAAATGCCTTGGATATTTCGGTAGGTATGACAGCCGGAGCGATACTTTCCGGAGCTTATTTTGGAGATAAAATTTCTCCTTTAAGCGACACTACTAACCTTGCACCTGCAATGGCAGGAACAGATCTTTTTACACACATTAGATATATGTTGCTTACTACGGTTCCAACTATAGTGATCACCATAATTATATTTATCATCATCGGGCTTAATCTGGACGTATCTGGAACTACAGACACTTCTGCTATCTTAAGCACAATCGAGTCTACCTTTACTATTACCCCTTGGCTATTTGTTATCCCGGGGATCGTAATTTTTCTTATCGTAAAGAAGACCTCTCCGCTTATCGCCTTATTAATTGGGACTCTTTTGGGAGCTGCAGCAGCGGTGATCTTTCAACCAAATATATTAGCGCAGATCTCTGGTGTAGAAAATTTAGATTTTATTTCGGGGTACAAAGCAATTATGAACTCTATGACGGTAGATACTGCTATTGTTACCGACAATGAAACGCTGAATGACTTGTTTTCTTCAGGAGGAATGTCTGGAATGTTGGGAACCATTTGGTTAATCCTTTGTGCAATGGTCTTTGGAGGAATTATGGAAGCAATTGGAGCCTTAACAAGAATCAGTTCTGCCTTGCTTAATCTTTTTCATACCACCTTCGGATTATTTGCCAGTACTGTTTTTAGCTGTTTAGCTTTGAATGTAACCGCATCAGATCAGTATTTGGCGATCGTAGTTCCAGGGAAAATGTTTGCAAAAGCATATAAGGACAAAGGACTTGCTCCAGAAAATTTAAGTAGAACCTTGGAAGATTCAGGAACGGTAACCTCTGTCCTGGTGCCATGGAATACCTGTGGTGCATACCATAGTGGAGTTTTAGGAGTACCTACTCTTTCTTATGCAGGCTTCGCTTTCTTCAATTATATTAGTCCGTTTATGACTTTGCTATTTGCTGCCTTCAGCATTAAAATAAGACAGCTAAGCACACAACCGGCTCAGGCACAAACGGTTAATTCTTAATAATAGAATTAATCTATTCGTTTACAAAATATACATAGTCAAAAACTATAGTGAAATAAGAAATTAAAATTTCAATAGTCCGCAACTGCGGGCTATTTTTTTACTTTTGCGAGTGAAAATTAACAAATACAAAATATAAATAATATGGCATTAGTAGGAAAAAAATTTCCAGATTTAGCGGTAAACGCAATGAATGAAATGGGCGATACTTTCAAGTTGAATATTCTTGAAGAGGCTCAAAAAAATAATAAAAAAGTATTATTGTTCTGGTACCCTAAAGATTTCACTTTTGTATGTCCTACAGAATTACACGCATTTCAAGCAGCGCTTAATGATTTCGAAAAAAGAAATGTAATGGTTGTTGGTGCATCTTGTGATACTGCAGAGGTTCATTTTGCATGGTTAAACACTGCAAAAGACAACGGAGGAATTGAAGGTGTAACGTACCCAATTCTTGCAGATTCTAACAGAAACCTAAGTTCTGCACTAGGGATCTTAGATGTTACCAATGAGCAGTATGACGAAGAAACCGGAGCTATCACAGTAGAAGGAGACAACGTAACATATCGTGCAACTTATCTAATAGACGAAGAAGGAACTGTATTCCATGAAGGGATTAACCATATGCCACTAGGAAGAAACGTACAGGAATTCTTAAGACTAATAGATGCCTACACTCACGTTCAGGAAAAAGGAGAAGTTTGTCCTGCAAACTGGGAAGAAGGGAAAGAAGCTATGACTGCAGATCGCAAAGGTGTTGCATCTTACTTAAGTTTAAACTAAAAAGTAGAACATGGTAAAAGAGTTAGAACAAGATAATTTACAAGACATCGTTTCCAAAAACGGAACTGTTATGGTTCAGTATATGGCTGGCTGGTGTGGTAACTGTAGAGTGATGAAGCCAAAATTCAAAAAATTGGCTGGAGAAAATGAGCAAACTACCTTTTTAATGGTAGATGCAGAAAAATTTCCGGAATCTCGTAAGATGGCTAATGTCGATAATTTACCAACGTTCGCCGCTTTTAAAGACGGAAAATTAGTGAATCAGGTTCAAACTAATAAGTTTGAACTGCTTAAAGATCTAGTAGATGAAGTTACCAGTAATTAGACACCTACAACGCAATAATGATCAGGAAAAACTTGAAAACACTATTGAGGTATTGGAAAGCTTTACTGAACACAGATCTGTTTCAGACGAAGAAATGGATGTAATTGGAGAACTAATTACAAATTTGTGTGGTGCCGTAGAGGTTCATCAAATGATAAAAAATGGTGATTCTTCAATAGATGCTGCCAACAATTTTGCAAAAAAAGTAATGGGATCTATAGATAGATAAACCCCTTATTTTAAATATTTAGACCGCCCGATTTAAAAAAATCGGGCGGTCTTGTTTTTATGATAATTTTAGTAAATCCCTATGCCATAAGCAGTAAATTTAGCTCTTCAAACAAAAACTCCGGGATCTATGGCACAAATAACTTTGAGAGAAAATACCATTACCACTTATGGAAATTTACCAATAACCGGGGAAAAGGCTCCATATTTTGAGTTGATCGCTACAGATATGTCCAAAGTAAATTTGTACGATTTTAAAGGAAAAAGGGTGATCATGAATATTTTCCCTAGTATAGATACCAATATAGGTGCTACTTCTGTTAGAAGTTTTAATGAGCGTGCTATCCAGTTAAATAATACCGTAGTGTTATGTATTTCCAGAGACCTCCCATTTACTTTAAAACGTTTTTTAGATATTGAAGGTTTGAATAAAGTGACCAATTTATCGGATTTTAGACAAGGAGATTTTGGAAAAGATTATGGGGTAGAAATGATGGACGGCCCCTTAGAAGGTCTGCTTTCCCGAGTAGTGATCGTATTAGACGAAAGCGGAAAGGTGATGCATAGTCAACAAGTTTCTGATATATCGGAAGAACCTGACTATCTTGCAGCCTTAAAATCATTATTATAGTGAAGGATAGTTTCCTAAGTAAAAGAATTCGTGGTGGTGGATATGCCCTTAAAGGCGCATGGATCTTACTAAAAACAGAGCCAAGTATACAAGTTCAGGCTGTTATTTCTGTTGGTGTTAGCATTGCAGGATTTTACTTTAACATTACAAAGACCGAATGGATCTTTCAAGTCTTGGCAATTGGCTTGGTATTAAGTACAGAAGGCTTAAATAGTTCTATAGAAGGGATTGCAGATTTTATACATCCAGACTTCCACAGCAAAATAGGCTACATAAAAGATGTTGCAGCAGGTGCCGTTTTGTTTGCAGCGATTACAGCTATTGTTATCGCTTGCTTTATATATCTTCCTTATTTATTTCCAACCTGTTTCAGCTAGATATAAAATAAAAAGGATAGCTAACAATTTAAAGTTTCAGCTATACAAACATTGCCATTAAACTTCCGCAAATTGCTCCGGAACTAACTCCTGTAATTACTCCCAAAGATGGAGTTCCAATGATACCTCCTAAAGCAATTCCTAAACCCAATCCGAAGATACATCCCACTCCTAACCCAATAAGAATGTGGTTTTTATTCTTGAAAAATTTTTTCATAATCCTGTATTATAATAATTAAAGGGCTTTAGAATCTACCTTTATTACTATTTAGATCTGTGAATAAATTGTTAGGGTTAAAATTTAATTTGGAGCAAGACCTAGCAGTAAATTAATCGGATGTAGGGTTTCCAATTTGGATGATAAAAATAAACTTTTGTTGTAACAGTTAGTAAACTTACTTTAATTTTTTTGAATATCAAAATCACACCTGCCTAATTTCAAGGGTTTTACAAAAACAAACACTGCTTTTTACACCAACATACTGTCCATAATTTGGTAAAACTTCGTATCCCGCTTTGGCGTAGAGCCCTATGGCATCTTTAAAGGTTGCTCCCGTTTCTAAAACACATTTTTTATACCTTAATTCCGTTGCCCAACTTTCCAGTTCGGTTAAAATTGTTGTAGCCACCTTTTTTCCTCTTCCGGCAGGCAACACAAACATTCGTTTTATTTCGATCGTCTCTTCATCAAACTTTTTTATTGCTCCACAACCCACAGCCTCCCCATTGTTATATGCTAACACCACATGCTTAATACGGTCTATTTTATTGAATTGGGCGAAAAACTCATGCTCATCACCATCTCTAATCACCAGTTCTTTGTCCAGCATGTTATTCAGCAGTGTGAAATCTGGATTCTCTGAGGTGGTTCGTTTTAATACTATCATTATCTGCAACTATTGGGATTCGTAAAACTAGGAAAATTAGGTTAGTCTTCTATCCTTGGGAAATCTAAATTAGTATTTAAAGTTCCCATTTATATAATAGAAGAGCTTTCTCTGTTTCTGGCAAGCTGATCTTTTCTTTAAATTGGAAATCTAGTTTCTCCAAGAGTTTTTGAGATCCGATATTTTCCGGGTTTGTAATGGCGCTTAGTTGCGAAAGTTTAAAGTCTGAAATAGCTAAGGCTTTGATCTTGAATGCACTTTCCAAGGCATAGCCTTGTTTTTCGTAGGCAGGTAAAAAGGCAAAGCCAATATCTATCCCATCAACCCCTTCCCTATCGTAGAGTCCGCAACTGCCAATTTTTACAGCATCAGATTTTCTGATCACCGTATAATTTCCGAAGCCATTTTTCTTGAACATTGGAACTATGTGCATCTTAATGTATTCTTCAGCACTTTGTAGGGTACTAATATTTCTATCCCCAATAAACTGAAGCCATTTGGGAGTATTTAGCAACTCAAAAATAAATTCGGCATCCTCTAAACCGGTAGCTCTTAATAAAAGACGTTCTGTTTCGTAGTCTTGGTGTTTCGGCATCTGTTTTATTCAGGGCATAAATATCGGGAATTCTATCAATACTTCACATCCTGTTTTTCCAGATCTTTTTTATTCCAATGGGCCAGATCTGCTGCCATATTATAGGTGCTATGTAAGAAATCCAGAAGCGTTTTGGCTGGATCCTTAGATTCCTGCACATCTTTATATGGCAAAATAAATTCTCCCATATCTTTAAAATAGTAGCCTTTTTCGGGTGTTATTTGTGCACGATCGAATCCTTTGGGTTCCGGATAGATATAATTATAGAAAGCTGCAAAGGGCAACATTTCGTTCCCCGGCCAAAATCCGCTACTGCTTACTTCATGAGAATAAGCTTCCTGTGCTACCCAATCTGGTAAATTGGGAATTCCTCCCGGATGTTTTGGTGCCTCTTTCCCGGAAAATCGAGATACTGCCAAATCAAAACTTCCCCAAAAGAAATGTACGGGGCTGCATTTCCCTATAAATTCTGCCCGAAACTTATTAAAAACTTCATCTACATTCAGCAATACGGTATGCCAATTAGTTGCATGAACAGGTTTGTATTCTTTATGGGTCTCATCCTTATCCAAGGGAATGGGATCTACCAATTCATTAGGGATGGTATTTATTTTCACTTCGATCCCTAAATTTTTTAAACTAGTGATCACATTCCTATAAAATCCGGCAACAGAAAGGTTCTTTAAACTAACGGACTTGCTTTCCCCTTTGCTGGTTATTAGTTGCAACTCATGATCTATAAAATCGAAATTGATTTGAAAATGTTTTTCTTCAGAGGGGATATCTCCTGTTGTTAGTCCACGCGGACTTACAAGCAAGGTGGTGTGCCACGAATGATTTATCCAGGGCATTTGTGTCAGCTTTATTTTCCCGGCGATCTGGGTCCATAAATGAATGGTCTCATAGGTTCCTTTAGCATCTTGGTAGGACAATGCCGGCCAATTTTCCTTTTTCATGATTTCTAGTTATAGAATTAAATTAATAATCTAACAGTCAATTACTTATAAAACTGTAATACTAATTTAAGACTATATTTTTTAAAACTAATGTCTAAGAATTTATTGAAACTCAAAATAGGTGTATTGCCTAAATAGGCTCTGTTAAAAAAGTTTGAATTGATAGATGTACCAGGCAATTTCCCGCTTTTTAGTTTTGTCCTACTAATTTGCAACTAGCTATATTCTAGAGCTTCGTCATACTGTTCCGGTAGCTTTAAGAATTGTTTCAGCAAACCTGTACGTAAGATGGAGACCCTGAAACTAGTTCAGGGTGACGGCGTGTTCTAATACATTGCCGAACGGAGATGGTTAAAATGCTAATTTATCTCGAGTTGTAATTGGCGGTTATTTTCAAGTGCCTTTTTATCCCTTTCGGTACCAATAGCAAGTCCTAATACCATACCTATTAGCCAGCCGAATGTGATGTAAGAAGTATTATCCAGCATTATAGAAAACAGCACCCCAAGAGGGATTCCAATTACAGATATTCCAAGAGCTAGCCAGAAATTGCGATAATAATTTTTAGGAACAAGTTCGAGATCTTTAATAAGTGTTTTTAATAACTTCCTTTTTACCAATTTTATATAGAAGTACAATTTTTTATGATCGTCTACTACGGCATTTAACCGGGAGATCTCCTCATTAATTTCCACAACTACTTCTGGAGGTAGCTCTCTAAATTGAAGTTCTAAAATAAGTTCTTCGAGTAATCTATATTCGGTAATTAATCCCTTTTTCTTGCCAGAAAGAGCGCGCATTTGTAGGTCTTGAAGCTTCATCCTCTATAATTTTATCTCGGTGAATGCAATTAAATTGTAGGGAATTCAAGTTTGCTGGTGATGTTAAACTGCTTATAAGACGTGAATATTGTGTTTTGTTACTGCTAAGTTGAATTTTTAATTCAAAAAAATAAAAAGATCTCTATATTCCTATATTAGAAAATAAGCAATAGGCGCCGAGAGCTTACAAAAATCATCAAAACAGCTGGAATACCAGAACAGGAATTTAAATGTGGTGTTACTTGTAGATAAAAAAAAGATAAATAGAAGCCAAGATCATTAGCTTCTATTTATCGTCTTTGTTAAGTTATTTCTTTTCAGCAATTTGTGCGGCAAGTCCATGCGCATCAAAATACTCGGAGAATTGTGCGATTTTGCCGGCATCATTTATCCAACCAAGAGCAAAATATTTAAGGCCAACCTCTTTACCGGATGCTGTATGTTTCCCTGTCCAGGTTCCGTAGATCCTAATGGCATCGGGAGTGTTTGAAGCCTGACCTTTTGGAAAGACCGAACCAGACCACATTCCATTTACCAGCGAATCGGCCATCATAATTCCTTCTTCAAACTTCACATTTTCAAAATCCTTGTGGTAGTTTTGAAACGCTGCTACAATATCTGCCTTTCCTAACCATTTATTCCCTTTATAGTAGGGAGGGCTCCATTTTAGAGTATCAGCAAAAAGTGCCTGTTCAGCTTCCATGTTTTCATCCTCATGTGCTTTTATGAACGATCGTATAACCTCTACTTTTTTGTTGTAGGCTGCATAATCCGGGGATTCTTGCTTTTCTTTAGTTACCTTAATCTCTTTAGTTTCCTTGGTTTTCTCAGACTTTTTCTGATCGCAGGCTGTTAAGGTTAATAAGGAAAAAATAACTAGGTTGAAGAGTTGACTTTTCATTTTCTTAGATATTAAAAGGTTAGTATTTAGTTAGTTACACTACTTAAAGATACGCTTTTAAACTAATTGTAAGTCGCTACTTAATAATTCCCCTTTTAAAAATAAAGGATAAAGTCTTATATAATATTTGTTAGGAGCGGACTTCCGGCAGTATTAATTTTTCTCGAAAGTTAAAAGATCGGTTCCTCCATCTCCTCCACTTATGTCTATAAGTTCTATTTTGGTTGCAGACCGGGAAACAAAATCCCAATCGTCATTAAGATCTTCAAAGTCGTTGGTAAGGTTAAAATTGATATTGAAGTCCAGATCATCATCACTGGAGTCGTCGTCGCTGGAATCGCTATCGGTAATGCTCCAGGTGCCCTCGAAGGTATCTGTGCCATCGGTGGCGCTAAGTGTTCCATTGGTCTCGAAAGTAAAATTAAAGCCCGTAAAATGGTCGGTTTCATCAATATCATCTTCCATAAACTTGGTAATGCTCCAGGTGCCTGCTTGTACATTGGTTTTAACCTCTGCTATGGTTTGCTGATCTACATCCTCTACCTGATTGACAGGCGCCATGGCATCGTCACTATTGCTACAAGACGAAATAACTAAGAAAGCCATCAGGCTTACAAAAAGAACGAAGGAAAGTTTTGCTGTTTTCATAACTATAATTTTTCCCTCATTGAGGGTTTATTTCACCGAGGCCTGCCCGAATCATTCAGGCGAGCTTACCTCGAATTTTTAAAAGCATATTTCAATTCATATCAAGTGGGCTTGCCCCGAGGTTCTAGGTTAAGTAACGTAAAACTCTTTTTGAAATTGTGTTGTAAACAACTAAAAATAAACAGTTTATATACTAATTTTTCATTTTTAAAGCGGAGGAGCTTCTATTTTTTTTAGGTTTTTACTCCCTCTTATATACTTCCAATTCAATTTCTATCATAAATTCGGGAGTTTCCGAGTTGTCATGGATCTCTTGTACTATTTCTTTCTCTCGTGGTGGTTCTAGTTACGGTTGTTGTTTACAGGATTGGAATGCAAACAGCATGCAAAAACTGCAAGCCCTCCGGTTAAGAGAGGAAAGCAGTTGGTAAGTCTTTTCATAATGCGAATGTAATTTAATGCCTCCCAAGGAGAGTTTCGGCGTTCCCGTTGTAGTTTCATTTAACACAAAAAGTTACTGATTTTCAATTACTTAATAAATAAAAATAAAACTTCAACTTAAAATTAGAGATGCCATTTTAGAATGGCAAGGGGTAGGGTATTTGTGGAGTCACAATCGCAAACTGAAGCGCTTAAATGCTTTGTTTATAGTTTATAGTTTCTAGTTTCTAGAATATTACTATTTAATCAATAGCCCGATATTTGCTGGTAACCGGTGTTGTGCGTAGACTATTCATTTTTAATCGGTAAAAATCCATTTTCATCTAAGGCTCTAATTATTCCTTTTAATAAAATTTTATTTTGAAAACTTATAAGGTATTTCCTCCCTTTTTCCTTTTCAGGTATTAATAGATTTTTTTCTTTTAATTTTCTGATATGTCTGGAAACTTCAGAACTTAGTTTATTTGGAAATACCGAATTTAAATCTGAGGCTTGAATAATTTTCTTATCAATCGCAATTTTTAAAATTTTAAACTCAGTATCAGTTATTCGATCATTTTCTCTAGAAAATTCCAATGCATTAAATAATATATGTTTTTTTAAATACTTGTAGTCTGATAATTTGTCTATTTTTTCGATTTCAGTTTTCAAACCGCTTAACACATATTCTGACCATTCTAAAACACCACTTTTTGTCCCTTTATCGGCCTTAGCTAGGTATTTGTAATAAAGATCTCGGTCATTACAGAATATTGCAGTTGGATTTACTATTCTACCTAAATTCACATTAAAACCCTGCTTTACAAGCATAGCATAAGTGAATAAACGAACAGTTCTTCCATTTCCATTTCCAAACGGGTGTACCCAAACAAATCTATGATGTGCGATTGCAGTTTTTAATAAATCATATTTTGAAGCATTAGGTTGATTTATGAATTTAAAAAGTTCATCCATATATCCTTCAACTTGAAATGGACTTGGTGGCTTATGAGCAGATTGGGAGATCGAAATATCATTTGCCCTATATATACCTGGAGTTTTATCTCCTTCTCTTAGTGGCGATAAACCCTTTACTATATGTTTATGTAAATCACTCGTAAAAAACCTGTTTATTTTAATACTATCAATGTTTTCATCAATATAAGACAAAGACCTTTCAATGTTTTCAATCTCTAAAAAAGATTCATTTGAAGTTGGGGTTATATTAGATTTATTTTCGATGAAATCTGTTATAGTAGTGTTGTTTCCTTCAATTCTTGCAGAACCTATACTTTCTAAAGTGTGAAAAATGTTTTTTAGCTGGAAGAAAATTCTTCTTGGAGTTGTTCCCCCAGGTTGTTTTTTTCTTAAATGATCTAAATCAATTATTAAATCTGTTATTGAAGAATCAAATTCAGGTTTGATTAATTCAAGATCATAATGTGTAAATCGTGAGTTCATTAATTAACATTGCTAAATTTAGTATTTAACAAAAATATGAAAAATATTAACCTTATATACTGTAAACAAAGGTTTTATTAAATTGTGTTTATTCTGAACAATTAACAATACTCAAGGTATAAGAATTAACAATATTGTTATCAACTAATAAACACCGCAGACTTACAAAGTTAGTTTGTGGTGTTTATTAGTGATGATTTTTCAGCTTCACTGAAACGCTTAGATGTTTTATTTGTAGTTTCTAAAAGATCAGTTTTAACTCAATTGCCTGCCATTTTCCAGTAACAGATGTTGGCTGTAGTATTTTTTAAGCTGCTTTGAAATCCCCATCATTCAATTCAACACTAAATTTGATGTTTGCTTTTAAAGCACGGAATACTTTTAAAACAGTTTCAATAGTTACGTTCTTAGCATTTCTCTCCAATTTTGAGATTTGAGACTTTTGTACACCAACGAGTTCTCCAAGTTGTTCTTGAGTTAGATTTCTATCTTTTCTGACAGATTTTATCATTTCTCCTAACACATCAAGCTTTAAGTCAAATTCGTATTTATCCCTTTTATCAGTTCCAACTTCCCCAAG
>JAGXIJ010000159.1 GCA_024635675.1 Gillisia sp.
CATTTTATCTGAAAACAATTGTCTTAATTTTTTGATCTTGGGATCTATAATTACCTGACAATATTGTTGTTGCCTATGCTTTGAATAATATTCCTTATGTTCTGCCTCCGCCTCATAAAATGGGGTAGCTTCAGTAATTTCGGTTACAATAGGGTCTTGAAACACTTTTTCTTCCTCAATTCTTTCTACGATTTCCATCGCCTCTTTTTTCTGAACATCAGAATGATAAAAGATACCACTTCTATACTGAGTGCCTTTATCATATTGTTGCCTATTTAGAGTTGTAGGGTCGTGTGTGCTAAAGAAAATTAGTAATAATTCTTTGAAAGAAATTACTGTTGGGTCAAAATGTATTTCAATAGCTTCGGCATGTCCTGTTCTCCCGGATATTATTTCTCTATAGGCTGGATTCTTAATAGTACCGCCCGTAAAACCAGGAATAACCTTCTTAACTCCCTCTACTCTTTCAAAAACTGCTTCTGTACACCAAAAACAACCACCGGCAAGTACTGCGGTTTCATTAGAATGCTCCATAATGTTAATGTTTTTTAATAAAGTCAAAGATAATTCATTTCTCTATTAACATTTAAAACATACATTCGTATTTGTTATTCATAAATAAATGAAATGTATAGTATCAACAAGACATTTTATAAATTTACTTCTGTTTAAAATTTGATTAATGATTATTCGCAGTCTCCCAATTTTGTTCTTTATTTTTTCCTTTTGCTTGGTAAATGCTCAAGAATTAAAAGAAATAAATACTAACCCAAAAACCTATACCGCTGTTAGAACAGAAACTCCACCACTTATAGATGGAATTTTAACTGATCCAGAATGGAATACCATCACTGTTGCAACAGACTTCGTAATGATTGAACCGGGCGATGGAACCCCAATTCGAGAAACTCACACAACAGAGGTAAAAATTATATATGATGATGAAGCCATATATATTGCTGCATATATGAGGGATGATAATCCAGATAAAATCCTAAGACAGTTTACACAACGAGATGAAGAGGGTCAGTCCGATCTTTTTGGAATAGATATTAACACCTACAATGATGGGATTAATCAAACCAGATTTATTGTAACTGCTGCAGGAACACAAATAGATGCAAAAATAAATGGTGATAATCAAGACTCTAGTTATAACCTAGTATGGGAATCTGATATTTCTTTTGATGATAAAGGTTGGTATGCCGAGCTAAAAATTCCATATTCCGCTCTAAGGTTTCCAGAGAAAGAGGAACAAATCTGGGGAATCCAGCTTGTACGTTCAATATTGAACATCAATGAATTTTACGGATGGAACTATATAGATAAATCTGTAGGGAAATCTACTCAGTATAATGGTCTACTTAAAGGAATCCGGAACATCGATCCTCCGGTTAGGTTAAGTTTTTATCCTTATACTTCTTTACAGGTTAATAATTTCCAAGACAATACAGAAACTAATTTTAGTGCAGGTTTAGATTTTAAATATGGAATTAGTGACGCGTTTACCCTGGATGCAACCTTGATTCCGGACTTTGGGCAAACGGCATTCGATAATGTAGAATTGAATTTAGGCCCTTTTGAACAAAAATTTAATGAGAATAGAGCCTTTTTTACAGAAGGAACTGAATTATTTAGCATTGGCGACCTTTTTTATTCTAGAAGAATTGGAGATACACCAACTAATTTCAATGTTGTTGAAGAGAATGTAAATAAGGATGAAATAATTATAAAGAATCCCGATAAAGTTTCTCTTTTGAATGCGCTTAAAATATCGGGAAGAACAGATAATAATCTAGGAATTGGCTTATTCAATGCAGTAACAAAAACCACCTATGCAACCATATTAGATACACTTACAGACATTTCCAGAGAGATAGTCACAGAACCATTAACCAATTATAACATCTTTGTATTGAACCAACAGTTTAATCAAAGCTCTTCGATTTCATTAATAAATACAAATGTAACCCGGGAAGGGCATTTTAGAGATGGAAATGTAACCGGATTATTATATGATATTTATAATAAAGCCAATTCTTTCAATTTTACCGGAGAAGCAAAAATTAGCAATGTAAATAAAAACCAGAATAACATCTCTGGTTTTGCTTCAGAATTTGGGATACAACATACCAAAGGAATTATTAGATATGGTGTTTCCCACTCCTTGGCGAATGAAACCTATGATATAAATGATCTAGGTTTAAACTTCAGAAATAACTACAATAATTTTGGTGCTAATGTTAATTATAGAACCTTAGAACCTACTGATTCCTTTAATCAATTGAATTTAAGTCTTAATTTGAATCATAATAGACGATACCGCCCAGATACCGAGACATCTACCTCATTAAGCGTCAATTTATTTGCAGCTACCAAAAACAGATTCGCTTTTGGAGCATATTTGGAAGGAAGTTCTGAAGAAAAAGATTTTTTTGAACCTCGGGTAGATGGCCGATTTGCTACCTATTCTCCTTATGCCGGAGGTCTGGCATTTATTTCCACAGATTACAGAAAGAGGTTCGCAGTAGACTCCAGAGTAGCCTATTTCGGAGGAATTGATTCCGATAGGTATAATTTTAGGTTCAGTGTAAGTCCTAGGTTTCGTTTTAATGACAAATTTACCCTGATTTATTCCTTCAGCAATAACATTAGAAATAATAGAAATAGCTATGTAGCAATTGAGGAAGAGGATATTGTTTTTGGTAAAAGAGATCAAAAAAGCATCGAGAATTCCATACGGGCAAGTTATAATTTCAACACCGACCAGGCACTTAATTTGAATTTCAGAAATTTCTGGTCATCTGCTACTTATGAAGATGGTGAATACACTTCCTTACAAGAAAAGGGTACCTATAGCCCAAAAGAATACGCAATTACTGAAGATAACGATCCTAATGCAAATTTTAATATCTGGAATTTAGATTTTAGTTATAGCTGGCGTTTTGCTCCGGGTAGTGAGGCAATCTTACTTTATAGAAATTCTATATTTAATTTTGATAATAAGAGTGAATTACAATTTACCAAAAGTTTACAAAACTTATTCGACCAGGATCTACGACAAAATTTATCTTTGAGGATAGTTTATTATATTGATTACAATAATGTGAAAAATATATTTAAGAGTTAATAATGATAGTTTAGTTATTTAAATTCATGATCTACGCCAACAACATACATAAATATTACGGAGACCTTCATGTTCTAAAAGGTGTCAATTTACATATTGCAAAAAGCGAAATAGTTTCTATTGTTGGTGCATCTGGGGCCGGAAAAACTACCTTATTGCACATATTGGGAACCTTAGACCAACCCGATACAAAGCTGGATAGTACATTAAAAGTTAATGAAATTGATATCTATTCTCAGAATTCTAAAATGCTCTCCAAATTTAGAAATGAACAGGTAGGTTTTATATTTCAATTCCATCAATTATTACCAGAATTCACAGCCTTAGAGAACATTTGTATCCCCGCATTTATTAAAGGAACCTCCAAAGCTGTTGCAGAAAAAAAAGCCTATGAGCTCTTAGAATTCTTGAATTTATCTCCCAGAGCACATCATAAACCTTCTGAACTAAGTGGTGGGGAACAACAACGAATTGCTGTGGCACGATCTTTAATAAATAATCCGGCGGTAATCTATGCAGATGAACCTTCTGGTAACCTAGACAGTGAATCTGCAGAGAATTTGCATAAATTATTTTTTCAGCTTAGAGAAGAATTCCATCAAACCTTCGTGATAGTTACTCATAATGAGGAATTGGCAAACATGGCCGATAGAAAATTGACAATGGTAGATGGTGAAATAATCTAATTTTATAAAAAATTAACTATTCCATAAACCCCTATTATAGCTGAGCTTAATACACATATTTAAACATTAAATTCTTACCTTAAATTAAATTTTTTAATAAATTCTTTGGATATTAAATAATTTATTGGCTATATTTAACTTGTAATCAAGTAAATACATCTTTTATAGATGGATTAATTTTCAAATAGCTTTTTTACATCCCTACCATTTTACCCCCCCCACAACATCTGTGCATAAAGCACACTGGTTATCTTTTTGAAAAAATTTAACCTCTGTACTTTTATGTCGCTGGACAAGTATTTACTAATTTAATTTTATATATTATGAGAAAATTTAATTTGCTAATTGCTTTTGTTCTAGTCGTGGCTTTAACGATTAGTTGTTCAAAAGATGAAGGTGTTACTTCTTTAGAAGATCCCTTGAACATTGAAAACCCTGAAAATTCAGATCTCTTTAAACAAGGGAATGGAGCACCAAGTGGGGCACACTACAATTTAAACATTATTGGGGTATCTAAAGAAAAAACTGCAGATATGACCGGGAATAATGGGCACCGTATTTTTGTTTCTCTTTGGGGGAAATCTAAAATAATGTTGATTGAAGGAGATGATTTCCAAGTATTGGATGTGAATGGTACCGATGGTGAGGCCAGTTTCCAATTACCAAATCCAGATCCAGATGGGGATGGTTTAACATCCTATTCAATATGGATGCGTGCTCTAGGAAAACCAGGTGGAAGTGCAACCATTACCACCTGCGCAGATGCAGATCTTACTGACGAGTATGTTCCAGTATGTTCAGCAGAATACCTAGAGGTTGAAAGAACTAAAGGAAAGCCTAGGTTTGAGAATGTTAGCAGAACGCTTCTTACTATTTATGTTGAAAATGAAATTGTATTCACAGATGGCGATGGCGTTGAACAAACTATTCCTGCAGGTCGATATACTATATTCGATCCTATTTTTGAAGATTATTTCTGGGAATATGACAACAGCGGCTTAAAACTTTTACAACTAAGATTCTACCCGGTACCAACAGACATATCATAAAATTTTAATTCTTAGAATTTTTATTAGCACTCGCTATTTTTCCTCCCGGGAATAGCGAGTTTTTTTTACAATAATTTTAAAATTTTTCAAAAACCCCTAATCCAAACAAGGCAAAATCGTATTTAACAGGATCATCCTTGTCTAAGGCTCGTAGAGACTTATCCAGCTCCATTACCGCTTTCGCGTCATTTTGCTTTCTATTCAATAGTCCCAATTTTCTTGCAACGTTCCCAGAGTGTACATCTAACGGACATGATAATAAAGAGGGAGAAACATCTTTCCATAATCCAAAATCGACTCCTGCATTATCCTGCCGGATCATCCAGCGTAAGAACATATTAATTCTCTTTGCAGCAGAACCCTTTAATGGGTCACTTACATGCTTTTCTGTTCTGGACAAATGATCAATTTCAAAAAAAATAGATTTAAAATCAGATATATTAGTCTGAAGAGATCCATTTTTAGAGGGAGTTGAAAAAATTGCTTCCAATCCTCCATGATTCGTATATATATGCTTTAAACTTTTAATAAATGATTTAAAATCCAATCCGTTAAAGGTTCTATGAACAAAATTCTCCAGAGGGTCTAAATGAGAATCAGAATGATTCATAACAAAATCATAAGGAGAGTTCCCTAGATAATCCATCATTTTATTCGCATTATTAATTATGCTTTTTCTATTCCCCCAAGCAATAATAGCAGCTAAAAATCCAGATATTTCTATATCTTCTTTAAGTTGGAACTTATGGGGAATGCTAATGGGATCACTTTCAATAAAATTGAAATTATTGTAAAGCATGACTTTAGAATCCAGGAATTCTTTTAATTCTGTAGGTGTCAAATTTGTTCCTTTTTATTTATTGCAAAGATTAATTTATATTCAAAGATAAAACTTAGTAAACAAATATGCGTTTTAACATATTCTTAAGGATTAGAGTCGCGATTATATAGTCAAAATCCTTGAAAACAGGTTAAAACAGGAATAAATTAGCTTAAGATTATATTGGCACCATTATTGAAAGATTAGCTTCTATAGGGTGATTTTAATATTTTATTAACGTTATCTGTTTATGTATATTAGCTTTTAGTTAGGGCTTCCAACCAAGATAGATTATTATATGATTAAAGCACAAGAACCAGAGAATGAAACGGCTCGATTAGCTTCTCTCAATAAACTTCAAATATTAGATACCGAACAAGAATTAAATTACGATAATATAGTTCAGTTAGCATCATTTATATGTGATGTTCCTGTTTCCCTTATAACACTTGTAGCGGAAAACAAACAGTGGTTTAAATCTAAAACTGGTACTGAGCTATCTTATACAGATAGAAGCATTTCTTTTTGTTCGCATGCAATTTTAAATCCAGATGATATCATGGAAGTGCAGGACACTCATTTAGATTCTAGATTTTATGAAAATCCATTAGTTACTTCCGATACCAATATAAGGTTTTACGCAGGTATGCCTATAAAATCTCCTAGTGGAGAGCCCTTAGGCACCTTATGTGTTATAGATAATAAACCTAATTCCCTTAGCATCAAACAAAAGAATGCCCTTAGATCTTTAGCGCAACAGGTGGAAAATTTACTGGATTTACGAAGAAAAAATCTTGCTTTAGAAAAGGCAAAAAAAGAATTAGGAATAAAAAATAATTTACTTAAAGAATTTGCCGGTACTGTATCTCATGACATGAAGATGCCATTGGCCAATATAATTATCACTTCAGATCTCATTAAAGCAAAATATGGGCATTTATTAGATGGAACTGGGCTTGATTATCTTTCTTATTTAAAACAGTCTTCCTTTAGGCTTAGTAATTATATCACAGATATTCTTAGCCATTATGAGAGTGATACGCTTTTGAATACACACACCGAAAATTTTGATATACAAGATGTTTTAGAACAGATTATAGATCTTTTAAATATTAAATTTGATTGTGAGATCAATCTTCCGGAAGACAATCTTAATGTTCATTGTAACAGAGCTGCCTTTCAACAAATCTTCTTGAATCTTATTGGGAATAGTCTCAAATATAATAATCAAGAAAAGATCATTATAGATGTTGTAGCAAAAGAAGAAAATGGTTATTATCATTTTTCTATAGCAGATAACGGCATTGGGATTCCTGAAAATAAACAAGAAGCCATATTTGAGCTTTTTACAATTGTAGAAGAAGCCGATAGAAGTGGAAACCGTGGGAACGGAATTGGCCTATCTACCGTTAAAAAATTAGTGGCTAATTTGGGAGGAGAAATCTCGGTAAAATCTCAAGTAAATAAGGGGACAACCTTCTATTTTTCGATTAAACGAGAGGCTTAGATTAAAATATCATTGATTTCCAATGAAATAGCTGAGAAATATTTCATATTATTGACTATAAATAGTTAATAGTTGTTAGGGGACAAGAATATGGAATACAAACCTGCGTTTAATGAAAAGCTTCGGCAATCTGTATTGTCAGATTACAAAATTTCCAAAACCACTTTTGACCAAGATTATAATGAACTTACTCGATTGGCAGCTATTATTTGCCACACCCCTACAGCGTTTATAAGTATTATAGATAAAGGTCATGTGTGGTTGAAATCTAAAACAGGAATTGAAATTGAGGAAGTCAAGCGTGAAAATGCTTTTGCACAACTTACACTGGATTCAGATAAGGAAGTTTTTTGCATAAATTATTCAGAATCTCCGAAGATCTTTGATGAGGCCAAAATTCATTATAACGATCATTACAAATTTTATACTGGAGTCCCACTAACCAATTCTCAAGGATATATTATAGGTGTGTTAAGCGTTCTTGATACAAAGGAAAGAATACTTAAAAAATATCAGATTGATGGATTGAAGGCTTTAGGCAATCAATGTATGAAACTGTTTGAATTTGCAAAGCAGAGCAAAAAATTTAAAGTCATTCAGAAAAAGCTTAAACAGAAATATCAGGAATTAGAAAAATTTGCCAGTGTAGTTTCTCATGATATCAAATCTCCTTTGGCCAATATAATTTCCTTAACAGAATTACTTAAAATAGAAAATAAGGGTAAGTTTGATGAAGAAACCACTCAATATTTAAATTACCTAAACGAATCATCTTATTCCCTAAGGAATTATGTGGATGGAATTTTAAGTTTTTACCGAAGCGAACATATTTTAGAAAAGGATTATGAGAATGTAGATCTTCAAAATCTCTTGAGCGGGATTGCTCACTTATACGATGTTGCCAATGATGTAGATATTGATTATCCCGAAACTGCTACCCTAAAACATGTAAACAAGGCTGCCCTTACTCAGGTGTTTTTGAATTTGGTGAGTAATGCATTAAAATACAACAGTAAAGCCCTAAGAAAGATCCAGATCACTTTTAAAGAGACCGAAGATTACTATCACTTTGCTGTGATCGATAACGGAGATGGTTTTTCTGAAGAAAACTCTTCAAAGATCTTTGAGCTTTTCACTACCCTAGATACCAATGATCGTGATGGAAACCCTGGCAGCGGAATTGGATTAGCTACAGTAAAAAAGCTAATTCAAAGTATGGGAGGAACTATAAAAGTGCGTTCTATTCCAGGCGAGGGAAGTACCTTCCTTTTTACCATTAAAAGAGTTTAGACAACCATAATAACAGAAATAGAAACCTGTTTTATATATTTGATAAACATTAAAATATTCATGCAGTTTTATCATCCAGAGGTATTATACGCGCTTGTACTGCTGATTATCCCAATTATTGTTCACTTATTCCAGCTTAGAAAATTTAAAACGGAATATTTTACCAATGTAAAATTTCTTAAAAAGCTAAGCCTTCAAACCCGTAAAAGTTCGAGAATAAAAAAATGGCTAGTGCTTACTACCAGATTATTGGCACTTACAGCAATTATCATGGCTTTTGCACAACCTTATTTTCCTTCGAAAACTCCAGGTTCCAAAAATGTGGAAGTAGTAATTTTTTTGGATAATTCGTATAGCATGGAGGCTAAAGGAAAAAAAGGAAAATTATTAGAACGAAGTATTCAGGAATTATTGGAAAGTGAATTTTCAGATAAGAATATAAGTTTATTTACAAATTCTGAGGATTTCGAAAAGATCACACCAGAAGGTCTTCAAAACATAAAATTTTCAGGTAATCCAATAGATTTCAAAACTGTAATATTAAAGGCGACTAATAAACTTCCAAAAGATACGCTTACGCTAAAGAAATTTCTTGTTGTTTCAGATTTTCAACAAAACCTGAAGCTTCCCACGGAATTAAGTAACACCGATATAACATTATATGCCTATCCTCAAATCCCGGAAAGAAAAGAAAACATAAAAATTGATACCGCTTTTTTAACTTCTGAATCTATAGATTCCAGAAGCCTTAATGTTAAAATAAGCAACTCTGGAGTGATTTCTCAAAGCACTCCCGTCTCATTATATAACAGTGATAAGCTATTTGGGAAGACAAGTGTGACTCTGGAACCAAATAGTTATGAGATCATAACATTTCCTATTAATGACCCAGAAATCATGAAAGGAAAGGTTCAAATAGAGGATAATGGATTACTCTTTGATAATACGCTCTATTTCTCCTTGAATAAAATTCTACCAATAAAAGTGTGTAGCATTAATGTGGAGAATAGTGATTTTTTGGAGAGAATATATTCTTCTCCTGAATTTGAATATAACAACTTTTTAGTTACTGCCCTTAACTACAATGTGCTCAATGATGCAGATGTGATTATCTTAAATGAGGTGCCAGAATTTTCGAATGTATTAACTTCTACCCTATCCAAATTAGTTTCAGCAAATAAAATTTTGATCATTATACCTTCCTCTGAAAGTGTACGAGCTAATTTTATAAGCTTTACTAAAAATCTTGGAATATTAGGTTTTGAGAATCGACAGGAACAGGAAAAATTTATTACAAATATCAAATATCAACATCCTCTTTATAAAGGAGTTTTCGAACAGCAGGTTAAAAATTTTGAGTATCCAAAAGTTCAGGTTAACTATCATTTAAACTCCGGCTCCAATACCATTCTATCCCTTCAGGATAACCAACCCTTTTTACTTCAAAAAGAAAATACATTTATCTTTTCGGCTTCTTTAAATTTGAGAAATTCAAATTTCATTAAGTCTCCGCTGGTTGTACCTACCTTTTATAAGATGGCTATTTCCAACCTTAACACTCCTCCCCTATATTTTAATCTAGGAGTAGAAAATAAGATTACAGTTCCTATTTCAATTAATAATGATGAGATCGTTAAACTTAATTCAGAAAAAATATCGATTATCCCTCAACAAAAAAGTTCTGATGGGAAAATAGAAATTACTACCAGTGAATTACCTCAAACGCCCGATAATTATTCCGTAGTGCTAAGAGATGTTCAGCAAATGGGTCTCAGTTTTAATGTAAATAGAGAGGAAAGTAATATGAATTATACGGATCTGGACGGTATTAAAAATGTTAAGCAAATCGAGAATTTAAATGAATTCTTTATTTCTGAAGGCTATGTAGCTGAAAAGAATACTTTTTGGAAATGGTTTGTTACTTTTGCACTGTTATTTTTAATAATTGAAACCTTACTTCTAAAATATTTTAAATGAAGCTACTCCTTAAAGCTGCCAAAATAATAGATCCAGGATCTAAACACCATCATAAAAAAGTAGATATTTTAATTGAAGAAGGAGTTATTAAAAATATAGGAGCTTCCATAAAAGATAAGGGTGTAGATGAAGTGATCGATCTTAAAAATCTTCATGTTTCTAAAGG
>JAGXIJ010000160.1 GCA_024635675.1 Gillisia sp.
GAAAAAAACCATCATGGCAGATTTAAATGTTCTCATATTTAATATATTGATTTTAATGATGCTAAAAATAGCTATTTATTAGAGCCTTACAATTCAATTGTTAAAAATTAACAAATCTTCTTGCTTAGCCTTATTTAGAATTAAACTTTTTGTAGTTCCTTTATAGGTAACATGCACCAGATTTTTTTGCTCACTGAACAGATCTGTTAACAATGCATTTTTTACTGATATTTTGTGAACTGATTTAACTTTAGGAATTTCCATATATAGTAAAACCATATCGTCTTCGTATTCCATCCCTATATAATTCACCTCCAAGAGCTTTCCATCCACCAGGATCTCGATTTTCTTGCTTAAATATTCTTTTACATAAGAAGGAACTTCCGGACTTTCCTGTTTTTTTCCAAGCTTTAATGCTTTATCATATCTGGTTTGAAGAAGATCTTCCAGGTCGTCTATAAAAATGCGGGAAATTATTTGAAGACTCTCAGCTTTCTCATTGTATTCAACTTCTGTAACGCTTACATAAAATTTATGGTCGGTCGCAAATGATGAAAAGCTAATAAAAATAAGAAGCAGGACTATTTTAAAGTTCATAGTATTGATAGAAAGATCGAAAGTAATTTATTTCGAAGTTAAATGAGTGTTTTCGTCTCTATTCTTTCAATAATCGTTCCGACTTATTCCGATTTTCCTATAAAGATCCTAATACTAATTATATCTGCTTGACAGATAATCTTTGCTCTGCTCGATCAAAAAATCTATTAAAACCAATTGGCTGTAAGGTTTTGTCAATAGACTGCTTAACCCATGATCCTCTGCATAAAAAATAAAGTCATCAATATATTCCTTTTTCACCCTGAGAGTTTCTGTAAAAAAATCATCCTGAAATAAACTCCTTAATTGCTCATTAGTATTTTTCGAGGATCTTTTATAAACACGTGGAACATTCTTTTTATTAATTCCTAGAATTTCAGCAATACCATCTGCTAGACCTAATAAGTTTACTCCAGGCTTCATAATAGTATTGCTTTCCAGAGCTAAATTTCTGGGTGCTTCCTGCGAATCGTTAATATCAGATTCAAAAGTAGAATTTTTAATATCTCCAAAATTAAAATCTATGGTTTGTTTCTCCACCATTTCCATATTGGAAATATCTGTTATTAAGCTTCCGGTAAGACTAATATTACTAATATTCACCTCATCCAGAACGTTTAGGTCTTCCTGCAATGTAACATCTAAAATTCCTTTATAAAAAATTTCAGAAGTGATAATAATCGATTTGTTTTTGTACTGAATGGAAGAAAAAAGAAGCTCATCGTTTTCTCTCACCAAGATCTGAAACGATCCAGAATCTGAATTTACCGTCCCGGTTTTTTGAGTAGTATTTATTATGTTGATGGAAGTTCCCTCGAGGAAAGGTGCAGAGATCGTTCCGTTAAGTTTGATGTTTTCTTGGGCAAATAAAGGTGAAACCGTAAATAATAGTAGGGTAATTACTTTTAAATAAGTTTCTTTTCTCATTTCTATTATTGAGGTTTTAATTAATTCTTACTCAACTGCTTTTTATATTTCTTGCTTTGTTCCATCAAGAAATCTATAAGATCCAGTTCATTCCCTTTCCTTAACATCTCCTCGTCCAACCCATTTCTATCGGCATATAATATAAAATCTGGTATGTCCTTAAATTCTATTTTGAAATTTTCTTTAAAGAAATCGTCGTTATATAGCTGCCTAAGCTCTAAATCTATCTCTTTATAAGATTTGGAATAGGGGTTAGAAATATCATTTTGCTTATTGGAGATCAATACTAATTTAAATAAATTCACGAAGTTTAGTCCGTTTACTAATCGTGTCTGATTAAACTCTAAGGCCTTATTTTTAGGAGCTTTCCCGAAATCCACAACATTTTCTACATTAGCATACAATCCTTCAGGAATCCCAACTTTAACTTTTACAGGTAGGTTAATAACTTCTAATTTTTCAACATCTACACTAAGTGCACCAGTAAGATCATACGGAGAAACTATAACTTCCGGCAGCCTATTTACAAGATCCTTCACATAAATATTCAGAGTTTTAGTTTGCAAAACACGCTTATCTATCACTACCATAAATTCTTGAAACTGAACCGCAAAAACTTTAATACTATCATTTTCTTGAACAGCAATAGCAAATTTTCCCTCAGAATTTGAAATGGTCCCTTCTTGAGAATTAATGTTAAAAACACTAATTCCTTGCGGTTCGTCACCTTCAGGCACATAAATAGAACCGCTAATTCTTATCCTATCATTAGTTTGTGCATAGGCAAGCTGCACAACGAATAACACAAATAAAAGGTAAACGAATTTTTTCATGGAAATGTTTTTATACTTAAAGAAACAATATAAGATGAAATAAATGTAACAAGGATTACTTAAACTTTGGTTAAAGCTTTACAATACTTAAATTTACAAAAAATAGTGAATGAAAAATGCCTTATTAGCAAGTACTTCCACCTTGCATGGTCAACAATATCTATCATACTTACTCCCCGAAATAGCTGAGTTGTTTAAGGATTGTAGCGAGATAGTTTTTATTCCTTTCGCAAGACCTGGCGGGATCACTCACGAGGAATATACATCTATTGTAAAAAAAGTATTTGAACCAATTTCTATTAATGTAAAAGGGATACATGAATTTGAAAATAAGGAACAAGCATTAAAAGATGCTCAAGGTTTATTTACGGGTGGAGGAAACACTTTTCTATTGGTAGATAAACTTCACCGGAATAATTTAATGATGCCTTTACGGGAACAGATCCTAGCGGGCACTCCTTATCTTGGCAGCAGTGCAGGAACCAATATTGGCGGTCTTACAATGCAAACTTCTAACGATATGCCTATAATATATCCTCCAAGTTTCAAGACCTTAGGGATAGTGCCTTTTAATTTAAATCCACATTATTTAGATCCAGATCTTAATTCTAAGCACAAAGGAGAAACCCGGGAAACTAGAATTAAAGAATTTCATACTATAAATACTCAACCGGTTATTGGCCTAAGAGAAGGTAGCTGGCTGGAAATTAAAGATGAAAATATAATTTTAAGAGGTACACTTTCTGCAAGAATCTTTGAGGTTGGGAAAGAACCGTTTGAACTAGCTTCGAATAGTAATTTATCAGATATCTTATAACATGGATTATCAGAAAATACTAAACACCATTCAAGAAGACATCAGCTATCATACTGCGATTGGTAAGGTTGCTTCCTACATTCCAGAATTGGCGAAAATAGATCGCAAAAAATTCGGGATGCATCTATATTGCAGAGATTCGTCTAATTACTCTTGTGGGGAAAGTCAGGAAAAATTTTCTATCCAGAGTATCTCCAAGGTGTTCACCTTAACCATGGCCATGCAAATTCTGGGTGAAGCCTTATGGGAACGCGTAGATGTAGAACCTTCGGGAGATCCATTTAACTCCTTAACCCAATTAGAATATGAAAATGGAATTCCGCGAAATCCATTTATTAATGCCGGAGCATTAGTAATTGCAGATATATTGGTTTCAAATTTAAAAAACCCAAAACAGGATCTTTTAGATTTCGTTAGAAAGCTTACAGGAAACAATGATATTCATTACGATCTCAATATTGCCAAATCTGAAAAATCTACGGGCTATCGAAATTACGGCTTAGTTAATTATATGAAGGCATTGGGGAATGTTAAAAATGATGTGGAACCCATCCTGGATTTTTATTTCCATCAATGCTCCCTTTCTATGTCGTGTGAGGAATTAGCGAAGGCATTTATGATCTTTGCAAATGGCGGAAAATTATTAGAGACCGGCGAAAAGATTATTTCGGCGAAACGGGTGAAAAGAATAAATGCATTAATGCAAACCTGTGGGTTTTATGATGAAGCGGGAGAATTTAGTTTTGAAGTAGGTTTACCCGGAAAAGTGGTGTCGGAGGTGGAATAGTCGCTGTTCATCCATCCCAATATACAATAGCAGTATGGAGCCCTATATTAAATCCTAAAGGAAATTCTGAACTTGGAATGGCTGCTTTGGAAAAATTTACTACCCTCACCGGATTTTCGATTTTTTAAACTTCCTACATTTAAAATTGAAGGTGTCTTTAAAATAGTGAAACCATATTTCGACAGGCTCAATGGGACAGATTAATTATCACATTCCTTTCAGACAGCTTGTTAGTACAAAATACAAAGACCACATTTCGACAGGCTCAATGTGACAGATTGTTTGTTCTATCCTTCAAAATCCCTCTAGGAGTAAATAAATAGGCTTTTCATAATAAAAAACTTTAGAATAAGAAGTAGTTGAAATAAAAAAACCTCCCCAGACAAGAAGGTTTTTAGAGCGAAAGACCGGGTTCCCTTCGACTGCGCTCAGGACAGGCTTCTCACCCTATATCCTAACCCTTAATAACTCTTGGATTAAATAAAAAAACCTTCCCAGATCAGGAAGGTTTTTAGAGCGAAAGACCGGGTTCGAACCGGCGACATTCAGCTTGGAAGGCTGACGCTCTACCAACTGAGCTACTTTCGCAAGACGATACAAATATAATCCTTATACTTTTCAAATTCCAAAAAAAACTACAGCTTTTTCAAAAAATGATAGCCCTTAATTACATAGTCCAGATTCATATAAAATTTATGCGACTTAAAGTTCTGAACGTAAGAGTTTAACTCATTAGTCTCACAACCTTTCCCTCTTGCATAGCTGAAAATATATTCAAAAATTTCTTTCCCAAAACCGCGATTCTGGTATTTCGGCTTGATAAAAACGTGATCTATTTCACAAGATTTCCCTGCATAATGACGGGTCATGAACCAAAGTCCGAATGTTCCAATAACTTCCTCCTTTAAATAGATGGCAAAGCACTCATAATTTTGATCAAACATTTCTGCCATTCGGGATTTCAATAAAGATTCTTCTGTCTGATATTCAGATAATTCCATTATTAGGGGAACAACCAAATTCATGTCTTCCTTTAAAATCTTGTTAATTGATAATTCCATCCTGCCGTTTTCTGCGAAATTAGTCATAATTTTAGCTTGAATTAATAATCAGAATAAAATACTCATGAAAAATAAACCTGGAAAAATCCAAGACCTTATAGACGAAAAATTCATAGAGCAGCGAAAAATATTTTTGTGGGGACAAGTAGACGATAAATCTGCAAAACATGTAATAGATAGATTGTTATACTTAGACTCCATATCAAATAAAGAAATTCAATTTTTTATTAATAGTCCAGGAGGCTTTGTAACCGATGGGTTTGCAATATATGACACTATGAAATCTCTTAAAAGTCCTATTTCTACAATATGTTCAGGGCTAGCGGCATCTATGGGATCTATTTTGCTTTCCGGTGGTACAAAAGGAAAAAGATTCATTCAGCCATTGGCCAAAGTGATGATTCACCAACCAAGTGGAGGAGCACGTGGACAAGCCTCCAATATTGAAATTCAGGCTGCAGAAATTTTAAAAATAAAAGACATAAGTGCAAAAATCCTAGCCGAAAACTGCGATCAAAAGATCGAAAAAGTACTCAAGGATTTTAATCGCGATTATTGGATGGATGCAAAGGAATCTATTGAATACGGGATCGTGGACGATGTATTTAATCCGTAAAATATGAGTAAGGAAATTAAACATAAAGAGAACGATACCAGAGGTATGTTCTATATGGAAGATGAAAAAGGAATAATCTCTGAGCTCACCTATACTAAACAGAAAAATGGAGTTCTAGTGATAGACCATACAGAAACAAGGACCGAATTGGAAGGCAATGGGTTGGCATCTTCGCTAATGAAAAGAAGTGTAGAATATGCCCGAGATAATAATTATAAAATAGATCCTCTTTGCCCTTTTGCTGAAGTTCAGTTTGATGAACATAAAGAATACAGAGACGTTTTGGCAACTTAATGCTTTTATATGAGCGCTACTTATACAATAAGATTAATATCTGCTAGCGCCACTTATACGCTAAGAAATAAAGTATTAAGACCGGGAAGACCTGTTTCTGAATGTTATTTTTCTGGAGACGATTCCGAAGGAAGCTTTCATTTAGGTGTCTTTAATGACGAAAAATTAATTGGGGTTGCAAGTTTTATAAAAAACAGCAACCCTTTTTTTGATCACTTAATCCAATATCAACTTAGAGGAATGGCGGTACTACCTGATTTTAAAGGTAAAGGCTTTGGTTCTCTGCTATTAAAAGAAGCAGAATCTAAGATTAAGCGGGAACATCAAGATCCATTTTTATGGTTTAATGCTCGGGTAACGGCAACAGATTTTTACCAAAAACATGGTTACGAATGTTATGGAAAAAGATTCGAAGTGTCTGGTGTTTGCGAACATATTGTGATGTTTAAACATCTTAAAAGCAAGAAGTCTCTTAAAAATGAAACTACTTAAAACCTATATTTCCTTACCTAACAAAGTTCTATTTGTTGGTCTGCTGTTATTAGCTTCATTATATAGCTGTAAAAAGGAAAACAACGACCCTACTAATTCCGAAGTTGTAGAAATTAATCCTGAAAACCCCATTTTAGGATCCCAGAATACACTTTCAGAAATTTTATCAAGTTCAGAAAATGATGAATTCTTTGTAAATGATTCTATTAAGGAATTCTATATTGAAAGGGAATACACTCCGGCTTGGAGTGATCCGTATCTTAGGGAAAAATTTATTATACTATTAAAAAAAGCAGAAGAAGAAGGCCTTTATTTTAAAGATTATCATGGAGAAAAAATTGAAGCCCTAGAAACCAATCTGGAGTCTATTAATATAAAAGAAAAGAGCAAATACGACATTTTGCTTACAGATGCATTTTTCAAATTTAGCACACATCTCCTAAATGGTAAAACCGATCCTCATAAAATTCATGGGATTTTCGACCTTCCAAAAAACCAAGCCAATCTTGTTGCATTGCTAAGAGAGTCTATTAAGGAAAATGATCTGGAGCTTGCATTAAGTAAAATTAGACCCACGAATGAAATTTACAAGCAACTCATCTCCTCTTTAAAAGTATATAAAGAGAAAAGTGAAAATAAGGAAGAGTTTAAGAGAATTGAAGATGGGGAAATGATCAAGCCTAATATGCAGGACCCTCGTTTGCCTAAAATTAAATTCAGGCTGATGGTTTTAGGCTATTTAAAAGATATAGATCCTTTTACTTACGACCATTCACAACCAGTACAGGATGCTATTAAACAACTTCAGTTGGAAAATGGATTATTAGAAGATGGGATTATTGGGAACAGCACCATTAAATTATTGAATATAGATTATATAGATAGGTACAATCAGATTCTGGCTAATCTGGAACGCTGGAGATGGTATCCCAGAGAACTCGGAGATCATTATATCTTAATAAATATTGCAAATTATCATCTAGAGGTTGTTAAGGACAATAAGGTTGTAAGCGATCATAAAACTATGGTGGGAACCAATGTTCGAAAAACTCCCATATTTTCAGAAGAGATTAAATATATAGTCTTTAATCCTAACTGGACGATTCCTCCTACTATAAAAACAAAAGATGTAATTCCGGGAGCAAAAAATAGTCCTGATTATCTTAATCGAAAAAATATAGATGTTTATAATTCAAACGGAGAATTGCTAAATCCTTCAGAAATAGATTGGAATGATAATAAGGTGAAATCTTATATCTACAGACAAAAACCGGGAAGCTCTAATCCTTTAGGGAAAGTTAAAATTATATATCCCAACAAGCATATGATCTATTTGCATGATACCCCTTCAAAATCTTTATTTGCACGAAATTCTAGAGCACAAAGTTCAGGTTGTATTCGGGTAGAGAATGCAATGGAACTTGCAGAATATTTATTAAGCGATCAGCCAAAATATACTTCAG
This sequence comes from Gillisia sp., assembly GCA_024635675.1. Lineage (GTDB taxonomy): Bacteria > Bacteroidota > Bacteroidia > Flavobacteriales > Flavobacteriaceae > Gillisia. Next base: position 7,888 of record JAGXIJ010000160.1, read on the forward strand.
AAAAAATTAACGAGATCGTGAAAAATGGAAAACTTACAGAAGTCAAAGTGAATCAACGCGTAAAGGTTTATCATCTTTACTGGACAGCTTGGATAGAAAATGGAAAACCTAGATTTACAGAAGATATTTACAATTACGATGAAAAGATAATTTCAGCATTAAATAAGGATACTATGCCTTAATCATTGCTGAATTCTTTATATAATCCTTGTCTGCAGAGTGAATATAAATAACAGACTTATCTTTAATTACATCTATAATATCATTTGTAAGAGCCGTTGGTAAAGCAGGACAGCCATAGCTTCTTCCTAATCTACCTAATTTTTTGGCGAACGAAGGGTTTGCATAAGCTGCACCGTGAACAACTACATAACGTTCACGAGCTTTAGAATTAAATTGCTTTTCCATCCCGTCTATAAACATGGAATACCCATTTTTACCGAAATACGTTTCTCCGGTGATGTAAAAACCTAAAGAGCTTTGTAAAGAATTAACGGTATTGGAAAATTTTGTGGCAAATTCTCCCCCGGTATTTTTACCATGTGCAACAACAGTGTTGAATAAAACTTTATTATTAATCATATCCAGAACCCACATTCTTTTTTTGGTAGAAGACAAAGTGAAATCTATGATCGTTAAAATGTTTTTATCTAATAATTTCTGATCAGATAATTTATAATACCCCATCATACCATTCTTGAAACTTTCCAAATCTGGCACACTGGTGTTATTTTCTACAAAATCTGTATACACCTCTTTAATTTCTTCCTCAACAGTTAAATTCACTTTAGTGGTTTCTAATAAAGCAACTGATTCGCCCACAATATTAGCCGACTCAAGATTATTGGTAGTGGTAAAAGCGAAGGAAAAAGTAAGGAAAGTAATTACGGTTAAGATTTTGTACGTCATAAACAAGAATAAAATTAGAGCAATTTGTTAATATTTTCCAAATACTATGCCAACTTACAAAATTTAAATTGAACCATGTTCTTCAACGTGATTTATTTACCTTTTAACGATTAAATTTTGCAATTTACTTGAATTCAGGTATTTAAACTTTACTTTACTGGACACAACAGGTATGATAACGCAAAATTTTCAATATTATTTTATAAAATTTATAAAAAAATTAAGAAACTACCAGAAGTGTAAAATTTAACATATTAACTCTTCTGGTAGTTTACTACACTTAATAGAGTATCATTGATATACAGAGTTGATTTAGCGTTTTATTTAACCTAGGAAAGAGAAATAAATTTCCAATTAATCATTTACTTTTTAAGCTTCTGGTTTTAAAACGAATATTATACCGAGCAAAAAATATTTTTTAGTAAAAAATTAATAGGACTAATTAACCAAGCCTATATATAGTTTATATCTTTACGAACTTATAATTATTTTATGGACAAGAAAGTAATCCTTATGATCTTGGATGGCTGGGGAATAACTCAGGATCCAAAGGTCTCTGCTATATCTAATGCGAATACACCCTTTATAGATAGTCTATTTAAAGATTATCCCAATGCTCAACTACTCACTCACGGAATGAATGTGGGATTGCCGGATGGACAAATGGGGAATAGTGAAGTTGGCCACATGAATTTAGGCGCAGGAAGAATAGTGTATCAAGATTTAGCCAAGATCAATCTGGCTGTTAAAAACAATAGCCTTATAAGTGAGCCTGCATTGGAGCAAGCCTTCAATTATGCGGTTAAGCACAATAAGCCCATTCATTTTATGGGATTATTGAGTGATGGTGGGGTGCATTCTCATATCAATCATTTAAAGGGTTTATTAAGCGCTGCAGAAGAATTTGGAGTAAAGGAAAAATATGTTCATGCTTTTACCGATGGACGTGATGTTGATCCAAAATCTGGGGTGAATTTTATTGCTGAAATTGAAAAACATTTAGAAAAAACGAACAGCAAATTAGCTTCTGTTATAGGAAGATACTTTGCGATGGACCGTGATAAACGTTGGGAACGAGTTCAAAAGGCCTATGATCTAATTGTGTCTGGAAAGGGGCAAAAGACTACCAATGCCGTTGAAGCTATTTCTAAGAGTTATGAAAATGGGATTACCGACGAATTTATCGAGCCTATAGTGCTAACAGATGATTCTGGTAAACCTGTAGCTACCTTAAAAAATGATGAAGTTGTAATATTTTTCAACTTTAGAACAGATAGAGGTCGGCAGTTAACTAAGGTGTTATCGCAAGATGATATGCCGGAGTTTTCTATGAAAAAAATGCCTTTGTATTTTGTAACTCTCACTAAATACGACGATGAATTCACTAATATTAATGTTGTTTTCAAAAAAGACAACATTAAAACAACTTTAGGTGAAGTTCTGGAATATATGGGGAAAACTCAAATTAGGATCGCGGAAACGGAGAAGTACCCTCACGTTACCTTTTTCTTTTCCGGGGGAAGAGAAAAACCTTTTAAGGGAGAAAAACGCATTATGTGTAGCTCCCCCAAAGTAGCGACCTACGATTTGAAGCCCGAAATGAGCGCTTATGAAATTAGAGACAAAATAATTCCTGAACTAAAGTCCGGAAAAACAGATTTTGTATGTCTAAATTTCGCCAACCCCGATATGGTAGGCCATACCGGAGTAATGGAAGCGGCAATAAAAGCATGTGAAGTAGTAGATGAATGTGTACAAAAGGTAGTAGAAACCGCTATAGAAAATGAGTACAGTTTGTTGTTAATTGCAGATCATGGGAATTGTGAAGTAATGCTTAATGCCGACGGATCACCTAATACCTCTCATACAACCAATCCGGTACCGGTTATATTAATAGACAAAGATATTAAATCCATAAAAAATGGTAAACTAGGTGATATTGCTCCGACTATCCTTAAGTTAATGGGGATTACCAAACCGGAGTTAATGACTCAAGAACCTATAATCTAATACAAAAAGAATACTATGAAATTTAGTTTATACCTTTTAACATTCGCATTTTTAGCAAGTTGTGGCAACACAAGTAACACCACTAAAACCAGTAGCAGTACAACTGCCACTGCTCAATCTGCTTCAACAAATAGTTCATCTGAAATGATTGTTGAAACAAAAACCAAATCGAATATGCAACAAGGAATGTTAATTGGAGAATTTGATAAAGTAGATTTAGAACAAACAGAATTTTCCCAATGGTTCAATTCTGGCTATGATGAATTTAATCCTTCTGAAGAGGCGATGAAAACTATTAAGCAGAATATTGGAGATTACGAAATTGTTGCATTTATGGGAACCTGGTGTCCAGATAGCAGAAGAGAAACACCAAAGGTTTTCAAGATCTTAGATGAAGCAGGTTATGATATGTCTAAACTTACATTTTACGGTGTAAATAGACAAAAAACCACAACAGATAATATTGAGAAGGAATATAGTTTAAACAGAGTGCCAACCGTAATCTTTTTAAAAGATGGAAAAGAAGTGAATCGTTTTGTAGAATACCCAAGGGAATCTATAGAAGAAGACTTTGCTAAAATCGTTTCAGGAGAAGCCTATACGGACTCATATTCCAATTAATTAAAAGCTAGTATCCCTACAATATTATGAATTTTATTAACGCATTTTACTTAGTAGTTTTGCAGCATGCTTAACCCCAAAACAATTGCTGTAGATTTTGATGGAACTATAGTAGAAAACAGATACCCCAAAATAGGTAAACCTATACTTTTTGCTTTGGAAACTTTACTCCATTTGCAAAATGATGGGCATTTATTAATTCTTTGGACATATAGGTCTGGAAAAGAATTGAACGAGGCTGTAGCGTTTTGCATGCAAAAAGGAATTAATTTTTATGCTGTTAATAAAAGTTACCCTGAAGAAATATATGATGCAACCCAGAGTAGAAAAATTCAGGCAGACATCTTTATAGACGACAGAAATATCGGTGGGCTTCGAGGTTGGGGAGAGATTTATCATGAATTGTCCTCTTCCCCTGAGAAAGCCAATTATACCTATAAAAAGAAAAAAGAAAAATCAAGTACGAGAGTACTACGTTATCTTAAATCGAAATTATGATTATAACAAAATCCAAAGAAGAAATTGAATTAATGCGAGAGAGTGCTTTGGTAGTTTCCAGAACCTTGGGAATGCTAGCTTCAGAAATAAAACCTGGAGTCACCACTTTAAAGTTAGACAAATTAGCAGAAGAGTATATAAGAGAGCAAAATGCTATTCCGGGATTCCTAGGATTATATGATTTCCCAAATACCTTATGCATGAGTCCAAATGCCCAGGTGGTACATGGTATCCCAAATAACAAGCCGCTTATAGAAGGAGATATTATTTCTATAGACTGTGGATCCATAAAAAATGGATTTTATGGAGATCATGCTTATACATTTCCAATTGGAGAAGTTACAGAAGAGACAAAAAAGTTATTACAGGTAACTAAGGAATCTCTTTATGTTGGTATAAATGAATTTAGAGCAGGTAAACGCGTTGGAGATGTTGGCTATGCCATTCAAAAATATTGCGAAGATCATGGTTATGGTGTAGTTAGGGAATTAGTAGGTCATGGTTTGGGGAAAACTATGCACGAAGATCCGGAAATGCCAAATTATGGCAAAAGAGGTCGCGGTAAGAAATTTATAGAAGGAATGGTTGTAGCTATAGAGCCTATGATCAATCTGGGGACTAAGAACATAAATCAGTTAAATGATGGATGGACAATTTTAACCGCAGATAATAAACCAAGTGCACATTTTGAACATGATGTGGCCTTGGTAGATGGAAAACCAGAGTTGCTTTCAACCTTTAAATATATTTACGAGGCTTTGGGTATTACAAGTAACGAAGAAGATAAATTTAGATCTAAAGTGTATGATTAAGAATTTCCGACAAGAGCAATGGGTAACTTACCATGATGAATCATGGCAGGAAAGATTTGTATACAAGGTTTCCAGTTATGGAAGGGTTATAAGCTTTGTAAAAAATCCCGAAGGTGAACTTATTAAAGGAGGTAGAACTGCGGGGTATTTGTCCTTTGTAGTGAATCTGAAAAATGGTAAGAAAAAGAATTATTATTTCCATAGAATCATAGCAGATTGTTTCCTTGATAAGAAAGACGATGATATTTTTGTAGTTCATAAAAACTATAAGAAACAGGAAAATCATGTTTCTAATCTAGCATGGACCAATAAAGAAGAATGGACGCAACATCAATTTGGAAATCCAAATGTGAAGGAAAATAAGGTAAAGCGCAAGCTAAGACAGGTAACTTCCTATTCCAAATTAAGCTATGCTCAGGCAGTTATTTTGAAAAAGAAATTACTGGATCCAAATAGAAAAACCAGAATTCGAATATTAGCAAAGCAATTTGGAGTTTCAGAAATGCAATTATACAGAATAAAATCTGGAGAAAATTGGGGTGATATCGAGGTATGATCCAAAAGATGTTAAAATTTTTTCTGAATAAAATACCAAGACCATTTTTAATTAGGGTTAGCTATCTTATAAGACCTATTATAGCTTTCGCACTTAAGGGTTCAAAATACACCGACCCCATAGATGGTCAATCTTTTCGTAAATTTTTACCCTATGGGTATGAAGATCAACGGGAAAATGTATTATCTCCTTCAACCCTATCACTAGAACGTCACCGGTTATTATGGATCTATCTAAAAAATGAAACCGGTCTTTTTACTGATAATATTAAATTATTACATTTTGCTCCGGAACAGGCATTTTACAACCGCTTTAGAAAAATGAAAAATCTGGAGTATACAACTACAGATTTAAATTCACCATTAGCAGATGTGAAGGCAGATATCTGCAATCTCCCTTTTGAAGATAATTCTTTCGACTTTATTCTATGTAACCATGTATTGGAACATATCCCGGATGATACCAAAGCAATGCAAGAACTTTATAGAGTTTTAAAATCTGGCGGAACGGCGATCTTACAAATTCCCCAGGATCTTAAAAGGGAAACTACTTTTGAGGATAATTCTATTACTTCCAGAAAAGAACGAGCCAAAATTTTTGGGCAATATGATCACGTTCGAATTTATGGTCGGGATTATTTTAACAAGTTAAGAAGCATCGGTTTTAATGTGCAAGAAGTAGATTACACCCATTCTTTAACACCATCAGAAATAGATAAATATAGGTTAGCAATGGGAGAAATTATCCCTGTTTGCACCAAATAACCAGTTCTTATTTTCTTAGTACTTTATCAAATCCGGGTGTGCTATAAATTTTCACTTCTTCATTATCTTCAGCATAAATAAAATAAACTTCTACATCCTTAATTTTTGATAACATTTCTTTGGAGCGTTCTAAACCTAAAGCCATAAATGCTGTTGCATAACCATCGGCAAGAGTACAGTTCTTAGCCAGTACGGAAGCACTTAATAAATTGCTTTTTTCAGACTTTCCTGATATTGGATTTATCGTGTGAACATAACGTTGACCGGAGATAGAATCCATTCTGAATTTTCTATAGTTCCCGGAAGTTGCCATTCCTCTATCTTTCAAATATAAAGTTGCTTTAAATTCTCGCTTTCCTTCCTTTTGAAGGGGATCATCGATTGCAACTACCCATGGCCCTTCAGAATCCTCATTAGTGCCTTTTGCAACAAGCTCTCCTCCTAATTCAACTAGGTAGTTAGCTACATTTTTAGAGTTCAAATACTCTGCGATCACATCTACCGTAAATCCTTTAGCAATTGCATTGAAGTCTAAATAGATTTCTGGCTTTTCTTTAAGAACTCTACCCTCTCTAGAAAGTCTCACCTTGTTTAAGCCTACATATTGCAACATAGAGTCGATTACGTGGCTATTTAAACTGTCGTTCCGACTTTCCGGACCAAAGCCGTAGGCATTTACTAAACTTCCCACAGTAGGATCGAAAAAGCCACGGCTTTCATAATAGATCTTTCCTGAATAATTAAATACTTGTCTAAAGTTTCCATCAACTACAATACTTGTGTCTCCCTTATTGATCTTAGAAATATCTGAATCGGATTGATAGGTGCTCATCGACTTGTTGATTACCTTAAAAATGGAATCCATTCCCTTTTGAATTGGCAACTCACTTTTATGAAAGAATTTAACCTGATAGGTCGTACCCAATGCTTCTCCCGTAAAAACCTGCGCTTCATTATTTTTAGCACAACTTTGAATCATTAAAGCAGCTAAAAAAATAAGTATTAATTTTTTCATGTTATATTTCTTGTAATCCCTCATAATTTACAGTGTAATCCTCATCCTTAATAACCGGTTTATCATAGTCTACACTATTAGCTATACCAACTCCTGCATAAAAAGTCTTTGCATTGAATTTAAGAGCGTGACCCTTGATCTCTTTCATAAACTGTAGATCATAATATTTTGGATCTATCGGATAAGGAATAGCTCTTACAATTACAAAATTCAACTTACTATTTTTTAATGCCACAAATTGTGGATTCCTTTTTAATTCGCTATTCACTCCCAAAAATTCATACCCGTCGTCTTCTAATTCTTTACCGACAATATTCATTGCTAGATTATGTAACTCCTGATCTGTCAATTTATCTTTCATACTTGTCAAAAATACAATTATTGGGAAACTACTAATAAAAAAAAGACCGACTATTTACATAGACCGGTCTTTTATATATTTCAAATAAATTAAGGCTTATCCACCAAAATCATCAAATCTTACATTTTCAGGAGGAACTCCAAAATCATCGGTCATATTTTCAACCGCTTTATTCATTAACGGAGGTCCACAGAAATAATATTCGATATCCTCTGGACTTTCATGGTATTTCAGGTAATTATCTATTACTACTTGGTGAATAAATCCAACAAATCCATCTCCTTCTCCTTCTATACCATCTTTTACTTCCCAATTATCCTCTTCCATAGGTTCAGATAATGCTAAGTAAAATTTAAAGTTAGGGAAATCTCTTTCCAATGCTCTAAAGTGTTCTGAATAGAATAATTCTCTCTTAGATCGACCACCGTACCAGTAACTAACTTTTCTCCCTGTTTGTAAGGTTCTAAATAAATGATACAAGTGAGAACGCATTGGCGCCATTCCGGCCCCACCACCTACATAAAGCATTTCTGACTCACTTTCGTTAATAAAGAATTCCCCATAAGGCCCGGAAATAACTACTTTATCACCATTCTTTCTTGAGAAAATATAGGAAGCTGCAATTCCAGGATTAACATCCATCCAACCGTTTTTAGCTCTATCGAATGGAGGTGTTGCAACACGAACATTTAACATGATCTCACGACCTTCAGCAGGATAGGAAGCCATAGAATATGCACGTTCAACCGTTTCAGAATTTTTCATCTGTAAAGGCCAAAGCTTAAACTTTTCCCATTCCGCTTTAAATTTATCGGGTTCTCCAGGATGCTCATCAGGATGCGCCGTAATATCCATGTCTTCAAATTTCACCTCGCATTTCGGGATTTCAATTTGAATATACCCACCTGCTTTATATCCCATATCTTCAGGGATCTCCACAACGAATTCTTTGATAAATGAGGCTACGTTGTAATTACGAACCACGGTAGCTTCCCATTTTTTAATCCCAAATACCTCTTCAGGGATCTGGATCTTCATATCTTCTTTTACCTTAACCTGGCAACCAAGTCTCCATC
>JAGXIJ010000026.1 GCA_024635675.1 Gillisia sp.
ATATTACCATTATCTACAGTTAAATAAAGAATCGTTTGTTTATGTGCCAGAATAACTTGTAGGGAAGATAGTAAATTTGGGTTTTGAACCAAAAAAAGCTTCCTGTTTCCAGAAAGCTTTTTCTCTGTGCGGGCGAGAGGAGCGAAACCTTCCCAACTTCCACATTTTTAACACTTCAATAAAACAGGTTAAAACTACGTGGAAACTCTTTATTTGCAAGGCCTGTAAGTAAATATATGAGATAACAAAATCTGATACAATTTGAAATAGTTGTAAATAATTGCCTTGATGTTGCCTAGATGTTGTCTAACTTCTATATATTTGAGTGTTCAAATGTTGAAATGTTCAAATTATGGCAACTATAAAATTTTTTCTTCAGGGTAAGTCTGAAAAGACTCCAATTTATATGCGATTTTCAATAGGTCGCGGCAACACTCCAAAACGTAAAACAGGATTATTTATTAATCCAAAGGATTGGAACCCGAAGACCAACTTTCCAATAAATAATACAGCTCACAATAAAGCAATTAGGAAGAGATTAAAGAAGCTGGACATATATATATTTGACCGTTATGATATAGACTACCCCCAAGGAATTACCATTAATGGTGATTGGCTAAAGGATGAAATAGATCGTTTTTTTAATCAGGGTAAACAACAAGCCGACCTTAATAGGCTCTCCGAGTATATTGAATTTTTTCTAACTACTGTTGACTTTAAAGAGAATTCCAAAGGTGGAATAGGATTAAGCAAAAGCAGAGTAAACGATTATAAGACCCTGTTGAAGTTGATTAAAGAATTCGAAGGTAAAACCCCGCTACTTATAAAAAACATTCATATTGCTTTTAAAAATGAGTTTTTGAACTGGATGATCTCAGGGAAAAATTATTCAAAAGGTTACACCGGCCGAATGTTAGGGAACCTTAAAACCGTTTGCCTGGATGCTGAACTCAATGGAATAGATACCCATCCACAGTTAAAGAAGGTTGCAGGTTTTCGAGTGAAAAACGAATTTATTCTTTATTTGTCATTAGAAGAACTTGAGACTATTGCTAACACTGAAATGACGCACCCTTATTTAGAAAATGCTCGCAAGTGGCTGTTGTTGGGCTGTAACTTAGGACAAAGAGGTACGGATCTTCTAAACCTTACCGAGGATAATTTTGTTATAAGAAACGGTTTAAAGGTGATTGAGTTAGAACAGGAAAAAACAGGAAAAAACGTAACAATCCCTGTATTACCGGAAACAGAAAAGATTTTAAAGAACGGTTTGCCGCACAAAATATCTTTACAAAAGTTCAATGATTACATTAAAAAGTTGGCTAAACTTGCAGGTTTGACAGAAAAGATTCCAGGTAAAAAATTAGATCCTGAGACGAACAGGCATAAGAAAGATATTTATGAAAAATGGGAATTGGTTACCTCCCATATTTGCCGGCGTTCCTTTGCAACTAATCTACACGGGGTACTTCCTACACCTCTTATAATGCAGATAACGGCTCACGGTAGTGAGAAAACCTTCTATGGGTATATCGGAAAAAGTTCTTTAGATTATGCTCAACAGATCGCGGATTTTTATACCAAACTAGCCTTGAAAGATAAAAAAGAATCTAATTTGAGAAAGGTTGAAGAAACAAATAAAGCAGTAAACCAGTAAATTAAGTAAACTCCAATATGAAAAGCACAATCCCCCCACAAGAGACTAATTTACAAATGCCTGCCCGGTTTAATAAAGTGGTGCTGCTAAATAATGCGGAGGCATTGCAATTTGCATTTGCCTTGACATCTAATGATTACAACCACAGGAACCCATTAATAGAAGATGATTACAACCTCATCTTTTTTGATACCAGGGAACGGGAATATTTCTTTACTAACGCGGAAGGAATGCAAGTCGTTGAACTAATAATTAAGGCAAAATTTAATTGCAAAATAAATAACACAAATCTATAAAAACTACATTATGAAAAACACATCCCCCCACCAAAACAATGAAGAAATTGTATTGAGCATTTTAAACGATGCCTTAATATTTGAGCGATTAACCGAGAATCTTTATAAAGTTCTAAAAATGGATGATGGCACCTGGTGCCCTGCAGAAGGAAATTATAAGGGTGTTGGTTCTGCCTATAAGATTTTGAATATAGATGATAGCTCCACTCTAAGGGATGACTTACAAAATGTCTTTACGAGATATGCCGAATCTAATATTGATCTTATACCCGCATCTAAAAGCATTTATATTGAATGGCAGGAAATGATTAATCAATAATTATTAAGGTTCTTATGGTCAATACCAGTAAAAGCAAAGATTTAATATCAACTACCATTAACCTTCTGGAAGAGTATTTTAAGGAAGGTGATTATATGAGCAAAGGTCTACGAGGTGAAGGATATCACCAACTGAGCAATGAAATTAACGACAATCTTAAAGACCTCTTCCTCCAAAGTTACAAGGAAAGTTATTTTTGGTTTGACTGCTCCTTAGCAACCTATAAGAATACCTTACCCGGTAGACTGATGGAAATTCAGGAAGATCAAAATCCAGACAAGACAGAGGAAGAACTTCTCTTAGAAGATTACAGAACCTTTGATCAACTCACTACCAAGCAAAGAGTATTATATTTTCCAGAAGGTAAATTAGCAAGTGAAGACTATGACCGCCTTTTAAATGCTGAGGTTCGGCAAACACTGGACGAAGCAAGAAACAAAAAGAAAAACCACATACAAACCAAATTCAGGGAAATAGGCGAAAGGATTTCAAAAGATGGAGACAGGTACTACCGGGAACCATTGGAAGTCATTTCCTCATCTACAGAAAATATTGCACCGGAAAATGAACCTAGAACACCTTACAAAATAGCCTTGTTGAAAGAGTTAGGTTTCTTCTCACTTCCTGCTATTAAGGCAATGAACAAAACAAACCAGTTTGAGGTTATAAAAGAATTAATTGGAGGTAGCACCAGAGCGATTAAAGGAAATGTAAATGTTTTGGAACCAAAAAGTGAAGAGAATCCTTTAAGATATACTTCAAATGAACATATCGAAAATGTGAAAAACCTCATACAAAAACTACAAAAACAATCAAAATAAACTCCCTGGGAGTATAAAGGGGAGTATGCCCCACATTCTGCCCCATCTTCCTTTGTTGTGAATTTAAAAAGCAACATAATGGAAGCACACATTCAATTTTTACAGATTACCCCTAAAGAACTCCAAGAGACTATTTTGGCCGGGGTTAAATTACAATTAGAAGAACTAAAGAAAGAATTCCAGCCGAAGGAACCGGAGGAATTTTTGACAAGAAAAGAAACGGCTGCTCTTCTCAAGGTAAATCTTAGCACCATACACGCATATGCGAACAAGGGGATTTTAAAACCTTTGGGTTTATCTGGCCGGGTTTACTTCAGGCGTAGTGAAATAGAGGAAAGTTTAATTTCTTTAAAGTAACCGGATATGAGCACAGGCAACGCAGAATTCAACAGACATTTGTTTACTGTTTCTAAAGTACTTGAGACAGTTCTACACTACGAACAACACCCGGGAAACCTCAACAACCTATTAACGGAGAAAATTAAATTTTCAAAGGATAGAGGCTATTCCCAGGCATCCGGTGTTCTTTATTGGCTCCACCTAAGGGAGGCAAAGAAATGGGGAAGGCAGTTAACAGGATTAAGGCCAGCAAAGGAAAATATCTACTACGGTGATATGCTTATCAATGGTCGAAAAAGTTTATTGATATTCCAATTTGAGGCAGAAAACGGAAACTTAATTATAGACGTTTTCAGGGGGTTTTATCCATCACATAAAGGAATACTAAAGAAGATCATAGAAACGCACCCTTACCACTTTAAATGAAAAAAAGGAGAGTTGTTCAGGCTCTCCTTAATTGTTCAATGTTCGGGAATACGGCAACGCATACCCATAACCCAAAGATACTAATTTTATGCCAATTGATTTTTTAAAAATATTCGTAAAAGATAAAGACCTGATAAGCAGGTTACAGAACAATCCTATATTGGAATGGTTACAAATCAGGGAAGGCCTTTCTCATATAGAAAAAGAAGCACAGGAAGGAATTATTAAAGCAACTACTACCAAAGTTTACAAGGGAATAGTTTTCTGTTTCAAAGAAGATAGCCTAATAATTTATTTTAAACCCCACTATTACTACAACAACAACAAGCATAATGCTAACGACTTCACTATTAATGCCTGTATCAATGTTATAAGGGAGTTTCTCCGGGATCTTTCTTTAGAGAATGAAGGAGAAAAATTAATAGTACAAAATATTGAATTTGGTTTAAATGTTCTGAGTCCGATTAATATTAAGGATTTAATAACTTTCCTGGCATACCACAAGAAAAACGAATTTAGAACTGATGTAGGACTGTTATACAGCAAAAAGAGTTATAGTCTCAGTAAGAACGGAAAAGCCAGTAAATATCTATCTTTAAAGGCATACGCCAAAGGTTTACAGTTTCCGGAGTATGCAGATCCTGATTCATTCAGGTTTGAATTGAAAAGCCAAGAGAGCAGAAAGATAAATAGTTTGGGAATATTTAATATTAACGACCTTCTGAAACCTGATGTTTATACAACCTTAGCAGAAGAATTAATACAGAGGTTTGATGAAGTTTTGATTCTGGATAGTTCGGTTGAACTTGATAAATTAGAACCTAAGAAACGGTTAAAACTAGTGGAGATGCTGAATACTCATTTCTGGTATAAACAATTGCAGAAGAGCCGGAACACTTTCAACGACTCTAAAAAAACTTATTTCAGTTTACTTAATACAGCGGGTTATAATATCCACAATGACTTAAGAAAAATATTACTTTCTAAAGTAGAAGAATTAAAATATTGTGCAGATGCGGAGACCCCTATAAAAGATAAAAATTGTGCAGATGCGGACATATATATAATCCGTAACTGCACAACTAATGGAAGTGAATATTCAGCACAGGTAAAAGATGCTGCCTACATTAAAGAATTAAGCACGGATAAAGATAAAGATTCTATTATAGCACAAATTGAAGATTATGCTTTACAGCAATTGATTTCTAACATTAACAATCCAGATCACATTAAACCCGAGAAACTGAAAGGCGAATACTTTTATAATGGTGGAGATGTTGAGAAGGTAATAGCTGTAACATTTTCAGAAGTGGAGCAAAATTTTAAAGAGCATTATTCATTATTTAATTTACATCCTTCCTGCAGCTATAAAAATTACTTTGGTTTCCCCGGTGCTCAGGCAATGGGTTGGATGAAAGATGATGTACTGGAAAGATTCAGGAGTAACTTCTACATATCAGCAGAACAATAGAAACCAATCAATAGAAAAGCAACGACAAATAGCACAGGCAATAGTAAATAGTTGAAGAGAGAGCAGCATCTACACCCGGGAATAAAAACTGAAAACCCTCAAAACATTCAGAAAACCCGCACCCCATACCCCAAAATATTTGAGTTTCGCAGCGGGAAGATTTGCGATTTATATATTATATGGTCTCATACCTGGTGCCACATATAATTTTTATATTTTTTCTTCTGTGCTGGCATTACGTTTTTTTAGTTCCTCCATCCTGTCCTCCATCTTCTTTTTGAATTCCGGGTTCTTTGCCATTGTCCTTGCTATCTCTAATTTGGTTAGCGCCATCATTGCCGGGGTGTAGCTGTTATATCGTTTCTTGGTCATTGTTGAGGTTCTTCATTCGGTTAGTACCATTCTGTTATTATTCCGGAGAAAGTTCAGGAGAGGTCTTTATTTTGCTTCCGTTCTTCTGCTATCTCGTCTAACCTTGCTTGTAACTTCTTCCTGAATTCCGGGAACTTATTCGCTGCCCTTATTATTTGAAGTTTTAGACTACTTCTCATTCCTGGTGTTAGTTTCTTTTCCATAGTATTGTTTTTTTAAAAGTTTCAGGAGAGGTCTTTATCCTGCTTCTGCTGTTCTTCCAGTTCTTTTTTCTTTGCTAGAAATCTTTCCATTACATTCTTTTTATGTTTTGCAGCTAATTCAGGATCATTTTCTAACTTCTTTCTATGTGCCTCTATAAATCTTTTCTTTGCTAATTCAAAAGACTTCAATCTTATTCTTAAATCTATTAAGGGTAAGTCCATGAGATGTTTTACTATTTCTTCCCGGCTCAGGTTGTCAATATAATCAAGGTTTTTTTCTTCTTCCATAATTGTTAGTTTTAATAATGCGTGGTGCCCTACTACACCTATGAAGTAATAGAGGGTTAGAATATTGATTATACACCGGAATAACAGAAACTAAAATTAAACTTTTTTATTCTGAATAAGGCGGTTAAGATGTTTTAGTTTGTGTGCGAGTTGATTGCCTGGATATTAGTAACACAGATCAGCAACAAGACAGGTTTAAAATTTATTCTTTTAATCTATTCTTGTTCTTTACCTGTAACTTTTTTTGATATTCTGGATCCTTGCTTATTAATTTGGCTGCTTCCAGTTTCATTAATCTTTTATGCAAAGGAGTAAAATTATTATTAGTCTTCTTATCAATTACCTTCCTTTCATAAATGGCAATTAACCCTGTATATGGTATTTTTTTAGAAGTTATTTCGTACTTAATGTAGTTATACAGCCAAATATCTTCAGGGATCAATGGAGAGTCTTTAAACACTTCTATGTCAAAATTGTTTAAAAGGGATTTGAGGTATGGCCGCCCATCCCGTCTTTTAAGTTTCGATAATTTATTTATAAATTTTTCTTTCTCATCCTTATTGAGATATTTACACATTTGATTAAAAATTATGTCTAATGGAGAAAGATTCATTTTGCTTATAATTTAAATGTTACGGGTTGTGCGCGAGTTGGTTAAGTTGCTATTATAGACCAATGGTTGATTAGTGATACATTCGGTGCAATTTTATCCACCTTTCATAATACTAAGCAACTCGTTATTCAGAGAGGGAACGTTTAATGCAGCTAGTTCCTTTGGAAACACATATCTTTCAACTCGGCTCTCGGTCTGGTCTGCATAGGAGGACAAAAAAATAAAATTTATTCTTGCAATACCGGCAGTATAAAACAATTCTCTATCTTTTTTAGTCGGAATTCCCCGGTTAATAGTCTTCAAAATAATATCTTCGGCGGCACCTTCTACTATTTCCCTAAAAACGTTCGTTAAATCTTTATTGTCTGAAGGTCTAATGTCCATATAACTTTCGAAATAAATATTAATACTATTATTTTCTAATCGAGCGAAGTTTCGGACGTTATTTTTATTCGTGGATTCGAGGAATTTGTTTAGATGATCAACCAAGGATTGAGCTAAAGTTTCATCACTATTAGTTACTCCACCATTGCAAAGATCTTTTATTACCCGGTAAGCATTCTCGTCTCCAAGTTCACCAGCTCTTGATAAATCTAAACAACCCCCTGCATCTTCTAATGCCAATTTAGAAACACCCCGAATAAGATAACCCCGTGAATTATCAGGCTCCAATTTTAGGGCTGCAGAACAATCCGAAATGGATCCTTTAAAATCTTTCATTCTATATTTTAAATGCCCCCTATTAATGTAGTGCTCGGCTGTTTGGTTAATTTTAATAGCCATATTGTAATCCCGCATTGCACCGGCAAAATCTTCTAATTCCATTTTACACTTTCCTCTAAGGGAGTATACTTCTTCTTTTGTGGAATTCAATTCCAGATAACTTGTGAAATCTACAATAGCACCGGGATAATCATTTAATTGCATTTTTGCTAGCCCTCTATTAAAGTAAGATGTGAGACTGTTTGAATTTACTGCTATTGCTTTACTATATTCTTGTATAGCACCTGAATAGTCTCCACTTTCATATTTTACTACTCCTTTATCTATATATTCTCCGGTAGTTTGACTATGTGCGAAAAAACAATAACAGAACAAGTAGAGAAAAAAAATATTTTTCATTATTTATAGGTTAGTAGTTGAATCTTAAAGGTAAAATTTTAGATGGTTTATTCTTGTTGGAGGAGGCAAGTAACTTGAATACTCGTTAAAGTGTATATCCGAAAAAAAATAAGTAATAAAAAGAGAGTAAACAGGAATAACCTGGGAGAGGTCAGGAAAGGAGAAAACCCCCTTTTTTATAAATGGTTGCCTAGATGTTGACTAGGATGGAAAAGAAAAAACCGTAACACTTTGATTTTCATCTGTGTTACGGTTTATCTCTGTGCGGGCGAGAGGACTCGAACCTCCACACCTTGCGGCACTAGATCCTAAGTCTGGCGTGTCTACCAATTCCACCACGCCCGCTTTTACTATTTAACCTGCTTTCCGACTAATCTGAATCGGGCAGACTCGCTTTAAATTTTACAACTCTTAGGAC
>JAGXIJ010000027.1 GCA_024635675.1 Gillisia sp.
CGCTATACTGCAAGTTACACGTCAACTGGTGCTGAAAGATATATGTCAAACTCACTTATGGATTATATGATAGGTAATGATGATGGTGCATATTCAAGCCCTGATAGATTTGATATTCGTACCTTATTTTATTTTTATATACAAGTTAGTGCTACTCCAGGAATTGGTGAAAACCCCAGTGATGAAGAAGTACTTGAATGTGGACTTTATACGGCCCCTAATCATTATGAGGGTTATACCTATTGTGGTATAAGAAAAGGTTGGTGGGGAAGAGACCATGGTAACAACGATGGTATTCCACCAGATGGTTTCTTAAGAACTTTAATTGGTGTTTATCCTGCAGGCGGTGTACTTGACGATTTGAGTTACAAATCTAAAAAAAATGGAGCTGGAAATGGTGGAGCTGGTATTACGCCAATTATGTTAGCATCATGGACAAAATTTATGATTGCAGAAACCAAAATGCTTAGTGGTGATGAACCTGGTGCTAAAATCACAATGTTTGAAGGTATAAATATGTCTATAGATAAAGTGGTTAATTTTGCTCCCACTACTGAAAGGTTTGATTGGCTTTTTGGAACAGCTGATGAAGGACCAGCACTTGCTCTTATGTCTGATTATATAGATATGTTTAATCAAGATCTTGAAGCTGAATGGGATGCAGGTACTACTGACGACAAATGGGATATACTTGCAATGCAATATTTCGTTGCAATGTTCGGGAATGGAACAGATGCTTATAATTTCTATAGAAGAACTGGGTATCCTACAACATTACAACCAAACATTGAACCAAATCCAGGAGGTTATATACGTTCTTTCTTCTACCCTGCTACCTATGCGAACACAAATTCAAATGCAATGCAAAAGGATGGTGTAGATGTTCAAGTTTTCTGGGATAACAACCCTGCTTCACCAGGTTTCCCAATTGCTAACTAATAAAACACATTAAAGATGAAAAAATCTATAAATAAAATAATAATATTAGCATTTGCTTTAGCTACCACGATAAGTTGTGAAGAGCCTGATAATGCTATATACGATGTTTTTGACGGCCAAACATATGGTGCGGTACTTAGAACTCTAGAACGTACGAGCACCAATTTCAATCTATTTGACCCTTCTTCAACCTGGGGAGTGGTGATAGAAGAACAAGATGAAGAAAAAGGTGATTTATTACAAAAAGTAGATCTTTATCTAAGCTATACAGATAATAAGGATGATGGAGTAAACAATTCAAAACCAGAAATACTGTTCGCATCATATGCTAAATCTGTATTTACAACAAGTGCCAATGGGCTTCCAAGTATAGCTGTCTCAGTTACCTTAGCCGAGGCTGTTGAATCTCTAGGTTTATCTAGTGGTCAATACAAGGGTGGAGATACATTTAATTTCCGATTTGAAGTGGTTCTTACTGATGGAAGAACTTTTAGTTCTGCTGATGCAAGTGGGAGTTTAGAAGGATCTTATTTTCAATCTCCTTATGTATATTTAGCAGGAATGCTTTGTATTCCAGCTAGTCCTTTTACGGGGGATTATAAAATTGATATGCAAGATTCATATGGAGATGGGTGGCAAGGTTCTAAAATCACTGTAACTATTGATGGCAATAGTACCGATTATAGTATTCCAGATTTATGGACTGTAGGTAGTGGAAATAGTGCAGAGGTTGGAACTTCACAGTATACTGATGCTACAGCAACAGTAACTGTACCTGACGGTACAAGTTCTCTTTCATTTTCATGGACTTCAGGAGATTATCCTAGTGAGACTACTTTTCAAATTTATGCTCCTAGCGGTAATTTAGTAGCTGATGGCGGACCTTCTCCAACTGACGGAGAAATTGCATTAAATTTATGTGACGAATAATTAAGATTATCCAAGTTCAAGTGATAAATGGAGCTTGGAGATAATAATCACAATCACTTAGTATTTTAAAATTTAAAAACCCACCTCTAACGAGGTGGGTTTTTTTATTGGTTATTTTTTAATTATTCTATCTTTGCGCTTATGGAAGATACAAGTACAATTTTTGGAATAAGAACCGTGATGGAAGCTATTCAAAGTGAAAAGAATATCGACAAGATCTATATTCAAAAAGGTTTGAATAACCCACTATTCCAGGAATTGTTGTCATTGCTTGGGAAACAAGGTTTTAATATCTCCTATGTTCCTGTTGAAAAATTACAGAAACTTACCCAAGGAAATCATCAAGGGGTAGTAGCTAAGATCTCACCTATTGAATTTCGAGAAATGGAAGATGTGGTTCAAGAAGTTTTGGCTAACGAAGAAACCACTCCCCTATTTTTACTTTTAGACCAGATTACAGACGCCAGAAACTTTGGTGCTATTATAAGGACTGCAGAATGTTGTGGGGTTCATGCCATAATAGTTCAAGATAAAGGTGGAGCACCAGTAAATGCCGATACTGTTAAAACTTCAGCAGGTGCGGTCTTCAATATTCCCATTTGTAAAGTAAACCACATTAAAGATGCTATTTATTACCTCCAGGGATCTGGTGTGAATGTAGTGGCTGCCACAGAGAAATGCGATCAATCTATCTACGAAACAGAATTAAACAAGCCTACTGCCTTAGTAATGGGGAGTGAAGGAAGAGGTATTAACCCTTCTGTATTAAAGATCGTTAACGATAAGGCTAAATTACCAATGTTTGGAAGTATCGGGTCTTTAAACGTTTCTGTAGCTTGTGGTGCTTTCTTATATGAAATAGTAAGACAACGCTCTTAAGCTAATCCTCTTTATTCTCTTTAAATATATAATTGTAGGTCGAATCCAGATCGTCTGATTCTTCCTCTTTGCTCCTTTCTATGAAATTGCCATTTTCATCAAAATGGCTCATGAATTCATCATTTTCGGGGTTATAATCGTCTTTCTCCCATTCGTATTTGGGTTTCTTTACAATTTTTTGCTGAAATATGGATGCTAGAAGCAGTCCCACTGCAAGTCCAGATAAATGCCCTTCCCAAGAAATTTTTGGATCTACAGGAACAATGAACCAAAGCAGCCCACCATAAAGAAAAACCACAATGAGGGAAAGGGCTATTAACCTATAGTATTTTGAAAATATCCCTTTAAAAAACAAAAACGAGGCTAATAAATAGATAACTCCACTCGCTCCTATATGGTTGGCAGGTCTGCCAATACCCCAAGTGAAAATTCCAGTTAAGAGCAGTCCTACCAATAATACTTTCCAGCTAATGCTTCTATAAAAATAGAAAAGCGCCATAGATAATACAAAAAGCGGGATTGTATTATGAAAAAGGTGTTTAATATCTGAGTGAATAAATGGTGAAAAAAGAATTCCTCTTAATCCTTTTACCGTTCTTGGTTGAATCCCAAAATGATTAAAATCGAATCCAAACCGGATCTCGAACCAGAAAACTATCCATATAAGCATTATGAATAATAGCGGATATCCTATTACTCCAGTAGAAAAATCAAATGGTTGACGTTCTTTCAGCATATAACTAATTTATAATATAGATCTTAATAAAGCTCCTAAATCCTATCTTATTAAAACACACCCTCTACATAAGCAAAAGCTATGCATAATTTACTCTTTTGCCAATTTGTCAACACTAGCTTAATTTTAATAAAATTGAAACCTGATTTCCTACCTTTGTGAAATGAATGAACCTCTTGCAGAACGATTAAGACCCAAAAAATTAAGCGATTATTTAAGTCAGCAGCATTTAATAGGGAAAAATGGCGCGTTAACACAGCAGCTTAAACAAGGAATGATCCCCTCATTAATTTTATGGGGACCTCCGGGCGTTGGGAAAACCACTCTTGCCAATATTATAGCTACAGAAAGCGATAGACCCTTTTACACATTAAGCGCCATAAATAGCGGTGTAAAAGACATTAGGGAAGTAATAGATCGTGCCAAGAAAGGAGAAGGTCTTTTCACCACTAAAAACCCAATTTTATTTATAGATGAGATCCATAGATTCAGCAAATCTCAGCAAGATTCTTTATTAGGTGCTGTGGAAAAAGGTTGGGTTACCTTAATTGGAGCTACTACAGAAAACCCGAGTTTCGAGGTGATCTCTGCCCTACTTTCAAGATGTCAGGTTTATGTTCTAAAGGCTTTCGAAAAAGAAGATCTAATAGCATTGCTACATCGGGCTATAAAAGAAGATGTAGAAATAAAAAAGAAGGAGATTAAGCTCACTGAAACCGAAGCCCTTTTAAGATTAAGCGGAGGAGATGCCAGAAAATTATTAAACATTTTCGAATTATTAGTGAACTCAGTAGAAGGACCAATCGAGATCACAAACGAATTGGTGCTGGAAAAAGTTCAACAGAACACTGTACTTTATGATAAAACCGGGGAACAACATTACGACATTGTTTCAGCATTTATAAAATCTATACGAGGAAGCGACCCTAATGGAGCTGTTTATTGGCTAGCTAGAATGATCGAGGGAGGCGAAGACGTAAAGTTTATCGCACGTCGATTGCTTATTGCTGCTAGTGAAGATATAGGAAATGCCAATCCAACTGCCTTAATCATGGCTAATAACACTTTTCAAGCAGTTACAACTATTGGATTTCCGGAGTCAAGAATCATATTGAGCCAGTGTGCAATTTATCTTGCGACTTCACCCAAAAGTAATGCTTCTTATGCAGCAATTAATGCTGCACAAAGTATTGTGAAAGAGACCGGAAATTTATCGGTACCCTTACCCATAAGAAATGCTCCAACTAAGTTGATGAAAGACCTTGGATATGGGGACAATTATAAATATGCTCACAATTATGAAAATAATTTTGCTGAAGCAGAATTTCTTCCTGAAGAGGTTAAAGATACCATGTTTTATAATCCCGGAAATAATCAGAGAGAACAAGCTCAACGGGAATTCTTAAAGAAACGTTGGAAAAACAAGTACAATTACTAATTTTGTGTATATCCGTTTGCTCACCATAATGTCAGTCTGAGCTTGTCGCAGACTTTTTTAAGTAAAAACATCAAACTTCGGGACAGTTTGACAATAAGTAACTAGCATTGACATATTTCATTAAATACATCACTATCCTACCTACCCCAGGTATTTTTTTATCATAGGTTTCAGCAGGACGAAAAACCTGATTAAAGCTAGTTAAAAGTAATCACTTGCACATAAGCGAAAATTTGGTTAATTCTTGGATTCGTAGATTTTAATTGAAGTGGAATTATCCTGGATATTTATAATTTCTACAATTAGATTTCCATTCTTATCAAAATATGCTATGCCTTGATTTTGGATCGTGGAATAAATAAAATTATTCGGGCTTTGTGTTTTTATCAGTTTAGCAAATGGCTCCTGCATTTTATTTTGATATAACTGAAAACCAAAATCTGTACTTAAAAGATAAAATTCCATTTCACCGGAAACAAAATCTTTTTTATTAGATTTTGAATCTAAACCTTTAGCAACTTTTTCTGTTTCCCTTGGAATGGCAGATATGATTACCTCTTCCACCTTAGTTTCTTGTTCTTTTTCTATTACAGGATCTGTATTCTTTTGTTTTTGTTGAACAGAAATTTCCTTTATAGCTTTTTCTGAATTCTTCTCATACTTGTAATCGACGGCATCTATAGATTTAAATGCATTTCTAAGCGCTTCCTGATAGGCTTTCTTATAATCCTTTTCTCTGCTGCTTCCTTCTTCAGAAGTGAATAAAACTTGATTCCTACAATCCTTTAAAACCAGCTGAAGCTTAGTCACAAATAAACGGCTGTCTTCTTTAATATCGGTATATAATGAATTACAAGATTCTTGTGCCCAATCCAAAGGCTTTTCATCAGTAACTAAAATAGCATTAAAACCATATTTTTCGAATAGAAATTTTGTGAGTTCATTCAATTGATATTGATTTGATTCTTTTAAAAAATCATACTGCTCAGGCACTACCACATATTTGTAAGAATTTAAATTCTGACCTATGGTCGTAAAGCAAATTCCAACTAACAGTGTGAAAATTAAATAAGTCTTTTTCATTATTTTTTGATTATAAATTGCATTCCAAATTGTATAGATGCGCTTTGTGATTTTGCGAGATTAAAATAACCAACCAAATTATCTGCTGCAATGTAAAAATTAAATTTTTTAATTTTAGTTGAAAGCAACAAACCTATGTTGTAATATGAAAAATCATCCACAGTATAAGATACTTTCGCCCGAAAGTTATTGGAGAATTTTCTGTCGTAATAAGTGGTTAAAGCATAATTCATAGTTCTGGGACGCTTAACTCCAAACAAATGGACTCCAATAAGATTATAATTTCTTCTTTTATAGGATCTTCTATAATTACAAACCTCGTACATCTCCTCAAACCCAAATTCCACAGCCGCATTAAATTTTACAGGTCTCCAGGTAGTGTAATTTTCATTTACGGTCTCATCCTTTAAATTTCTATCAACCTCATCCTCAAAAAGATCCCAATAGGGAATGGTATTATTGTTAGGAGGCACATCCGGGAACAAAGGCTCTATTCCATCTGTTTCATAATTACCATAATACAAATAATTTTCTACATCGTGCTGCTGGTACATAATTCCAATATCTAAAACAGATCCTGTAATCCTAATATTCTCCTCCAGATTATAAGTTGCTCCAAGATCTAATCCAGCGCCAATATTCCCACCAAAAAAGGATCGTTTTAATAAGTCTGCAGTGGATTCTTGCACAGTCATCCCCGTGTTATTCAAAGAAGCATAACCTGAAGTATTTACACGTATATCTATATTTTCAGCAAAATGTCTATAAAAATTGGGGGTATTGGGATCGTCTCTTGTTATAAACCTTCCTTTATTATTTACACTGGAAACATTAAAGATCCCTGAATATAATTTCCCTCTAGCGCCAATTGTCAACTTGTTATTTATTCTTTTATTGATTCCCAAATGGTAAACGGTCATTATTTCTCCGGTAAAGGAAACATCAGAAAAATCGAAGGGTTCATTTAAATAGGCGTTATTTCCTTCGTTAACCAACAATACAGGATCTTTAGGGAAATAAGCAAACATATCCATTTCTTGATATACCCCTGCTGAAAGATATTGCCCATTATCCAGTCTCCATCCAAAGGAAAGTATTTCTAATTGTTGATGAAGAGTGAAATAATCGTTTCTGGTTAATCTTCTAATTGCGGCACTTACCTTTTTATTGACATCTGGCTTTGACTCATCAAAAATATCGAACAAATTTAATCCTGAGGAACCTGCAGAAATATGGAATTTAGAAAATAAAGGAACTCCAATATGTGCATCGAAGTTTACATTAGCGCCGGGATTATTAAGCAAGGACTGTGGCAATCCCCTAACATTATATAGCAACTGTTTATTTTGCCCTTGACAAA
>JAGXIJ010000028.1 GCA_024635675.1 Gillisia sp.
AAACAAAAAATGGCATCTGTTGTATTCCAAAAATGATTGGTTCGAAAAGATAAGTGATCTTGGCTATAATCATATTGCGAAGAATAGAGATTTCTACTATAAAGCCACAATTACCCTTTTCGGGAAAGATCCCGAAAAGCCACAAAGATTTTGGCTGCTTTATATTTTTCTTCTAATCCTTATCTTATTAGCATTATGAATTTCATTAAAACTTACTGGCTCTATATAGTTGCAGCTCTAATTACATTAATAGGGATCTTAACGGGTTGGTATTTGTTTATATTTTTCGCTATTCCGTTCGCTCTTTTTAAAAGAAATAATAAAGAATAATAGCTTCTGCTCGTGAGTTAAACTTATACTAAACCAGCATTCCAATTTGCTTTTAGAGTAGCTTGGCTGTAACTTCAAACTAAATTCTAATTAAAATAAAAATGAAAGATTACGGCACGTTATCTCAAGCAATAAATATATTGAAACTAGAAGAAGGTTATGAATACGATTTTAATTTAATGGATGAACAGATCGAACTTAAATCTGAATGCTCTAAATATCATGTTGATGATTTTGAAGTAGATAAAGTCTTAAGATTTGAAGGGATGAGTAATCCAGATGATAATGCAATTTTATATTGCATCCATACCAAAGATGGTAAAAAAGGCACCTTGGTGGATGGGTACGGAATTTCAGGTGGGCAGATTTCCAAAGAATTAATGTCAAAGTTGGATCTTAAATCCAATAGAACAACTGAATAAATTTCTCGTTAAAGTTGTATTAAACCACAAATCAAAATTGCAAAACACATACCACTATCATATTTTTACATGATAATACACAAATCAATAAATAAAAACTATGAACTATTTAGGATTAAACGATAAAAAAACAGCACTAACGGTACAAGAGCTAAATATTCTTTTAGCCGATTACCACTTATACTATCAAAAACTTAGAAACTTTCATTGGAATGTAATTGGAAAGAATTTCTTTGATCTTCATGAGAAATTTGAAGAGTTATATGAGGATGCTAAACTGAAGGTGGATGAAATAGCGGAAAGAATTCTTACCTTACGTTATCAACCAATTAGTAATTTGAGTGAATATTTAAAAACTTCTAATGTAAAAGAATCTAAATCTGATCTTTCTGATTCACAAATGATTAGTACGTTGTTGGAAGATCACGGAATCATTCTTAAGCAATTACGTAAAGTAGCTGAGGTAGCAGATAAAGGTGGGGACGAAGGAACCATAGATCTAATTGGAGGGTATATAGGAGAGCTTGAAAAAACCAGTTGGATGTTAGATGCATGGAAAATGAAAACCAGCGATTCTCATAAAACCTTATAAATCTAAATATACTGCATGTTTAAAGACTTCAATTTAAATGAATCCATTAAAGGTTTATGGGACAAAATGGCTACTTGGCTAGACTCCTTAATTCTCAACCTACCAAATTTCCTGCTTGCTATAGTCGTTTTTATATTATTCATGTTTATTGCGAAATATGCAGCAAAACTGGTAGATAAATTACTTAAAAGAAAAGGTTCTCAAGATTCTATAAGGCAAATTTCAATGAAAGTTGTAAAGGTCCTCATCGTACTTCTTGGGTTCTTTATTGCTTTAGGACTTCTTAATTTAGATAAGGTCCTAACCTCTGTGCTTGCTGGAGCCGGGGTGGTTGGTTTGGCAATTGGACTTGCATTACAGGGTACACTTAGTAATACATTTAGCGGAGTGATCCTAAGTTTCTTACCAGAATTACAAATTGGGGATTGGGTAGTAACTAATGGATATTCAGGGGAAGTAGTGGAAATAAACCTGCGTAATATTGTGGTAAAAGAATCGGACAATAATTATGTGATGATTCCAAATTCAAAAATTGTAGAAGAGCCATTTAAGAATTTCACCAGAACAGCCAGATCAAGGGTAATGGTAAACTGCGGAGTTAGTTATAAAAGTAATTTGGAGATGGTTCAAAAAATAACTACCGAGAGTTTAGAGGCTATATTTCCGCAGAGAGGAAATGAAGAAGTGGAATTCATGTATGAAGAATTTGGAGATAGCTCTATTAATTTTGTGGTTCGTTTCTGGACAGATGTTACTAGAAATAGAGATGTATTAATGGCAAGGAGTAAAGCTATACTAGCAATTAAGAAAGCCTTTGATAAAAACGGGGTCAACATTCCGTTCCCAATTAGAACTATCGATTTTACAAATAAACTATCGATAAATAGTCCAGAAAAAGAGAAAGAATAAATTTAGAAATGAAGACAAAAAAAGCCCTTGCAGTAACTTGCAATGGCTTTTTTTGTCTTCATTTATTTATTTAAAACTTAAATCCGAAGCCGAAGGTGAATCTCGTATCTTCTTCACTTCTAAATAGGCTGAAATTAGCACTTATTGCCTCAGCACTATTTATCCAAAATCCTCCACCATAGCTATCATGCCATTTTTTACTATTAATTTCTTCTGTCCAAACCCTACCGAAATCAAAGCCACCATATATTCCAATTTGGAATGGTAAAAAGGAAGTTTTAAATTGATTAAAACTATATCGCAGATCTGCCCCGGAAGCAAAAGCTGTTTTTCCTGAGAATCGATTTTGTCTATATCCTCTTAAGCCCGTATTCCCTCCAATTACTGCAGCCTGATAAAACTCATAATTTTCTCCAATATTAAAATGAGCCTGAACTTGAGATTTCAAAACTAATTTCCTGTTTTTGGAAAGTGCATTATAAAATCCTAAGTATGGCTTAATGTATCCAAAATATCTATCCGGATCTTCCAGATTTATTTTTCCACCACCATTTAATTCAAATTTCATTCCTCGGCTAGGGTTCAAATCCTTATCATAACTCTCATAACGGTAAGTTCCATCCAATCCACCAAAGAATTTTCTTTCGAATAAGTTAGGATCATTTGTTATAAAATCTTCAGTAATAAATCTGTTTTCAGATTCCTCTACCTTAATACCTTCAAAATTGGCCATATAACCAAAATAACTACCGAAAGCTGATTTTCTATCAAACCCAAACTTAATGCCGGCTTTACCTATTTTAGTTCGGTTATAGTCGTAATGTAAATCATTATCGAAATTTGCTGTTTCATTCCCGAAACCAAAGAAGTTGTAGGAAGCATTAGGACTGGAAAAATTTGCCCCTACCTGTAAATTAAAGTTCCCTATAATATTCGCGAATTCGCCCTGATAACTTGCATCAAAGCCCTTAGTGGCAAAGTAATATGCTAAACTGTAAATATTCCTTGTTGTAAATGGGTTTCTTTTAAAACCATTTACTGTTTTTATAAGTTGAAATCCTATTTTAAATCCATCATCTGGGTTGTATCCAAGTCCAGGGGTTATAGATCCAGCTTTATAGGTCTTCCTATCTTTATCGAAGGTGTTCTGAACATAGTTATCTCTATATCTTATTCTCGCATTTCCCAAAGATTCTACCGTACTGGGTTTACTTAAATAATCGTAGATCTTAACCTTTTTTCCACTATTCTCCTCTACTCTATAGACATCATTATTCTGTCCTCCTATCACACGTACAAAGATTAAATCATTCTTTGCCTCCCCTTTAACACTTATAACATCGTCATCATCCAGGGCATATAACCAGATCTCATCTGTATCTCCCTTATTATAAGTTTTATCACTTACCAGATCTGCTTTCTTCCCATCCTTTATTCGTGAAATGGTGATTCGTGTTTTCCCCTCTCCTAATCGTTCAATTTCTACAAAATCATCTTTATCTGTACCTGTTACAATAGCTAATTTTGCCATGTAATCGTAATACCTATTTGCGATATCTACAATATTTCCTCTTCTACCTTTCAGACTTTTTACTATAAATTCTGTAGTCTCGTTTCTGGTGATTTCCGGGAGTTCTAAGAATGCTTCCTCAATTATTGTATCGGTTATATTTTTCTGAATAAACTCCGCTTGCTCTATCCAAACCTCTCTTCCAGCATTTTGAAGTAAAGTTCTATCCAATCCAGTAGCAGCAGTATTAAACCACTTCACATCTTTTATATCGTCTCCGTAAACTGCAAACTGACTGGCAAAACCCGTTAAACCCCTTAAAGTCCCAAAAAATGCCCCATCAAAGTTAGAAAAAGCCTGATCCCGATCCCGAGGAATAGGTAAAAATTGCGTATTCCCATTTTCCATTTTCTCTTCTGCCCATTTCCATTGATCTTGATGGCGATCCCAATCTCCAATGAGCATATCGAAAATTCTTGCCTTTATATATGCTTTTTCATCAAGGAAATACTTCTCGTCTTTCCTTAATTTCTCTAACATATCTGATGTGCTTAAAATATCTTTAGTATCCAATCCAAAGGATTCCATATCTGTCCAATCATCTTCAGGTCTTTCTACGATCATATAAAGTTCATCCCCAAATTCTGAATTGTACCCCTCCAATGCCCTTTGTTTAGGAACATAGAATAACTTAGGATTGGTATGATACAGTCCAATAGCTTGAGATAATGTTGGAACTGCAAGAAATGCATATGGATGGGCAGCCGTATAAAAATCCTGAATAACATCTTCTGCAATAGTGTTTTCTAATTGGTCTTGTACAGGAGTATCTTTATATGCTACCGCTTGTAAGAACTGTACGGCACTTTTTTTAAGTCTTCGCATATTATATTCTCGACCAAAACGACCCTCTAGCCTAATTGAAACTGTTTGATGTCCTCCCCCTTTTATAACTGGTTTCAGTCCTCCATACAAAGTATCAAGATCTGCAACACTTACATTTATTTGGGCGCCATATAGATCTCTATATCGTTGTCCCCAAACACTTTCATATAATCCGGATTTTTCGGTTTCTTCTTCAGTATAAATGGAGGTGGTAATAGTTTGAGGAAACTTTGATTCTAACTTCGAAACATCATAAGATTTTGGTACAGAAAAGACTTCTTTCTGATATAATAATTTAGCCTTATTATCTTCATTCCCATAAAAACTTACCCAGGAAGATCCGTCTTCAAAAACATCATAAACAGCAAAACCTTGGTCTGGATACGCAAAATATCCATCGTTACTTAAAACAGCAAAAGAGCCTTTAGATCCCGATCCTGCAACAATTTGCCGTATACTATCATGCTCTATATATTGCAAGGAATGTTCATGGCCTGAAACAAACAATAATCTTTCTGACCCTTGGGCTATCGTTTCTAATCTTCTTACTAAAGACTTGTAACGTTCATTTTGTGCATCTTGAATGGACACACCACCGCTGGTTCTAATTAAAGCGGCTAGGGAACCTAATATTGGAATAGGAATATTTCTTTGAGAGGGATAAATATGTCTTGTGAATTCATATTGTCCTCCATGAACCCCATTGGTATACAACGGATGATGTAAGGCAATAATAATGGTTTTATTCTGATTTTTTTGAACCTCGGAAGCAAGTTCTAAAAACATAGCTTCCCGTGTTTTTATTTTTGGACAGTGGTCATTAATTGTTGGGTGTCTATTCCATTCCTCCAGATACCATTGGGAATCTATTGTTATAAGTTGAATATTTTCAGAAATCTCAATAACATCAAGTCCACATCCTGCCTTCGGGGCCCAAATTAAATTATCCTTTAACTTTTCTTTTAGATAATCCCTTTCTCGCTCTAATCCTTTAACCCCTTCATTATACCAGTCGTGATTTCCGGGGATCACTACTACTTTTCCCTGATATTTCTCAAAGGCATCTAATTGAGCATCCAATCTATATTCAGCAGCTTCACGATCTTGGCTTTCTTTTGGAGGCATCCCCACAGGATAAATATTATCTCCCAAAAGAATGGTGTAATTATCTGAAACCTTAACAGAATCCATATAATTTTTAAGCGCAATTAATCCTTCAGAGCTTCCTCCCGGAGGAGAATATCCACCATCTCCTAGCAAATAAAAAGATTTTTCGATTTTCTTGTCTGATGGGTAATTAAAATCCTTGGTTGGTTCACCTGTTCTGTATTTAGGATCGTATGTGGAGCATCCAACTAATAGTAAAAGGGCTAATAAAGTTAGAAAAATGTTATTTTTTTTCATAAAAATCTAAAAGGCGTTTTTTTTTGTAATTTGGCTCAATATTTAATCAAAATTTCCATGACAGAGTTATTAAATAAGGTAGACACATTTGTCCTTAATTTATTCAAGGAAAAACTCCCAAATACATTTATTTATCACAACTATAACCACACGAAGCGGGTGGTTAAAAGTACTAAAGAATTAATTGAGAATTCGGAATTAAATGTTAAAGAAGAAGAGGTATTGCTCTTGTCTGCTTGGTTTCACGACACTGGTTATATCGTGAAATTTATAGGTCATGAGGAAGAAAGTGTAATAATTGCAAGACGCTTTTTAGAGGAGAATAGTGTAGATAAGGAAACCATAGAGTTAGTTGAAAAATGCATCTTGGCCACGAAATTTGAAACTACTCCTGAAACCAAATTGGAGAAAATCATTAAAGATGCAGATACTTCTCATCTTTCAAAAAAATATTTTGAGGAAACAAGTGAATTATTAAGACAAGAATTACAATTATTAAATATTCATAATTACACATCTGGGGAATGGTTAGCTGAGAATGTTCATTTGTTTACAGATAAGCATGTTTATTATACAAATTATGCTGCTAAAAACTGGAAGGAAGGAAAAGACAATAACCTTTCTGAAATATTAGAAAAGCAAACAAAAAATGTTCAGAAACTAAAAAAGGAAGAAACGAAAGCACGCCTTAAAGCTGAGTATAAGAATAATAATCCGGAAAGAAGTATACAAAGCTTATTTAGGGTAACTCTAAGGAATCATATAAAACTTAGTGATATTGCCGATACCAAGGCAAACATTCTACTTTCTGTAAATGCAATTATTATCTCCCTTGCCTTGGCGAATATCATCCCAAAGTTAGATGCAGTTACAAATAAGCATTTATTAATCCCTACGTTGATTTTGGTGATCTTTAGCGTTGCTTCTATAGTATTGTCTATTATGTCTACCAGACCTAATGTGACTACCGGGGAATTCACAAAAGAACAGGTAGAAAATAGAGATATAAATTTGCTGTTTTTTGGAAATTTCCATAAAATGCCATTCGAACAGTTTAAATGGGGAATCAATGAGATAATAAAGGACAAAGATTATGTCTACGAATCTCTTATGCTGGATCTTCACTTATTAGGAAAAGTGTTACATAGAAAATACATGCTTTTAAGACTTACTTATACCGTATTTATGGTAGGTATAATAGCTTCAGTGCTGAGTTTTGTAGTTGCTTTTTATCTTAAATAATCTATAAGACCATCATACGTAATGGCCTTTTCAAAAGCTTGATCATCTGGGTGATATAATATATTCACCCGGATTGCTTTTAATCCAATTACTCCCTGCACATCTTCCAGCTCCAATAATTCCACCTCATCCCCAAGATATTGTTTAATCTGCAAGTATTTAATATATCTTAAATATTCGCGCTCATCGCTACTTTGGGAATAGACAATGGCAATTTTACCTTTTTGAGTAATTCGTTCTTCTGTATTTTTTATAAAAGCCTTATCTATTCGCTTTTTAATAATTTCGTATCGCGCATTATAAGTTCCATCTACATCAAACTTTTTCTCATCCATTCTATATCTAATGGATAATGTGCTATTAAAAACCAATATTAATGATGCAGCATCTAATTGGATCGGTGTATCGGTTTGAAGCTTATAAAATTTGTTTTCCATCTCACACATAGTGGCCAATTGCCATAGTCTAAGATTGTACAAATACACCTCATTAAACGGCTTATTATTTGTTAATGACGCACCAATATAAATGTTATGGTCCACCCCATCAGTTTTGTATCTTTCAAAATAATGCGGATATATTTTTTGAGCTTCTAATTGTTTTTTATCTAAAAATCTAGCCATCGTTCTATTGGTGTGCTGCACGGTATCGTCATAATTTTTACGATGATGGTATATAATCCCTGTCTCAGGATTTAATTGTTTTTGGTAATTAACTACTAATTCCTTTAGTTCCTCCGACTGGGTTTTCAAATGATCCATCAATGGATTCACTTCTTTTTGAAGTAAATTAAAAACTCGTTGCTCGCTAGAAGCATTTAAGGTATCCAGTAGATCTTCCTTAAAATCTGTTATTCTAAATCGTACCTGATCATAAATTGGCATTTTTTCAATCTGGTAAGCAGTGTCTATAATATGCTCTATTTCCTCTAACTGATTCATCAGATCGTTTTGAATTGCTGTATTTCGTGCCTCCGAAGAACCTACAATATCAATTTGTCCATAAAGTGGGTATACATCTTTAAAGGAAATATCCTTAAAGGAAGCCAAGCCATCTTTGTTCTGATCTTTAATAAATTGCTTTGCCTCTCTGTCAAATATCCATAAAACACTTGGGTGTATAGCGGTACATTCGCTCTGGATCACCGCCTTAATTTTATTCTCGTACTCACTTCTGTTTCGCTCTACTGAAGTAACTATGTAAGGCAGTATATCATCCAGTTTTATGGCATTTATACTATTTAGTTCATTTTTTCTGTAAGACACTAATTCCAAAACACCCCACAACTCATTTTCTACGGCAATAGGAGCAAACACACAACTCATCACATTATTTTTAAGTAGATTTTGTGATAAAATATTATTATTGGTTTCCTTCGCATAGCGTTCTACATTGGTAATGGCAAAATAGTTTTGATCTTCAATAAGTTTTTTAAAGGTATCATCACAAACACTTTTTTTACAATCATTCTCAGCCTTATCATTCAAAATAAAACTAAAAGAATCTCGATTATCCATTTTTTCGAATATCATTCTGTCCTTATTAAAAACAGTAAAGCCCACTCTTATATCCGGGAGCTTATATATGGATTGAAAAATTTCCTGAAATTTCATCAATTCTTCCTCATCGGAGGTTTCCTTGTGAAGAAGAGTGGATTTTAGATCGGAGATTGCATCGTCTACCGTAACATCTGTAAGGTTTATAATTACAAAACCCTTAAAGATCCAGCTTAATGGTGGGAATTTCTTTTTCCAAAACTCTACATCTTCAATGTTTTGTATTAAAAGATCTACATCATCATCTGTTATATCTATTGCGTTCTTTCCTTTTTCTATATCTATAAAATCGGCATTCAAAGCCAACCTATAATGCTTCAATATTCCTTTGGAATCTGGAATATCATAATATAATGGTCTGGAGAAATCTATTTTATAACCGTAATGATGGTTAAGAATTAGAATACAACCATAGATATAGAACATATCTTCATTCAAATTTCTCATGGAAAGTTCAAATTCTTCACCAGCATTTTCTAAGATCTTTTTAAAGCGCTTAGAAGTATTAAAAATTAAATTATGAAAAGGTATGGAAGCCGCTTTTATTTCGTTTTTACTTAAAATATTTGGAAATAACTCATCCAGAAGGATCTTAATTACATCCTTGTATTTATTTAAATCATTAGGATCTTCTATCCCCTCTTCCAATTTTGGAAATGAAGATACATAGTCTAACACCTTGATCATGTAATCCTTAGATATACTGCTTTGCTCCTCCTCTATTTGAAGTTTATACTCTTCAATAATTTTGTGGAAACTAATCTTAATTTCTAAAGGAAAATCCTGAAGCTGATTTTTCATAATTTAATTTAATGCTTAAAATTACCATTTCTTTTATGGCTCCATAAGTATGGCCTTGAAATTAACATTTTTTTACAAACTTAATTCCTCAATCCACGGGGAGTTATGTATTTTTGCTGAAAACAAATTTAAAAATGAAACAACTTTTAGCAGTTATAGCATTACTAACCATTATTGGCTGTGCCAAGAAAAAAGAGGGTTATTCTATTTCCGGAAATCTTGCAGATATTGAAGATGGAAAGATGATTTACCTCTCTGAACTTGATGCAAATAATCAACCTACAAAATTAGATTCTGTTTCAGTAAAAGATGGGAAATTTATGATTGATCTTCCTGAGATAACAAATTCTAATTTAAACTTTATCACGGTAGAAGGAGTAAGAGGAAATGTATTATTTATCTCTGAAAATGAACCTATAGATTTCCAGATATATAAAGATAGTATTCAGACTTCTCTAGTTACTGGAGGTAAAGAAAACAAACTTCTTCAAGCTTATTTAGGTCACATTAAAGAGCTAAACACTAAGGTTATGAGAATAAGAACCGACCTTCGTGCACAGGCTACATCTACAAAAGATTCTTCAGCCATGGCTAATTTACAGAAAGAAGAGGAAGCTCTTAGAAACAGTGATCTGGCTTATAAGAAAAAAGTAACTAAAGAAAATCCTGAGAATTTTGTTTCACTTCTTGTGCTAACAGACATGATTAATATGGGAGCATCTGCGAATGAGGTAAAAGAGCTTTTCGCTAATCTTTCAGACAATCTTAAACAAACCTCTATTGGTAAGTCATTAAAAGAAAATTTAGACAAAAGAAGCCGTGTAGAAATTGGAAGTAAAGCTCCGGAATTTAAAGCTCCTAATCCGCAGGGTGAAGAAATTGAACTTAAAAATGTTTTAGGAAAAGTGACTTTAGTAGATTTCTGGGCAGCTTGGTGTAAACCATGTAGAGTTGAGAATCCTAATGTTGTAAAGGTGTATAATAAATATCACGATAAGGGCTTCAATATAATAGGAGTT
Organism: Gillisia sp.; assembly: GCA_024635675.1. Lineage (GTDB taxonomy): Bacteria > Bacteroidota > Bacteroidia > Flavobacteriales > Flavobacteriaceae > Gillisia. The sequence goes on from JAGXIJ010000028.1 coordinate 10,671, forward strand.
TCTCTAGATAGAGAAGGACAAAAAGATAAGTGGGTAAATGCCATAGAAGAAGATAAACTAACCTGGAACCATGTTTCTAACTTACAGTTTTGGAACGATCCAGTTGCAAAATTATATAATGTGAGAGCGATCCCTGCAGCATTCCTACTGGATGAAAAAGGCGTAATAGTAGCTACAAACCTAAGGGGTGCAGCTTTAGAAGCGAAGGTGAAAGAATTAATTGAAAAATAATTTCGCCAGAGCCGATTATGTTTTGTGCTAAAAGAAGGAATTGTCAGGTTGAGCCTGTCGAAACCTAATTTAAATTCGAGGTCTAAAGAACTTCGACAAGCTCAGTTTGACATTCAATACATACAAGAAGAAGATTTTCGGATGGTAGTGAGAATAGATTTTGAATAAAAAAAAGCTACTGTAAATAACAGTAGCTTTTTTTATGTGGTTTTGAAACGTATTATTTCAATTCGAAGGCAACAGTAACATTTGCAGTTACTTCCATTTCCCCCGGAGCAATAGTTTCCTGTCCTCCAGCATCTGAACTTGCTTTCATTTCGTTCATTCTGTACATAGGTGGATAATTACTGGTTTGCACCTCACTAATGCTAATTGCTTTTCCTATAGCTTGGTTAAGAGCAGAAGCATATTCTGAAGCTTTATTCTTTGCATTAATAACTGCCTTTTTTCTAGCCTCTGTCATATATTTCTCCATTTCAGAAGATTTGAATTGTACGCCATCAATTCTATTGAGACCCACTTTTAGCAATCCGCTCATGATCTTTTCATAATTCTTTAAATCGTCTAATTTTATTGAAATTGCCTGATTGGCAACATAACTATAGGTCTTATTGTCGTAATTATAGTTCTTATTCAAATTCACATAATCGGTTTGAATATTTTTTTCGGGAATCCCTTCAGATTTCAAATATTTGATCACCGCATCTACCACGGCATCGTTTTGCTTTTTCACCTCTTGTGGGTTGTCTCCATCATGCTCGATCCTAGATTTTATTACTACCTCATCTGGAATTACTTTAACGATCCCTTCCCCATTCACGGTAATTGCAGGAGTTATATTATTAATTTGTTGTGCTTGCAGCCCTAAAGTGCTTAAGGCTGTAAAAAGTATTAAAATTGATTTCATAATAGTCGATTTTATTGGTTTTAAGACTGTATTACAAGAAGGATACCAATTTATATCTTTCCGAATTTTTGAAGAACAAACAATATTACGATTGGGATTGCAAGTAAAATAACCATTAACAGGTGTTGCTCGAGAATCCAAGGCGCCAATACCACTGTTAATACAAAGCCTCCAACTGCGCCACCAAAATGAGCATCGTGACCAATATTCCCAAGTCTCTTTTTCATTCCATATATGGTGTACAACAAATAACCAATTCCAAACACATATGCAGGAATAGGAATAATAAAAAACAAGCCCAGCATCATATCTGGTCTTAAAAGTATTGCAGAATATAAGATCCCCATTACTGCACCACTCGCGCCGACTGCTGTATAATTATCATCATTTTTATGAAAGAAATAACTTAGAAGATTCCCAAGGATCAAACTTGCTAAATACACAATTATAAAACCAAGGGATCCTAGATCGTAGATAACCACATTTGCAAAGAAATATAAGGTTAGCATGTTTACAAACAAGTGGGAAGTATCTACATGAAGGAATCCGGAAGTAAAGATCTGGTATTTAGATCCTCTTTTAATATCCCCAATGTTGAATTTATATTTTTCAAAAAAGATACGGTCTTTAAAACCTTTGAATGAAATTATAACATTTACTGCAATGATAATAATAGTTATCAAGCTTAAATCTCCCATAGATACTTCCGTTTAGTGCCAAATATAGCATATATTTGCCTAAATTTTTTGTTGATGCAGCGATTAGTTTTCTGGTTAGTCTACCCATTTTTATGGATCATTTCTAAATTTCCGTTTTGGCTATTTTATAAAGTTTCAGATCTAATTTTTCTCCTTGTTTATTATGTAATTGGATATAGAAGAAAAACTGTGATCCAAAACTTACAACTTGCTCTTCCTAATAGATCTATGGAAGAATATAAGGCTATAAGCAAGAAATTTTTCAGCCATATGTGCGACATGTTTCTGGAAATGGTAAAGAGTATCTCTATCCCCAACGAGGAATTAAAAAAACGATTCACTTTTACCAATATTCATGAAATTGAAAGGATTCGGGATATGAATAAAAGTATTATTCTTATTTGTGGGCATTATGCGAGTTACGAATGGGTGAATGCCTTACAACTTTATGGATTAGACTACAAAGGTTACGGAATTTATAAAAAGGTGCAAAATCCTCATTTCGATAAAATGGCTAAGGATATTCGCGGAAGATTTGATGGCGAATTAATCACTTCTTCTCAAGCTACCAAAACCATAAAAAGCAATCAGGATAAAGGGATTTTAGGGGTCTATGCCATAGTTGCAGATCAATCTCCAAAACTGGGACGAGCTAAATATTGGTCGGAATTTATGGGTACCACAGTTCCTATATTTTTCGGGTCAGAAAAATTAGCCAAGAACTTAGATATGACTGTAATGTATCTTCATGTAGAAAAGAAAAAAAGAGGTTTTTATGAAGCTACTTTCATTCCTATTACAGATAAGGCAGCACAAGAACCACAATTCAAGATCACCAATAAGTTTCTAACGGAGTTGGAAAAACAAATTAAAGAAAAACCGGAATATTATCTTTGGACACATAAAAGATGGAAACATAAAGATGCTCCCATCCCAAATGATGCCGTTGTATTTCCTAGAACTTAAGCTACGATCGCTTTAATTTCCGCTATCATTTTCTCGGCAAGCGAATCTGCCTCCTGCTGACTTTTAGCCTCTGTATAAATTCTGATTATTGGCTCTGTATTAGATTTTCTTAAGTGCACCCAATTTTCAGCAAAATCTATTTTCACACCATCCACCGTAGATATTTCTTCTGATGCGTGATTTTCTTTTACACTTTCAAGAATAGCATCTACATCCAAATCTGGTGTTAATTCAATTTTATTCTTACTCATGTAATACATTGGGTAGCTTTGTTTAATTTCAGAAACAGTCATTTTCTTTTCTGCTAAATATGTCAAGAACAAAGCGACACCAACTAAACTATCACGGCCATAATGAGATTCCGGATAGATAATACCACCATTCCCTTCACCCCCAATCACGGCGTTGCTCTCTTTCATTAATTCTACCACATTCACTTCCCCAACAGCACTTGCCCTATACGTATTTCCGTGTCTATTAGTAAGATCTCTAAGCGCTCTGGAGGAAGATAAATTACTCACAGTATCTCCCGGAGTTTTGCCAAGCACATAATCTGCACAAGCAACAAGAGTATATTCCTCACCAAACATCTCACCTTTTTCATCTATGAACGCTAATCTATCTACATCGGGGTCTACAACTACTCCAAGATCTGCCTTTTCTTGAGCTACTAACTTGCAAATATCTCCTAAATGTTCCTTCAAGGGTTCCGGGTTATGCGGAAAATGCCCATTTGGTTCACAATATAGTTCTACGACCTCTACTCCCAATTTTTTAAGAAGTGCTGGAATGGCAATCCCTCCTGTAGAATTTACAGCGTCTACAACCACTTTAAATTTTGCATTCTTAACGATTTCAGCATCCACAAGTTTCAGTTTAAGAACCTCCTCAATATGTCTATCTATATAATCGTCTATTACGGTAATTTCTCCCAGATCATCCACTTCAGCAAAAACAAAATCTTCTTGCTCTGCATAATTTAGGATTTTCACTCCCTCTGCTCCATTCAAAAACTCTCCCTTATTATTTAGAAGTTTTAACGCGTTCCATTGTTTTGGATTATGGCTGGCAGTAAGAATTATTCCACCATCGGCTTTCTCCAAAGGCACTGCAATCTCAACAGTTGGGGTGGTAGAAAGACCAAGATCTACAACATCTATCCCAAGGCCAACTAACGTATTCATTACCAATTGCTGGATCATGGAGCCGGAAATACGAGCATCTCTACCTATTACAACCTTTAGTTTTTGTTTAGAATTTTCACTCTTAAGCCAGGTTCCATAAGCCGCTGCAAATTTCACTGCATCTAATGGAGTAAGGTTTTCTGAAGGCTTTCCTCCTATAGTTCCTCTAATTCCTGAGATTGATTTTATTAAACTCATAGTATTTTGAATTATGTATCTTCTTAAAAACCTGATTTCAGGTTGTGATTTTATATTGAAAAGTAAATTTTCAGCAAATATACATGGCTCTGCTTCCCTTCGCAAAAGTTAACAGAAAATAAACATGAATTGGCTTTAATTAGTACCTTGGAGGCATGAATTATTTAGCACATATTTACCTTTCCGGAGAAATCGATGAATTAAAAATTGGAAATTTCATCGCTGACTCTATTAAAGGGAATAAATTCAGTCACTTCCCAAGCAAAATTAAAGAGGGCATAATTTTACATCGGGCATTAGACACCTTTACAGATAAGCACCCAACAGTAAGGTTAAGTACACATAGGTTATTTGATGACTACGGCCATTACAGCGCTGTAATTATAGATATTTTATACGATCATTTTTTAGCAAAGAACTGGAGTGATTATTCTAATATCCCGCTATTCGATTATACTAAAAACTTTTACGATCTATTAGAAGCTAATTATGAGATCTTACCTCTTAGAGTTCAACAATTTTTACCATATATGATCCAGGATAACTGGTTGTATAATTATGCTACGATAGAAGGAATTGGAAAAATCCTCTATCAAATGGATCAGCGTACCAAGAATAAATCGAAAATGCAATTTGCCACAAAAGAACTGAAATTACATTATCCCCTTTTTGAAGCTGAATTCACCTCGTTTTTTAATGAAATGATAGTATACGCTACTCAAGAAATCCAGAAATTAAAATAAACCTAACCCCATGAAAAAATCTATTATACTCTTAATTTTTAGTTTGTTTTTTGCTTGTAAAACCGAGCCTACAATTATTTCTGAAAATAAATCTGATGCTGAAATTGGCTTAATTACAGAAAATGCAATGGTGGTATCTGCCAGAGCGGAGGCATCTAAAATTGCTGCAGATATTATGAAGCAAGGAGGAAATGCTTTTGATGCAATGGTTGCAACCGAAATGAGTCTTGCCGTAGCCTATCCTTTTGCTGGAAGTTTAGGAGGAGGTGGATTTATGGTTTATAGAATAGCAAATGGAGAAATTGGAAGTCTGGATTTTAGAGAAAAAGCTCCAAGTGCAGCAACAAAAAACATGTATCTGGACGAGAATGGAAATGCTGTTCCAGAACGTAGTCAGGATGGATCTTTAGCCGTTGGGGTTCCCGGGACGGTAGCAGGTATCTTCTCTGCACACGAAAAATTAGGTTCTTTACCAATGTCCACTATTTTAAAACCTGTGATCGAATTGGCTAAAAGAGGCTACGTAGTTACAGAGGGACAAGCAAATAGTTTCAATAACTATAAGGCAGATTTTAATAAGGTAAATAAAACTGAGATCCCTTATGCTAAAACTATAAAGGCCGGAGATACCGTAAAAAATATGGCTTTAGCCAAAACATTGGAGAGACTTGTAAAAAATGGTAGGGAAGAGTATTATGATGGCGGAGAAACAGGAAAAATTTTGGTTGAGTTCATTCAAGAGAATGGGGGAATAATTACTCTGGATGACCTAAAAGCTTATGAAACTAAATGGAGAGAACCGGTAACCTTTAATTATAAAGGAATAAGAATTATAAGTATGGCTCCTCCATCGAGTGGCGGGGTTGCATTATCGCAAATAATGAAAATGATAGAACCTTATCCATTAGCAGCATATGGACATAATAGTTTAAAAACCATCCAGGTAATAACAGAAGCGGAAAGAAGGGCCTATGCAGATAGAAGTTTTTACCTGGGAGATCCCGAATTTTATGATGTCCCTGCAAAAACTCTCACCAGCGAGGAGTATTTAAAGAACAGAATGACCACTTTCAGCTTTGATAAAGCAACCTCTTCGAACAGCGTATCTCACGGGGATATTCCAGGTCTTGAAAGTTTAGAAACTACCCATTATTCCATTGTTGATCAATTTGGGAATGCTATCGCGGTAACCTCAACTTTAAATGCCGCCTATGGGTCTAAGTTATATGTGGAGGAACTAGGTTTTTTCCTGAATAATGAAATGGATGATTTTAGCATGAAACCCGGGGTACCCAATATGTATGGACTTATAGGTGCCGAAGCAAATTCCATAGCTCCGCAAAAAAGAATGTTAAGTTCTATGACGCCAACTATTGTGGAAAAAGATGGGGAATTTTGGATGAGTGTTGGTACTCCGGGTGGTTCTACAATTATCACATCGGTATTGCAAACCATTCTAAATGTATCTGAATTTGGAATGAATATGCAGGAAGCTGTTAATGCCCCTAGATTTCATCATCAATGGTTACCGGATGAAATTAGATTTGAACCAAATTCTTTCGATAAAGAAATTCTTAAAACTTTAGAAGAAAAGGGATACATTATAAATGAGAAGGACTCTCCCATTTTAGGAAAAGTAGATGCTATATTAAAACTGCCAAATGGAAAACTCGAAGGAGGAGCCGATCGACGGGGTGATGATACCGCTATTGGATTTTAACTTTATTGAGCCCATATATAAAATGAACTTGGGTCTTCATAGGAAATGAAAATCCACCCAAATTTATAGATCTGTTATTTTTTAAAAGTGTTCTAACTTTTGGTTATGTTATTCACCCTCTAGTATGGGAAATTAATTGGAAGGGGTTTTCTTACTAAATCATATCACAACAGCACATTCTCTTCTTCACATTTCCTTGGAAACATTAAGATAATTTCAGAATCACTTACGTTATTGTTTGTTAGCCAAATATTCCAAGGAATAGGTTCCTATGGTTAATAATAGTTTGTTATTATCTGCTGTTTCCCAGGTATCAATAACCTCATGATTATTAGTATCTAAGCCTAAGAGATCTATTTCCATTTTAAAAAAAACCTGATTCACTAGTTCCATAAAAACAGTTTCCCTGACTATATTTTAGTGCAATCCCACATATTTAATTTGAGAGTTAGAACAATCTGAATTTTTACTTAAGTGGTTCGACTGCATCCTTAGTGAATTTTCAATTGGACTAATTCCAAAAGAGGGTATTCCTACCCCGGTTGGATCTTGAGAAAAATATTTGAATCATCCGATTTACTACAACTACGAAATAAAAAGGAAAACGATATAATTAACAGGTTTTGGAAGTGGGGACCACATCTAATTCTATAATTAAATTAAGATATTTCTATAAAAAAGGGATGTAGGGTAAAACCCTCATTTTTTAACGAATATTGGGTATAATCCATTTATAATTTTTTATAATAAGTTTTAAACAACTCATTTTTACAAAATTTTTATAGAACCACTTGTAGATTTTTTACACAATCACTGTTTCATATTCAACAATTAATTCGTCCATTAATTTCATTTCACAAAAAAACCCGGAACTATAAATTCCGGGTTTTTTTAAAATTATTTGAAAATTTAATCCACATTGTACCAAGTACCGTCAATCAATTCTACTTCTTGCCAGCCTCCTCTATCTTTCTTATATAACCATTTGTCTTTTTTTCTTAATACCGTTAATCCAGCAATAGTGTAATACTCACCATTGATATATGTTGGTTCAGGTTCTGTTGGAGTTGGTTCAGGCTCTGTAGGTGGTGGAGCTACAGTACCACCTGTACCGGTTTCTCCGGGGTACATACTGCTAATTCCCTCTGTGTCTCCAGAAGACAAACCACTTCTTTGTGCCGAATACGTACTACCATCTTTTTTAACTATAGTGGGTTGACCATTATTAGAAAAAGAATAAGAACTATACAACATTATAGATCCAAAATCGAGTGTAGATGTAAATTCGTCTCCATCATATCCACTCTCTTCATATGTCCTAAAATTATGCTCGGTACCAGATGCAATATTTTCAAAGTTAATAGTGATATAATTATCTCTATCTATCCTACTTTGCTCATGCCAAAGACCAACTGCGTGACCTATCTCATGAATAGTGTTACCGGTAGAACAACCACTAGCAAGAGTGATGTTTTGTCTTCCGCCCACCATTCCTACATAGGAAGAACATCCTCCCCCGGGAGTGAAATAAACATAATTAGACTCCCCAGAGCGTTGCACAAATTTTACAGCGGTATTGGATTCCCAATGTGCTATTGCATCTGTAACTCTTGACTGGTCTGGAAGTGATCCATCTATATCGTAAAAAACAATATTATCTGGCCAATAGCTTGAAGTTCTTCCAACACTCTTTTGCTGTGATGGCTTTTCTCCTTTATTATATACTATTTTTATTGGTAGATTTGTCACCATATCATCAGCGAATATAATATCTCCTTGATATACCAAACTTCCATTGATGTTTTCTACAGGAATTTTCTTTCCTGCGAAATAAACATCAGCTACTTTCCCTGCTTCTCCAGGAAATGCTAACTCAATATTATCAAATGGGATCTCAGATTTGTCGATTCCGGTTTCGGTCTCAAGTTCATTGATTGGCTCGTCACTGCAAGACATAAATAAAACTGCTGGCAGTAAATAAATTAAACTACGTTTTTTCATGGGGTATATTTTAAATTAAAAATTATACAAAAAATTATGGGGAGATGCTATAATAGTTCTCTCAATTTTATAAATCGAAAAAAAGGGTGTTAATAGAGAAGGCTGTGAAATAAATTTGTGCGGTTAAAAATATGTAGAAAATTTCTACAGTGGGATTGGCATTCTACACAATAATTTAAAACCTGAGCAATAAAACCTGCTCAGGCTTTATAAATTGATTTTTAAGCATATTGCCAATTTCCATCAACAAGAATAACTCTTCTCCAACCATATCTGGTATAATAATACCAGCTATCGTAGTAGCGAAGAACAGTTACACCGTTAATAGTATAGTATTCGCCGTTAATATATGTTGGAGCAACTGGCTCTGTTGTACCGCCTGTATTTCCTGAAGGATACATGGAATTGATTCCCGTTTGGTCACCAGCAGAAAGGGCATTTCTCTGTGTACTATATGTGCTACCATCTAATTTAACAATAGTTGGCTGCCCATTGCTAGAGAAAGAATATGAACTATATAACATAATAGATCCAAAATCTAAATTAGAGGTGAATTCGTCTCCATCAGATCCGTTTTCTTCATAGGTTTTAAAATTATGTTCTCTTCCACTTTGTATGTTAGAATAGTTGATCTTAATGTGGTTATTACGGTCTACTCTACTCTGCTCATGCCATAAACCAACAGCGTGCCCTATTTCATGAATAGTGTTCCCTGTAGAACATGCACTGGCAAGGGTAATGTTCTGTCTACCTCCTACCATTCCAACATAAGAGGAACATCCAGATCCGGGAGTAAAGTAAATGTAGTTGGATTGTGAAGTTCTTTGAACAAAATTAAGAGAAGTATTTGCCTGCCAATGTGCAATTGCATCTGTAGCTCTATTTTTATCTGGAAGGCTACTATCTATTTCATAGTATACTGTATTATCTGGCCATCTTGCGGAGGTTCTACCAACACTTTTTTGAGCAGGAATCTCTTCGCCTTTCTCAAAAACCAATTTTACATCATTTGAAGTAATCATATCATTAGAAAAAATAATATCTCCTTCATACACATAATCACCGTCTATTTCTTCTACAGTAATCTTTTTACCTGCATAATAAACATCAGATAGCAGTCCGAAGTCACCGGGGTAGGCTACTTCCACGTTAGCTGCTATTTCTTTTGTTTCTACTAATTGCTCTTCTGTGTCTGGGGTAATTGAATCTTTACTACAAGACAGAATAGCTAAAGCCGGTAGTAAATACAATAAATTTAATCTCCTCATAAGGTGGGGTTTTAAATATTTAAGTGAACTAGGATGTTTTACTATTAAAAATTTAATCCTGTTCTGGTTATTAAAATTCTATTACGAGTTGGATAGTTTCAAAGTTCATTCCAAAAAAACAAGCAGGAAATCACAATTAATTAAACATCAGCCCTTTAACAAGCAATATCATTTTGATATTCATAACGATTATGAATATTTTTTTGACTTATTAAATATTATTTATTAAAAAAAAATTGTTCCATTATTATTTTAAGATGGAACGAATTTCGAACAGCTCATGAGGGGGGAGATATGAGTGTCGCGTTATTACAATCGCTAAACTACATATTAATCCGACAAACGGCATAATTTATATACTATTTAACATATATTTAACATATTACTAAAAGACAAAGAAAAGCTGTCCGAAATAAATCGGACAGCCCCTTCTATTAACACCTCTAATTATTATTAAAATAACTACTGGTGTAACAAAACTAACTCCACACGATTGTCATCCCCCCGGTTGACAGACCGAGTAAGTTAATTTAAACTTTACAATTGTTATCCAGCAGCACCACACACCAGGATTTTTACTTTGACATAAACAGGATAATCAAGAACTCCAGTAAATCCTAAAGTTTCTCCAGTCCAGTTATCAGTAATATCTCCTTCGGGCCCGCCTCTTCTATCAACAAACACTGATTTACAATCGGATCCGTCCGCATTTAATGAAACAATAATTTCATATGCATATATAAAATTTTCTATACCCTCTAAGTCTGCAGAAACTTCAACATCTCCAGATGTGATTAAAACACCAAGAGATCCAATTCCGGGTCCACTACCACCAGCTTGGGCGATAAATGGAGGAAAATCATTGGAGGTTATTTCAACAAAGCCTGTATCTCCATTAATATAATTGAGAGAACAACCGTTAGTATCTCCAAAATCATTTGAAACTGTACATGGATTAGTTGTTACAACCCCACAATTAAGATCTGGGTTAAATTTACACCCAGCATTCTCATTAATATCAAGAATATCATCATTATCATCATCAGGATCACATGTATCTCCCATACCATCCTCATCAAAATCTGCCTGATCTGGATTTGAAATACTTGGACAATTATCCACTCCATTTAAAATTCCATCATTGTCACAATCCTCATCCGGATTAGATGGATTGCATCCAGTTCCTCCACCAGGGATTGTACCATCACCATCAAGAGCACTCTCACATTCCCCAACTAATAAGTGTAAATATTCGTTAGTTGTTCCATCGTCATTCAATAAGGCGTTCACCATATTCCAAGAAAGTTGAACTGGAACTGGTGTATTATCTATATCACCATAATTACCTGTTCCGCCCCAATCTTGTGGGTAAATAACTAAATATAAATACGGAGAATCATTGTCTAGGTTTGCTGGTGGACCAGGAATAACCAAACATAATGGATCTGCAAAATATCCGCCATCACCCGTTCCTGTAGTTGCCATTGCATTTTCATTGGAGTTGCTGTACAAATGGATTCCGTCCGCATCAGTACCAAAATAAAGATCAATTGCATAATCTGCCACCCAGTGTCTACCATCCTCGTTGCAATAATTCACAAACAGACATAATGGATAAACCGTTTTAGGAAGAATATCGAAAAACACGTATCCATATTCATTTACTACTCTTCTATCAAAACATAAAACTTCAATGTCAAAATAAGGTTTTGTGCCTGGGAATACTTCAAACTCTGCTGGCAAAGCCTCATTTACATAACCATCAAATTCCGCATCAGTACCTTTTGGAGCAATCCAAATTAAATTACCATAAATTGGACTATAAAAAGCAGGGCTAAAAACAGAGGTGTCTCCATCGTATACCTTAAAGCTAGTTACTGTGACAATTGTAGAACCATTAGAGGGTACAGGAATTTTTAAATCTTCAGAATAGTCTGTAAAATAACCAGTACCATCTTTTAAGATATCTACTGTTGTAGAATAATCTGAACCTCCATAGGAGAATTCAATTACTGCAACTGCGGGTTCGGCATCTGCACAAGTTGGAACTTGAGCAAAGTGGCCTTTTTGCATTGCTTTATTAGCTAAATCATTTAAAACGGCACCAAAAGTCAAAGTTGTAAATTGAGAATTGGTATCATCTATAGGTGCTTCTACGTTCTCGGTACTACAGCTGGCAAATAGTAACATTATTATAGCTACCATCGCGTATATATTGGTATATTTTTTCATCTTTAAAATTTTAAATTAATAAGGAAGTAATTTTTTAATTAAATAACCACCCAACTTAAAAGTTGGATGGTTATAATAATTAGAGTTAATTACATGTATTTCCAGCATGAACTATAACCCAGAAACTATCATCATCACTTGTTCTGGTTAGAGTGAAGTTTGTAGCATCATCATCTACATCGTCATTTCGGTTGTATTTACCTGGACTCTTAGCTGTATTCCCAGGACTTTCTTCACTTAAGTATACATGAAGATCATCGATAGTAAATCCAGAATTTAAATCTATTTCAAATTCAACCTCGTCACCATCAACAGTTATAGTTACCGTACCGGCTAATACACCCTTACTCGTATCGTTTTGTCCTGCACCTCTCCAGAAGTTAAAGGTTTGTGAACTTCCATCGGCTGTATCAAATTCTTGAGCCCAACCCCATCTG
>JAGXIJ010000029.1 GCA_024635675.1 Gillisia sp.
ATAAACGGAGGCAGATCAAATAAATGATCTGCCATAATACAAAGCGCAAGTGCGGTGCTGTCGTGAATATGGATCAAATCGATTTTTTCCTTTTTACAAACCCGGATAAGCTTTAAAAAATACCGCGGATCCATTTTAAAACGCAATTTAGCAGGGATCACCTGGATATTAGTTGATTTTAGCCTTTGTTGAAATGCCCCGTTTTCAATGCAAAATATACGGTTGTTTACTTCTGGAGCAATAGATTGCAATTCTTTACAAAGATTCTCTATATGATTCTCACCACCACCCCAACTTTTAACTGCAGAAAGATGTAATATTTTCATAAATCTTGAGTATTCAACAAACCTAAACTTCTTATTTTATTGATCTGAAATCTGAATTAAGATTCAAATTTATAACGTTAAAAACAAAATTTTGGGGTTACCTTATTTTAATTATACAAACTTAAAAATCGCATGGGGAATTATTTGCCTCGATTCAATAATCATTTATTTTTTGTTTAGATCTTAAGGAACTGCTTAAGGGTGCCTGTGCAATTAAGATTAACCATAATTTAAAATATTTAGGTTTAATTAAGGAACTAAAGAAATACCTTACCTGAAAGAATAAAAGTAAAATCCAATATTGAAAAAGGCCATAATGTTTTCTTATTACATATAATAAAGAAATTTTCAATTCAATTTTTATATCGATCGATTTTTTTGTGCTCGCCCCGTGATAATGGGTGAATTTTGCCTGCGGAAAGAGGTATGCCTGTTTTCCAATTTTTAGCAATCTCTTGCATAAATCCGTTTCTTCATAATACAGAAATATATTAGTATCAAAACCTCCAATATTATTAAAATCGGAAGTTCTAAAAAACATAAAACTGCCTGCTACGAATTGTGCTTTTATAGGTTGTGTATATAGTTTTTTACGGACAGGATATTTATTAGGGTTTATAAATTCTAAAAACCACCTTCCTATTATTTCCCGTGGTAAGGATGCAAAATGATCTATGGTAGGTAATAATTCACCGTTTTCTTTAAAGGCCTGGGGGCCGCAAACCCCAATTTGGGAATTTGAATCCATGAACACTTTAAGTTTATTCAAGCAATCGTTTTGAAAAATGGTGTCGTTGTTAACAAAACTTATGTACTTGGCATTGCAATGGTTTACTCCCAACATATTTCCACCGCCAAAACCTGTATTTATTTTGCTCCTTATTAATATTGAATTCGAGCCAAGAGAATCAGTGTAAGATTTTAGGCTTTCATAATCTTTTTTTTGTGAAGCATTATCTACAATTACCAATTGAAAAGATGTGTTTTTATCGGTTTTTTCAATTATGGATTTAATGCAATTTATAGTGTAGGAAGATGAGTTATAATTGAGAATAACAACTGCAATATCGTATTTCATGATTTAAAGAAATTGGTTTATACCCTTTTCAATAAATGTGAGTCCTTTAAGATTCGTTTCAGCTTCAATTTTCAAATTTATTTCAAGATGTTGTTTGTTTTGTTCCGGATGAAAAATATGATAAACAAGTCCTTTAAACTTCAATCTTTTACCTTTTACACCATTGTTTAGAAGTCGTTGGGCCATTTCACTATCATCAATTCCCCAGCCTACCAGGTTTTCATTAAAACCATTTATCGCAACAAAATCATTTTTCCAAAAAGACATATTACAGCCCCTCAGTTTTTTTGAACGTTCAGTTTCTTCTTTGTAAAGTTTGGACAAATAGGGGATTCTCAATGTTCTTGTCCTTTTTTTAATTCCTGTTGAAAAAAAATTGAATTCTGTTTTACCCTTTTCAAATAAGCGGGGTAAATAATCTTTCTGAATATTAACCCTACTACCGTAAAGAAATGTATTTTCCTTTGCCGAGGTTAAATGATCCTTAATAAAATTTTTATTCATAATTATGTCCCCGTCAATCTCAATAATATAATCAAATTTTGATTTTGCGATGGCCTTATTCATTATTCTTGGTTTCCGATTGCCTTTGTCTTCCTGCCAAACATGAACTAAGGGAACTGGGAAATTTAACCGGTGTTTTTCTATTAACTCTCTGGTTTCTTTAGTAGAACCATCATCAGCAATAATAACTTCCTCAGGTAAATAAGTTTGTTCCTTCAGGCTTTTTAATAAAAGATTCAAGGCTTCAGGCCAATTATAAGTTGGGGTTACCAAAGAGCATGTAGGTAAGGCTGTCATTAATAGTATTTTTGTTGTATAGATTTTGATGCAAATATAAATTAATTAAGGGCTAAATCATTTTCCTGGTTTATTCATTCACAAGTCCTCCGGATTTTTTTTAACCATTGAGATGTAAAAAGAATTTCCATTTTGTCAATAATTTAAGAGAGAAAAGGAAAACTTATAAATTAATGCATCCCTATTTCTGATAGTTCAAAGTCGAATGTTCCTTTAATTAAATATGTTAAGTTTGCAGCCTAAGGGACTACGGGTTCTAATATAAAAGATGATAAGCCAAAATTTTTCGAATAGGTTTTGTGATTTGAATCCTAAAGCTTAATAATTGAAAATAATAAATTAGTTTTGAATTAATTATAAATCATAATGGATTACGAAAATAAACCAGAAGGTTATTACAACAACATTCGTTATGAAATGTTGAAATATTTGCCGCCAGTTGCAAATACAGTAATTGATATAGGATGTGGAGACGGCTCCTTTGCCAAAATTATCAAAGAGAGAACTAATGCAGAAGTTTGGGGGATAGAATACATGAAGGAAGAAGCACTTAGGGCGGAAAAAGTGCTGGACAAAGTCTATTTTGGGCCTTGTGAAGACCATCTCGATCAATTACCAAAACACTATTTTGATGTTGTTTATTTCAATGATGTGCTCGAACATTTGGTTGACCCATTTACTGTCCTCGAAAAAATTAAAATCCATCTGAAACCCGGTGGGGTTGTTATAAGTTCTATTCCCAATATACGTTATCATAATGCTCTTATTAATCTATTATTTGCTAAGGATTGGGAGTATAGGGGGTCCGGGGTAATGGATAAAACACACCTGCGATTTTTTACCGGAAAAAGCATATTAAAAATGTATGATCGTTTGGGTTATAAAGTACAGGTTCACGAGGGAATTAATAAGAGTAGATCTCTTAAGCCTTACCTTTATAATATCCCTCTTTTGTTCACGCATTTGGATATTCGTTATCCGCAATATGCCACCGTGGCAAGTTGTAAATAATTTTTTGAAAAGATACTTTGAAAAATGAAGATTGTTATTTCAAATAATTACCAGGGCCCAAAGGATAAGATTCTTCAATTAATTAAAAATTTTAATCGCGAGGGGATTCATGTTAATGACGGCAAACGGAATAATATTAAAGTATTTGACTTAAACGGAAAAAAGGTCAACATAAAATCTTTTAAGATCCCAAATGCCATTAATAAGTTAGTTTATAGGTTTTTAAGAAAATCTAAAGCCGAACGGTCATTTGAGTATGCCAACCATCTTATTTCCAATAAAATTGGCACTCCATTTCCAATTGCCTTTGCAGAAAACAAGTCTGCATTAACATTTCAAGAAAGCTATTATGTGAGCGAGCATTTAAATTATGACCTCACTTATAGAGAATTGGTAACCAATCCAACATATCCAGATCATGAAAGTATACTACGAGCTTTCACAAGATTTACATTTGAACTACATGAAAAAGAAATTGAATTCTTAGACCATTCCCCCGGCAATACTTTGATCCAGCTAAATAATGGGGATTATAAATTCTTCCTGGTGGATTTAAACCGGATGAATTTCAAAAAACTGAATTTTGAGGAACGAATGAAAAATTTTTCGCGACTTACCCCCGAAAGAGAAATGGTTGAAGTTATGGGTCGGGAATATGCCTCCCTTATTAAAGAACCTTCAGACAAAGTATTTGAACGAATGTGGTTTTATACAGAGGAGTTTCAAAAGAAATTCCAGCGAAAAAGGGATTTAAAAAGAAAGTTAAAGGGTATAAAACCCTGATTGATTAAAGATGGAATTCTATAAAATGCTCCAACTGAGGTTCAATAGATTCTGGAGAAAACTTTTTATATAACTGGCTGCTTTCCCTTTTTAAAGTTTTACCATCTTTATTATGGAATAATTGAGGTTGTAGATCCTTTAAATGTATAGAAATATGATTCTTTCCATCTTCAAAAGTTGCCCAGCCCAGTTTATCTATCCACGGTGAAAAAATAATAAAAGAGGGTTTATTCAAAGCCTTGGCTATATTTATAGCACCTCCGTCATTTCCAATAATCACATCACAATTATTCATTATTGATATAAAATCACGAAGGGAATTTCCTGTTACATTGAAAAATATTTTTTCGCGGGTAGTCTTTTTACATAAATCATATATTTTCTTTGCTTCTGAAAACTGGGAAGGAATGTAATTAAACAATAGGTTTACCTCTTTTTTTTCGGCAATAAAATCTATTAAACTAGCCATATATTCCAAGGGATAGGTTTTATCTGCCGTGCTCCCCAGAATTCCAAGCATAACTGTTTTTTTTGCATTATTCAGCATACTTTTTTGAAAGAGTTTCTCTGCATATTGCTTTTCCTCTTTGGAAACATATATTTTAGGGAAGGTTTCCAACTCAATTTTTAGATTTAATGGATTAAGTAGAGCGAGCCTGTTTTCAATAATTCTCCCAATATTGGAGAGTGCTTTTGTTTTTCTGATTACGGTATCTGTATAAAGAAAAGTCCGGTTCTTTTTATAATAGGAAATCTTTTTGGGGGCTCCAGAAAAAATAACTACTAGCCAACTTTCCAGTTTAGAGTATGAATCGATTACCAAATCATATTTCTCTTTTCGAACTGATATTAGGAGTTTAAAAAGTTCTTTTTTGCTCTTTCTGTGTTTAGGCTTGAAAAGAATAAGGTTGTCGAATGCAGGGTTTCCCTGAAGTACAGGCTGGGTAGATTCATAAACCATATAATCTATTTGTGCTTTGGGATAGGCTTTTTTAAGGTTTTCACAAATAAGAGAACTTACCAGAACATCTCCAATCATTTTTTGCTGTATCACGAGAACTTTCATGGGCGTTTACATTAATTTTAGGCAGGATAGTTGACCGATCTGGGGCTTATCCAAGTTTTATTCCTTATCGCATTCCAGTAATAGATCCCCATTTTTTTAAAAATAAAGAAATTCACCTTCAGTTTAGGTATAAAAAAAAGCAATAGGCTGAAAATGGACAATAATCCTTTTTCAATTAAAACCCCTAAAATAAGCAGCATATGTAATAAAAGTTGCTGATTTTTCGGAAAATGACGATCAATATAAACATGTTTTGAAATGATTACTTCAGATTTTGTAAGCGATTTAGTTTGGATATTGATTCTTGAAGCCCCTCCATGTTTATGGAATATGGAAGCCTGATTTGTCACAGCTACTTTTCCCTTTTTTGTTTTTACTTTTTTACAAAGATCCACATCTTCAAAATATAACCAATAATCTTCATTCCAGCCTTCCGCTTTATTAAACCATTCCCTGCTTATAAAAATAACCGCTCCGCTTACCCAATCCGGGTAGAGCAAATCACCTTGATATTTGAATCTTTTTTCGAGATCTGTTTTGTGCAAAAAGCGATAAATTGCTCTTGAAATTCCAAAGAACCTTCCGAAAGAAGGAAAGAGATTGGCTTGCTTATAATACTGCTCATTTTCATTTATCTGAAGACAGGAAAGAATTCCTATTTCTGGATGAACCTTATAGGTTTGTAATAAGGTTTGTAAAGCATCTTTGGTCACAATTGTATCGGGATTCAGGAATAAAAGATGTTCTCCTGAAGAATTTTCAGCACCAAGGTTGCAGCCATTAGCAAATCCCTTGTTACTGGTATTTTCTATAAAAATAAACCGGGGATATTTGATAACAAATTCGGCTAATTTTCCATCGGCAGAGCAATTATCTACAACGATCACTTCAAAAATAAAATCGGTATTTATAATGCGATTAAGCGAATCCAAACAGGCCTGTAAAGCATTCCATCCACGATAATTAACTATTATTACAGATATATTCAATTATGGTGGTTTATAGTTTTATTAATAAAGTTCAGCGAGACTTAAACAGCTACATTATACTCTCTTAAAGCATCGTTAAGCGACGTTTTTTTGTTGGTGCTTTCTTTTCTCTGTCCAATTATTAAGGCACAAGGCACTTGAAAATCACCTGCAGGGAATTTCTTGGTATAACTTCCGGGAATTACAACAGATCTTGAAGGTACATATCCTTTAAATTCCTTAGGCTCTGGTCCAGTTACATCTATTATTTTTGTTGATGCGGTTAGCACTACATTAGCCCCTAAAACAGCTTCTTTTTCTACACGAATTCCTTCTACAACAATACAACGCGAACCTATAAATGCATTGTCCTCTATAATCACGGGAGCAGCTTGTAAAGGTTCCAGTACCCCTCCAATTCCAACACCTCCACTTAAATGAACATGCTTACCAATTTGTGCACAACTACCAACTGTTGCCCAAGTATCAACCATAGTACCTTCATCTACATAAGCTCCAATATTTACATAACTAGGCATTAATATAACTCCACTGGAAATATAAGCACCATATCTCGCAACTGCATTCGGCACTACACGAATTCCCTTTTCTTTATATCCTCTCTTAAGTGGTATTTTATCATGATACTCAAAAATTCCAGCTTCCAGGGTTTCCATTTTTTGAATTGGGAAGTAAAGCACCACAGCTTTTTTTATCCATTCGTTTACGTGCCAACCATTAGAGGTAGGCTCAGCCACTCTTAATTCCCCTTCATCCAATAAGGTAATTACCTTTCTTATGGCGTTAATTGTAGACTCTTCTTTTAGTAAATCCCTGTTATCCCAGGCTTTTGATATTTGAGCTTCTAATGATTGCATGTATAAAGTTTTTTGCAAATATAACTGCTTCACAGCAATTTTTGGTTGCTTAGGGATATAAACCTTACCTTTGCCTAAAATTTACTATGGCAAGAATTTTGGCTCTGGATTATGGAACAAAACGTACCGGGATTGCAGTAACAGACGAGATGCAGATTATAGCGTCTGGGCTTACAACAGTTGCTACCAGAGAGTTATTGACTTATCTGGGATCCTATTTTCTCGCTGAGAACGTTGAACTTGTTCTTATGGGAGAACCCAAACAAATGGATAACACAGCTTCTCAAAACGAAGTTGCTATTTCAGAATTTCTCAAGAAATTTAATGAGAAATTTCCATTGATGGAAGTTAAAAGAGTGGATGAGCGATTCACCTCCAAGATGGCAGTTAGAACCATGATAGATAGCGGACTAAAAAAGAAAAAGCGTCAGAATAAAGCCCTAGTAGATGAGATAAGTGCCACCATTATTTTACAATCTTATTTGTATTCTAAAAATTAATAAACTTCAATTTATATATTATAATGATTTTACCTATTGTAGCCTACGGAGATCCTGTGTTAAGGAAGAAGGGAATAGAAATTCCGGAAGAGTACCCAAAATTAAAAGAATTAATTGCAGACATGTGGGGAACCATGTATGAGGCTGCCGGAGTTGGTTTAGCAGCACCGCAAGTAGGAAGAGCTATAAGATTGTTTTTAATAGATGCTTCACCCTTTGCAGATGATGAGAATGTTAGCGAAGAAGAAAATGAACAACTTTCTTCCATGAAAATGGTTTTCATCAATCCAAAGATCATTTCTGAAGAAGGTGAGGAATGGGCATTTAATGAAGGTTGTTTAAGTATTCCCGATGTGAGGGAAGATGTTTTTAGGAAACCTACAATTACTATCGAGTACTTAGATGAGAACTTTGAATCGCATACCAAGACATTTGATGGAATAGGAGCAAGGGTAATTCAACATGAATATGACCATATTGAAGGGATCCTGTTTACCGACAAATTGTCTAGCCTTAAAAAAAGATTACTAAAAGGAAAATTAACAAATATCTCAAAAGGAAAAGTGGATGCAGATTATAGAATGCGTTTTCCACTGATGAAAAAAGGACGTTAAATCCTTTTGATATTAAAAGCAGAGATTCGATATTTGTCAGCCAAAATTTATAACACAATATGGGTTTAGAAAAAATTTTATCAATTTCCGGAAAACCGGGATTATATGAGTTATCAGCACAAACTAGAGGTGGTTTTATCGCTAAATCTATAATAGATCAAAAAAAGATCGCTGTAAATGTGCGTCATAACGTAAGCTTATTGAGTGAGATCGCTATTTATACATATACTGAAGAAGTTCCTTTAGGTACTATTTTTCAGAAAATGTTTGAAAAGGAAGATGGAAAACAAGCAATAAGCGCAAAAGCTTCAAAGAAAGAATTAGAAGCTTATTTTTCTGAAGTCTTACCAGATTACGATTCGGAGAGAGTGTATCAAAGTGATATCAAAAAAGTTATCCAATGGTATAATTTATTGATCGGTAATAATTTCACCGAATTTTCTGTGGAAGAAAAAGCTACTTCAGGCGAAGAGGAATAAAACTCTTAGATACTATCATACTAAAAAGCAGCTTTAAGATACTTAAAGTTGCTTTTTTTATACAATTTATTAAAATATTTATCTTCAGAAATTAATCCACAATCGTATTTTTACAAAAAGCATAGTATCATGAATACACGACAAGACCAACTTAAGGCGATTGACCGACTCCTAACAATAATGGATAAGTTAAGGGCAGAATGTCCCTGGGATAAAAAGCAAACTATGGAGTCTTTAAGACATTTAACCATAGAGGAGGTGTATGAACTGGGAGATGCCATATTAGATAAAGATTCTGAAGAGATCAAAAAGGAATTAGGGGATATTTTACTTCACATTGTATTTTATGCTAAAATTGGAAGTGAGAACAAGGAATTTGATATTGCCGATGTTACCAATAGTATTTGTGATAAACTCGTTGATCGCCACCCTCATATTTATGGAGATGTAAAAGTTGCGAATGAAGAAGAGGTAAAACAGAATTGGGAAAAACTGAAACTAAAAGAAGGGAAAAAGAGTGTTTTGGAGGGAGTTCCAACATCGTTGCCATCCTTAGTGAAGGCCAGTAGAATTCAAGAGAAGGTTGCAGGGGTAGGATTCGATTGGGAAGAACCACAACAGGTATTTGAAAAGTTGAAAGAAGAGTTAGAAGAACTGCAGCACGAAGTAAATGTAGCCGATAAGGATAAAATGGAAGCTGAATTTGGCGATGTTTTGTTCTCGATGATCAATTACGCAAGGTTCCTGAATATTAATCCGGAAAATGCCTTAGAACGCACCAACAAGAAATTCATTAAACGTTTTCAATATTTAGAAGGCAAGGCTCACGAGAGAGATACTCCCTTGCGTGATATGAGCTTGGCAGAAATGGATGTGTTTTGGGAAGAAGCAAAAACCCTTTAAAAAAGGGTAGTATAAAAATAAAAAAGGCGGAGTTTTAAAACTCCGCCTTTTTTGATTCTAAAAAAATGGTTAGTACAAAGACTTTACTTTTTGTAATTTCTCTTTCCAGATTATTAAATGCTCTTTTTGCTCTGCAATATTTTTATGGACAGATTGTACTAAAGGATTATCATCGTCTACATTAGAAAAGAACTGTAAGTTATTCTCCAATTGACGAATTTCTGCTTTTGTTTCTTCCACTTTCTTACTCAAGAAATAATGCTCGTTTCGCAATTTTTTATCATCATCATCATCATTTAGAGCCTGAATTTTGTTTTCATACTTCATCATCTCTGCCTTAGTATGATCTATATCCAGTTTAGAGAACAATTGGTCCAGTAATTTATTAAACTTTCCTTCTATAAAACGTTTGTTAAAGGGAACTTTTCCAATATTTTTCCATTCCTCGATAGCAGCTTTTATCTTAGGAAGATCGGCTTTCTTGTCACCTACCAATTCCATAGCTTTTAAAGAATCTAATAATTCTTTTTTCTGATCGAATGCTTTAGACTCTCCCTCATTTTCCTCGTTGTTGGATTTATGAAGTCTGTCGAAAAAATGATTACAGGCGGCTTTAAATTGTTTCCACACCTTATCGCTGTCCTTTCTAGGTACATGCCCAACTTTTTTCCAATCGGTCTGTATCTTTTTCATTATAGGCATAGTAGCCTTGAGATCTTCATTGTCCTTGTTTTCCTCGGCAATTTTTATAAGTGCTTTCTTATTTTCAAGATTCTCATATTGCTCCTTCTTTAAAGACTTGTAATACGCATTTTTGTTACGATTAAATTGTCGTACTGCTTGTTTGAATGCAGTCCATGTGTCTTCATTTTTTTCTCTGGGAACTTTTCCAGCTTCAAAGAAAGACTGTCTTAAGGCTTCTATTTCCTTGATCTTCTGTTGCCATTGGTTATGAGAGTTTCCTTCAGCTTCAGCAATAGTCTTTAGTTTTTCAATGATCTCCAGCTTTACCTCAAGGTTTTTCTCATGCACTTTATCAAGATCATCATAATAGGATTGTCTAAGATCATGGATTTTTTTAGTCGCCTCACTAAAGCGATCCCAGATATCTTCTCTAAATTCTCTTGCAACAGGGCCTAGCTCTTCTTTCCACATTTTGTGAAGCATTTGCAATTCCCGTAAAGCGCGATTCGTATCCGTTTCTAAAGTAAGTTCCTCTGCACGATCAATAATCTTTAATTTTTGCTCAAGATTGTGTTTAAAATCCAGATCTCTAAAATCTCTATTGAGATGTAAGAAATCATAAAAATTCTCTACATGATGATGGTAGGTGTTCCAAACAGTATTATATTCATCTCGAGGGATAGAACCTGCTGTACGCCATCTGTCCTGTAATTCTTTAAAATGTTTATAGGTGGTATTTATATTCTCTTCTACCCCTAATAAGCCCTTTAATTCCTCTATGATTTCAAGTCTTCGATTTAAATTTTTATTTAAATCCTGTTTTAATTGTTGGTAATAATTATTTCGCTTCTCCTTGTAATCGAAATATTGAGAATTGAATTCCTTCTTAATCGGCGTAGAATAATGGAAGTCTAGAATATTACCTCCATCTGCAAGAAATTCTTCTTTTTTCTCTTCTAATTCTTCGTCGAACTTAGCGTTGAATTCAGCTTTTATTTCTTCTACATGTTCCTTTATGGCTTGAATTTTCTCAGATTTTACAAGATGTTCCAATTCCTTTACCAAGGCCTCTTTAGACATTGCATGAAAATCCTTCTTTTCAATCCCGTGGCGCTCGGTTACAGTTTCATCTTCACTGTCCTCAGCTACAGAATCTTCGAATTCAGATTGTACGCTTTTCTTTTCAGAGGAAACAGGTGCATCATCGTCTTCATCCTGATCGTCTGAGTCCTGATTTCGACTCAGTTCGTGCTCTTTTTCTTCAGTTTCAGAAGACTTACCAGAAGTTTTTCTTTCATCTACCATTGCGTGTTCCAATTCATATTTCTCCTTTTCTTCATCGGAAAGAGGTTGTTTGGAATCTTTAGGTTCAGAAAATGAACTTTTGTCGTTTTCATCTTCATTAACTTCCTTAGATTCTTCTGAAACAGGAGCTTCACTAGAGGAAGTAATTATTTCAGAAGTGTTGTGATCTTCTTTTGGGAGGTCGTCATTCTTCATTTTTTCATTTTCTTGCTGAGACATATCTTTCAATGTTAAGGTTCGTCAATTTTATTATTGCTGAAAGATAACAACTCCGCAAAAACCTAACAAGGTTTTATATCATTTTATGGCTTAAACTGGAAGTTGTGTTAAAATTTCTGATTCCAGATTTCCCAGGCTTTCTCTGCCTGAAACTCCAACATCTTTAAACCATTTGTAACTTCAGCGTTTTGATTTAACGCAAGTTTCATCAGTTTTGTATGCGAAGGGTTATAAATCAAGTCGAAAATCAGGTGTTTTGAAGTGAGATATTGGGTAGGAATAGGAGGGAACTGCTCAATTTCTGGGAAGGTTCCTAAGGGCGTACAATTAATGATAAGACTATATTCCTCCATAATTGCAGGAGTTAATTCTGAATAAAGAAAATTGTTTAAAGATTTCGATCTGGAAACAGGGGTGAATTCAATGCCTAGTTTTTGAAGTGCAAAACAAACAGCCTTGGAAGCACCTCCAGTTCCTAAAACTAATGCCTTGGTATGATGGGACTGTAAATATGGTTTAAGAGCTTCAGAAAACCCATAAAAATCGGTGTTATAGCCAATTAGTTTTCCGTCTTCCTTGATCTTGATTGTATTGACTGCTCCAATTTCTTTGGCATTTGTATCCAATTCATCTAAATATGGGAGTATTGCTTCTTTATAGGGAATGGTGATATTAAAACCCTTTATTTCAGGGGTGTTCTGGAGAATCTCTGGGAATTGATCGATATTTTCCAGATCAAAATTCTTATAGTCCGCATCTATACTTTCAGCAGCAAATTTCTTGTTGAAATAATTTCTGGAAAAGGAATAGGCTATATTCTTTCCAAGGAGTCCAAAGGTTTTCATGCTGTGTTTTTTCGATTCTCGTACCAACCTAAAGCGAGTACAATTAAAATTCCCATGATGATGAAAAAGATAGCCAGCCAAGTTTGAGAAGAAGAAAGGACTGGGAGGTATCTATCAAAATTATCTAAGATCTTATTTCCATGAACATCTAAACGAAAATCTCCTTCAGAATTCAATTTATACATTTTTTCCTTCCACGGCCAAACTACGCCAAGGGAGCCGGTAATGAATCCAATAATTACCGAATAGGTTTCTTTTCTATAACGTTTTAGTACGAATCCAAGCAAATGTGATAAAGAAACTAGTCCTGCTAAAGAACCTAAAGAAAAGACAACTAGCACCTGCAATAATCGCATTCTTCCCGAATTATCTATAAAAGAAAAATCCATCAAAAATATATCCTTTATAGTATCGTAAAGTGCATTTACAGAATCTACCAGAAGTAGCACATAATTGCCTAATAAAATTAAAATAAAGGAACCTGAAAGGCCGGGTAAGGTCATCCCGGAAACCCCTATAATTCCACAGATAAATACAAACCAAAGATTATCATTCTCTCTGGCCGGTTCCAAAAAACTAATAGCAATACCTGCTATAGTACCCAAAAGGACAAATGTAATGCTGCGACTGGACCATCTCTTAAAATCTTTACTTATGTAATAGATCGATCCTATGATCATTCCGAAAAAAGAAGCCCATACATAGAGCTCGAAATGGACTATTAAATAGTCTAATAATTGGGAAATGCTAAAATAGCTTATAACCATCCCTAAGACTAAAAGGCATATAAATCTACCATTCACATACTGGTATAAGCTTTTAAATCTTCCGTTTATAAGAAGCTTAAATGCTTTTAAATTTATTTTTTGAAGGGAATAGATGAATTCTTCGTAGAAACCGGCAACAAAAGCGACAACACCTCCTGAAACCCCAGGAACTTTATTGGCAGCCCCCATAGCTAAACCTTTAAGTACTAAGAATACTTTGTCACTAAAGGTTCGGGTCTGCTGCATGTGGAGCGATTGGTTTTTGGGTGGCTACTCGCTCTAAGATAAGAATTAAAGTAAATCCTGCAAGAATTAATGCTAAAGCAGCAAGAATATGTGATTCCCCTTGAAAATTAGTAGGCCAAACAGACATATCTCTAATAACAATCGTTTTTTCGCCAAACTTTTCTGATTCTAAAACCTCTTTCCAAGGCCAGATTTTATTTAAAGAGCCTGCAATAAAACCGGTTAAAACAGCCAAAGTAATACTGCTATAGTGTTCGAAAAGCCATTTTAATAAACGTGAGAAAGTTAACAACCCAACAATAGCCCCTAACGCTACCACTCCTATAATCTTGAAATCGAAATCATGCGCAGCCTCTGTAACGGTTTTATAAGATCCTAAGAGCACCAAGATAAAGGCTCCGGAGATGCCGGGTAATATCATGGCACAAACTGCAATTGAACCTGCTAAAAATAAAAACCAAAGGTTGGTATTGGCACCTAAAGGAGGGAGCATAACTATATAAACAGCTATGGCCGCACCAATTAATAAAGCCAAAACAATTCTAAAATTCCATTTAGGGATTTGTTTTGCTACAAACCAGATACTGGCTAATATTAAACCGAAGAAAAACGACCATATTAAAATGGGATGCTCTTCCAGTAGATAGTTGGTAAGACGCATAATAGTGAAAATACTTATTAAAATACCGGAAAGTAATGCAACAAGAAAAGCGCCGTTAGCCTCTTTCCACATGGCTCGTAACCCATCCTCTTTCCAGGTCTTTAACAAGTCTAAATTAATTCCGCTAATGGTACTTATTAGTTCCTGGTAGATACCTGTTATAAATGCAATTGTACCGCCGGAAACTCCTGGGACCACATCTGCAGCACCCATTGCCATTCCTTTAAGGGTAATTGTGAAATAATCCTTTAAGCTTCTTTGCATTTTCAAAAATTAAAAATTCCTTCCAAAAGTAACTAAAAAATCAGGAGGTTTTTAGGTAAGAATTAATAATTTCCTTCACACTTTTTCTGTTGAAAATTTGAGGAAAAAGTTCTTCGATAATGATATAATATTCTGAATCTAGCTTAAGTCCATTATTTAAGTGAAAATAACCTTTATCACCTTCATTCAGGTTAAAATATAACCCAGCCAATCGATATTCGATTTCTGCTGAATCCGGATAAAATTCTTCCGCTTGCATTAAGTTTTGAATAGCGGTTTCATATTCCCCAAGGTTAATAAGGATGTCACAACGTCTAACCCAGGTCTCCAGTTCATAATTACCAAGCTCAATAGTTTTTTGGTATCCACGTTCTGCTTCTTCAAAGAAATTAAGCCTGCTATTTATTTTGGCGTAACGTTTCCAATAAAGCACATTTTCTTCATCTATATTAATTGCCTTATTAATATAATACAGTGCTTTTTGATAATTCTTCTTCTTGAAATAAAAATCGGTAATAGCGATCCATCCTTTATCTAATAATGGGTCTTCATGAACAGTTTTGGAATAATTTTCCAAAGCATATTCATCAAGTCCTAATTTCTCAAAACATTTACCGATTCTTAAATAAGCAAATGATGTAGGATCATCAAGGTCTAATGTGATCTTGTAATTCTCTATTGCTTCATTATAACGACCTAATTTCTCTAACACTTTTCCTTTTTCAAGGTAAGCTCCAATAAAAAAATCATCGCTTATAATCGCAAAATCAAAAGCCATTAAGGCTTTGTCTAATTGTTTAAGGTCAAAATATTGTTTTCCAATCTGGTGCCATGCAACTTCGCAATATGGATTCTTGTTAAGGAACCTATTTAGGAAATCTATAGACTCATTCTTTTGCTCTAAGAAGTCGAAACAATACATGATGTTATATAAAGCAGAATAGTCTTCCTCGTCTGCCTCCAAACATTGCATGAAGCTAAGTTTAGCATTCTCAAAATCTTCTAAAAACAGATATTCCATTCCTAGTAGAGAATAAACATCGGCTGTATCAAGGGTGATATCAAGAGCTAGCTCCAACATGTGGATTGCCTTTTGATGATCATCTCTTTTGGAAAAAATATTGGCTTTCTGGATAAAAATCTCTTCGTTAGAGGATTCCAGAATATGTAGTTCGTTCAACAGACCGTCTGCAAGGTCTAATTTATCCTCAAATACAAGGATTTCAACTTTAAAAAGTTTCAGGTTCGTAGAAGTGGGGTGCTGAGCCAGTCCTAATTTCACGGCCTTTTTAGCCAGTGCAATCTTACCATTCTCTAAATAATGATGAATAATATCCTCAAATTCATCTGAATCAAAAAACAACACATCGTTTGTTTTTAACATAGATTCAAAACGGGTAAGTGAGAAATTGTTTTCTTCGTTATGACTTAGTTGCATACACTGGGGATTACTAGATTTCTACAGTACTAAAGTTATAAAGGATAAGCATTAAACTGTAAGGGTATCTATTTTGTTTTTAACAAAGTAATTAACAAGTTAGGCTTGAGTTTTAATTTCATTTAAAACGTCAATAATAATGCCACATCCTTCTTTAATTTCCTGAGTTGTAATAGTTAGGGGGGGAGTGATTCTAATAGCAGTTTTTTCAAATAACAGCCAGAACAAAACTAGGCCTTTCTCTTGTGCTTTCAAAATAATTGTAGTTGCCATTTCTTCTGAAGTGGTAATGGCGGCCAACATAAGTCCCATTCCTCGTATTTCTTTAATGAGTGGGTGCACAAGAAGTTCTCTAATTAATTTTTCTTTCTGTAGGGTCTCTGCCATAAGGTCAGATTCGGTGATCTCCTGTAAAGTAGCGAGTGCCGCTGCTGCAATTACTGGGTTTCCTCCAAACGTGGTGATATGTCCCAGCTTAGGATTATCCATGAGCGTATCCATAACTTCTGAGGAAGCAGTAAACGCACCAATTGGCATTCCGCCGCCCATACCTTTTCCCATTACAAGAATATCTGGAACCATGTTGAAATGTTCAAAACCAAATAATTTTCCTGTTCTTCCGAAGCCAGGTTGAACTTCATCTAAGATTAACAAAGCACCAACTTGTTCACAATGAGCTTTTAGTTTTTGTAGATAGTTGTTTGTGGGCATTATAAATCCTGCACCACCCTGAATAGTTTCTAAGACTACTGCAGCTGTTGTCTTTGTGATGTATTGGAAATCTTCTTCAGCATTAAAATTTATAAAGTTTACATCCCCAATGAGTGGTCTAAAAGGAGCCACCCGCTCTTCATAGCTCATTAAGCTTAAAGAACCCATTGTATTCCCATGATAAGCCATTCTAGATGCGATAATTTCGGTTCTCCCGGTAGCGCGTCTTGCCAATTTTATAGCACCTTCAATGGCTTCGGTACCAGAATTGGTGAGATAGGTCTTGCTTAAAGGGGCCGGTAAATGTTTCGCAAGAAGTTTAGTTAAGGTTACCGCAGGAGATAAGGCATATTCTCCATATACCATTACGTGTAAATATTGTTCTGCCTGCTCTTTTATTGCATTTACAACCCGAGGATGGCAATGGCCTAGACTACAAGCAGATACTCCCGCTACAAAATCTAAGTATTTCTTACCCTGAATAGAGTATATATAGCAACCCTTTGCATGGGAAATCTCCATGGCTAAGGGGTGCGGAGTAGTTTGAGCTTGATATCTTAAAAAATCTTCTTTCAATTATTTCAATTCTTTGAAGTTGCTTTAGTTGGTTTCTTCTTCTTAACTATTAGCTTGCTTTTATCAATCAAGGTAGTATCCACTTCTTTAATTGGTACTCCTAAACTATCCACCTTAGTATCTTTAAAATCCTCTGGAGTTAATCTGGAATTTTCATTTAATAAGGAGGGTTCGCCATTAGTATCATCAAAAAAGTCCTCTTGTTCTTCCGGTAAGGGTATCCCTTTTATCTTTGTTAATATTGGAGGATCTTCGCCTTTAAAAAGATCCGATTTTTGTAACAATTGCTCATCTCCACGCCAGTTGAAACCAGGAAGTTCTCTGGCATTCGGCGGAAAATCCTCTGGGTCTGTAAGAGTACCATCCACTTGTTTGTAATAATAAATATCACGAATTTCTTTATTCTCGAAAAGGATCTTAATGGAACTGGATAATGTTTTATTTATGCCCAGCAACTCCTTTTCCTCATCTCTACTATAATAAATGGTCTCTGTATTCTTAATAATGTCTACTTGATATAATTCATTATCCACAAATAAGCCGGTGAGTTCTTTGCCTTTAACTTGGTTATAGCCTTCAATACTATCCTTCTGAATAAGAAACGCATCGTAAAACACCTTTAAGGAATCCAGTTTTTCCGTTTTTGGATTACTTAATATATGAATGGTATCCCCGGTCATTTGATTATTTCCCGACCAGACAATTGGACTTCTTTTAGTAGAAACGGAAGTAGTTGGTCCGCCGGCTTTATTTATAAGTTTAGTGATTCCTTTATTCTGATTTACATAAACCGAATCGCTTTTCCCGCTCATATCACTCTTAAAAAGCCTAACGTTATAGAATCCTCTCATAATTCTATTTTCTGGCTTGCCTGTGATCATTAGGGTATCACTATGTATAAAAATGGAGTCTTTATTCTGAATGGTAGCAGCAACAGCACGCTTCGTTATAAAAACAGAATCCTTTTCACGAAACACCTCTGCGTAATGCCCGGTGATCAAACTATGGTTTAAGGTATCGGTTACCTTAATATTATTAGTTCCAGATGCAAAACTTTTGGCTCTATTAAAATATAAGCTGTCGCCTTCAAGAATTCTATTTTCATAATCTATCCTGGAATTTTTCACGAAATATCCTACATCTCCTCTTGTATCATAATATCCTCGTTCACAATAAACAGTACTGGTTTCGCTCACAATAGTTGTTGGACCATATAAATAGGCAGCACCACTATCTGTATAGAAATCTAATTGTTGAGAATTAATTGTGTATTTGGGATTGGTTACTTTAACATTACTAAGAAAAGAATACTTATCCTGATCCATATAATATCTACCAATTCTACTGGTAAGTACGCTAGCCGTATCCCTAACTGTACCGCCACTTCTATAATAAGCCTGTTGTTTTACTCTATCAAAGAATAAGGTATCGGTCTCTATAGAAGATTGTGGCCTGCTCATTTTTACATTACCACTTGCAAATGCAAATTGGGTAGTTCCATTATACTCGGCATACTTACTTTGCATGGTAACGGTGTCACCTTGTTGCATTCTAACATTTCCATAAGCCTTAAAAAAATTCGCCTGATCGTAATGTATTGCCTGGTCACACCAGATCTCTATCCCCTCATGAATAAAATGCACCTGATTGGTTACTTTACTCAAAATAATGGCGCCAGGATACTTGTTTTCATCTTTCAATGTCCTGTCACTGGTGTAATCGATTTTCCTGGACTCTTGTGAATAGTTCTTGGTTATGCTAAAAATGCATAAAAGAAATAGTAATATATATTGAGGAGAAATTTTCAATTCGAATAGTTTGATTCAAAAGTAATGAAAAGAGTAATAAAGCGAATAGCTAGTTGATAAAAACATCATCTTTAACCAGTTTTAAGTTTATTTCTCTTTAGTTTTTAATTCATGACTCATGTATAATACTACCTCATTTAAAATGAAGTTAGATTTAAATAGAAAATGCCTTTCGAAATCGAAAGGCATTTGTTTATTCTATTTAGAAAATTGAAATTATCTAAGTATCGTTTGTTTTCTATCTGGACCTACAGAGATCACAGAAATAGGTGTTTTTAATTCGTCTTCCAGGAATTTTACATATGCCATAAATTCAGATGGTAATTCAGAAGACTTGGTCATTTTAGTAAGATCTTCTTTCCAGCCTTTAAATTCTGTATATACCGGAGTTACATTCTCAGGCTCTATATTGAAAGGTAAGTGTTTAATTTCTTCCCCTTTGTACTTGTAAGAAGTACATATTTTCAAGGTTTTGAATCCGCTAAGAACATCACCTTTCATCATAATCATTTGAGTGATTCCGTTTATTT
The DNA here is from genome assembly GCA_024635675.1 of Gillisia sp. Taxonomy (GTDB): domain Bacteria; phylum Bacteroidota; class Bacteroidia; order Flavobacteriales; family Flavobacteriaceae; genus Gillisia. Next base: position 19,462 of record JAGXIJ010000029.1, read on the forward strand.
GAACGGCATATCTTAGTGCTACAAGATCTAACCATCCACATCTTCTTGCACGACCAGTTGTTGCCCCAAATTCATTTCCAACTCTTCCCATTCTTTCTCCATCTTCATCGAAAAGCTCGGTAGGGAAGGGGCCACTTCCAACTCTGGTAGTATATGCTTTAAATATTCCAAAAGCATCTCCAATTTTATTTGGAGCTACTCCTAATCCTGTACATGCACCTGCTGCAGTAGTGTTAGAAGAGGTTACAAAAGGATAGGTTCCAAAATCTATGTCCAGTAAAGATCCTTGAGCACCTTCTGCCAAAATAGATTTTCCGTCTTCTTGTGCAGTTTGCAAGTATTGCTCACTGTCTATAAATTTTAAAGTTTTTAATAATTCTATAGCCTTAAAGAATTCTGTCTCTAACTCAGCCAGATTATATTGCACATCTACATTATAGAAACTAATCATAGCTTCATGTTTATCGGCTAATAATCTATATTTCTCTTTCCAGTTGTCCAATTCTAGATCACCAACTCGAATTCCGTTTCTTCCGGTCTTGTCCATGTATGTAGGTCCAATTCCTTTTAGAGTAGAACCAATCTTGGCTTTTCCTTTAGAGGCTTCAGAAGCTGCATCTAGTAATCTGTGTGTAGGAAGAATTAAATGTGCTTTTCTGGAGATATACAAGTTCTTTTTGTAATCTGTTTTAAAAGCATCTAAATTTTCAAGCTCTTTTTTGAAAATTACAGGATCTATAACCACCCCATTTCCAACAAGATTTATGGTGTCTTTATGAAATATCCCGGATGGAATTGTGTGAAGAACATGCTTCTGACCGTCAAATTCCAATGTGTGTCCAGCATTTGGGCCTCCTTGAAATCTAGCAATGATGTCATATTTTTCGGTAAATACATCTACAATTTTACCCTTTCCTTCATCACCCCATTGTAATCCGAGTAGTAAGTCTACTGCCATAAATATCTAATTTGTTGGTTGTTTTTTTGTGCCGTAAAAGTATAAAGAATGTTTAGAAACTTCAATATTAAAAACTTCTTCTATTGTTTGTTTTATACTTTGAATTCGAGGATCGCAAAATTCTATTACTTCTCCGGTGTCGGTTAAAATAATATGGTCGTGCTGTCTATCGAAATAGGATTTTTCGTACTGAGATTGATTTTGGCCGAATTGATGTTTTCGTACCAAACCACATTCTAAAAGCAAATCGATGGTGTTATATAAAGTGGCGCGACTTACTCTATATTTTTTATTTTTCATGTTGATATAAAGCGACTCTATATCAAAATGCTCTTCATTATTATAGATTTCTTGTAAAATAGCGAAGCGTTCAGGGGTTTTACGGTGTCCTTTATCCTCCAAATATTTGGTGAACACGTTCTTAACTACAGCCTGATCATTCTTATTTCCGCTTTTCTTACTCATAATATTCCTTCGTTTGCAAAGGTATTGGTTTATTCTCTTGACACCTTATCTATCCCACTTATTTTTTTAAGATGTTCTATAAGTGTATCTAAGATCGAATTGTTTTTCACAATAACAGTGATTTTTCCAGTAAATACGCCATCTGCACTATCAAAATTAATACTACGCATATTCACGTTCATGCTATTGGAGATCTCTTTAGTGATCTCACTTACCAATCCTAAATTATCTATTCCTGTTAAATTGATGACTGCTTTAAAGTCTTGTTGAGATGAATCTATCCATTTAGCCTGAATAATTCTGTAGGCATAATTACTTTGAAATTGGATTGCATTAGGACAATCTTTTTTATGCACTTTAATCCCTTCGCTCACAGTTATAAATCCAAATACACGATCGCCGGGAATTGGGTTACAGCAATTAGCTAGTTTGTAGTCC
>JAGXIJ010000030.1 GCA_024635675.1 Gillisia sp.
ATGTTAATTAATAACAGTTATACTTTTCTTTGCAAAATAAAGAGATTGATTTTAAGGGTTCTATTTGAAATGTATATCTTGGTTTCAAAATTAATTGACCCTTATTTTTTCTAACTGAATTTCAATAAACTAATCCATAATCAGCAACCTTCTGCAAAATGAAAGACACTCTAAATCCCCCTAATACTTCGGTTCAAAACTCATATTCCGGCCCTAATAGATCAATAATTATTATAGGTGCCCTGTTTTTCATCTTCGGATTCGTAACCTGGTTAAACTCGGTTCTTATTCCCTATTTAAAAATCGCGTGTGAACTAAATAATTTCGAATCTTATTTAGTGGCATTTGCATTTTACATTTCCTACTTAGTAATGGCGTTGCCCTCTGCCTGGATTTTAAAACTAACGGGCTTTAAAAAAGGAATGTCATTGGGGTTATTGGTAATGGCGGTTGGAGCACTAATATTTGTTCCTGCAGCCTATTCCAGAACTTACGAACTATTCTTACTGGGACTCTTTGTGCAAGGTACAGGATTAGCAATTCTTCAAACGGCAGCAAACCCATATGTAACTATTTTAGGGCCAATAGAAAGTGCCGCCAAGCGAATTAGCATCATGGGAATTTGCAATAAGGTTGCAGGAGCGATCGCGCCAATTATCTTGGGGGCTATTGCTTTAAAAAACGTGGATTCGTTGGTTATAGATTTGAAGTTAATGCCTGCTGCTGAAAAAATTGCAGAACTAAATTTGCTTTCAGAAAGGGTAATAATACCTTATTTAATAATGATGGGAGTTCTTATTGTTCTTGCAATTATGATCTATTTTTCCACTTTGCCTGAGGTAGATACAGATCAAGAAGATGAAGTCCTGGCTCAAACCAATATTAATAAAAAGAACATTTTTCAGTTTCCACACCTATTGTTGGGTGCATTAGCATTATTCCTTTATGTAGGGGTAGAGGTTATAGCCGGAGATACGGTAATAAGTTATGGCGCTTCCCAAGGGATTCCTTTTGCAACCGCTAAATTCTTCACAACCTACACGCTTATTGCCATGATTGTGGGTTATATAGTTGGAATACTGACTATTCCACGATTTCTTTCTCAGGAAAAAGCATTGAGAATTTCAGCAGTTATTGGGATAATTCTGGGGCTTGGAGCAATATTTACAGGTGGTTTTGTATCTGTATTATGTATTTCCTTACTTGGAATTGCAAATGCATTGGTGTGGCCGGCAATTTGGCCATTGGCAATTGCAGGATTAGGACGCTTTACTAAAATTGGTTCTTCCTTATTAATTATGGCCATTGCAGGTGGTGCTATTATGCCGTTAATCTATGGGTATTTTGCCGATCTATTTTCTCCACAGCAAGCATATTGGGTGGTAATTCCGTGTTATTTGTTCATATTATATTTTGCTTCTTCAGGTTATAAAATAAGAAGAGATTAAATTTGTCTATTGAAATTACAATCATGAATCAGAAGACCACAGAACAAAGTTCAAATTACGAGGATCTGGAAAATATGAGCACTTCAGAATTGTTGAAAAACATGAATGCTGAAGACAAAAAAGTTCCGGAGGCGATAGAGAAAATACTTCCGAAGATAGAAGAGTTAGTAAATATCATTGTTTCAAAAATTTCAGAAGAAAACGGAAGGCTTTTTTATATAGGAGCGGGAACCAGTGGAAGATTGGGGGTTTTAGACGCTTCAGAATGCCCACCTACATTTGGGGTGCCAGATGATGTGATTATCGGATTAATTGCCGGTGGAGATGGTGCCTTGCGTAAAGCAGTTGAAAATGCAGAAGATGATGAAGAACAAGCCTGGAGAGATCTTCAAAAATTCAACATCACTAAAAATGATGTGTTGCTTGGGATCGCTGCATCCGGAAGCACCCCTTATGTAATTGGCGGTGTTAAGGAGGCGAGAAAAAACGGACTGGTAACATCTTGCATTACTAACAATGCCGGTTCAGCCTTAGCTAAGGCTGTGGAGTTTCCTTTAGAGATTGTTGTAGGACCTGAGTTTGTTACCGGAAGCACAAGAATGAAATCGGGGACTTCTCAAAAATTAGTGCTTAATATGATCTCGACCGCGGTTATGATAAAATTAGGGAGGGTAAAAGGCAATAAAATGGTAGATATGCAGCTTTCTAATAATAAGTTAGTGGATAGAGGCATTAGAATGATCATGGCAGAATTATCAGTTAATCAGGAATTGGCGGCAAAACTATTGAAAGAGCATAAAAGCGTTAGAGTCGTTTTAAAAAATTATAAAAGCGATTCTTAAAGAATAATAAAGGGGATTTGAAAGAACTCCAAATTTTGAATAAATAAGTTTCAATAAAAATATATGAATAGAAACAACATCATTGTAACAGCTCTGCTGTTTTGTGTGATTCTTATAAGCGGATGTTCTGCTAAAAAAAAGGTGGTTCATACTAAGCCAAAAGTAACAACCGAAACCAAAAATGACATTCCTGTTACGGTTCAGCAGGAAATCGAAATTGAGGAAATTGAGGAATTCGAATTAATTAGAAACCCAGACAAACAAGCCCCTTATGTAATGCGAGAATTTCGTGCAGCTTGGATTGCCACTGTAGCAAATATTAATTGGCCAAGTAAATCTGGACTATCTACCCAGCAGCAGCAGCGGGAAGCCATCGAATTGTTAGATTTCCTTAAAAACCATAATTACAATGCGGTAATTTTTCAGGCAAGACCGCAGGCAGATGCTTTATATAAAAGCGATTTAGAGCCTTGGTCATTCTTCTTATCTGGTACCGTAGGAAAGGCTCCAAACCCTTATTACGACCCATTGGAATTTTGGATAAATGCTGCCCACGAACGAGGTTTAGAACTGCATGTTTGGTTGAACCCATACAGAGCTCATCATTCCACAGGCGGGCCGATAAGTGAAAAATCCTTAGTAAAAAAGCATCCGGAATTTGTTGTAGGACTAAAAAACGGAATGTGGTGGATGGATCCTTCTAAACAAGCTACTCAAGATCATTCTGCGGCAGTAGTCATGGATATCGTAAAACGTTATAATATAGACGGAATACATTTTGATGATTATTTCTACCCCTATGCTTCTTACAACAAAGGACAGGATTTTCCAGATGCAGCAAGTTATCAGGAATATTTAAAGACTGGTGGGAAACTTACCAAACCAGATTGGCGAAGAGAGGAGATAAATTTATTTGTAGAGCGTATTTATAAGGAAATAAAGGAAGAAAAGCCGGAAGTGAAATTTGGGATCAGTCCGTTTGGGATCTGGAGACCTGGATATCCAAAGTCGATAAAAGGAATGGATCAGTATAATGAGTTATATGCCGATGCAAAATTATGGCTTAATAAAGGTTGGATAGACTATTTTACTCCGCAACTTTATTGGAAGATCAACCAAACTGCCCAAAGCTTCCCGGTATTGTTAGGTTGGTGGGACGAAGAGAATACTCAAAAGCGTCATTTGTGGCCGGGAATAAATTTAGATTTTGGTGGAGATGCACTAAACCTGGACGAAACCATCAATCAAATAATGTTAACCCGTGGTATGCTAACCGATAGTAAAGGAACAGTACATTGGAGTATAGCCCCCTTACTTAAATATCCTTCCTTAGCTAAAGGAATTTTGGACGGTCCTTATAATAAGGAAGCGCTAGTGCCTGCAAGCCCTTGGTTGAACAATGATATCCCTAAAAAGCCTCAAGTACAAGCTAAAATTGTAAATGATAAGGTGGTTATAAATTGGCAGAACAAAGATTCTGAAAATATCTCCCAATGGGTGATTTATTATAAAGGCGGAGGAGATTGGAATCATAAAATAGTTGGCGGAAAGGAAAACCAACTAGAGTTGGCATTATCTTTAAATGAAAATGATAACACAAATCATATTCAAACAATTGGAGTAACGGCAGTCAGCAAAACAGGGATTGAAAGCGATTTTATGGAAATAATAGTTACAAAAATGAGCCTTAAGGCGGAGTTTTAAATCTGTAATTTTTTAAAGGTTGGTGGCCGAAAGACAGATCATATATGAAATTGGAGTTTTTCACATATACATTAGAGCTTAAGGAGACTTTTAGAATTTCTCATGATGCAAGAGATTTTCAGGAAACCCTGATCGTCGCAATATCCGATGGAAAATATACGGGTTATGGAGAAGCTGCAGCAACCTCGTATTATGGGGTAACTACAGACGGAATGATCGCGGCTATAAAAAAGGCTGAAGGTATTCTAAAAGAAAACATTCAATTATCCCCGGAAGAGATCTGGCAATTAACCTTCCCGATATTACAAGAAAATCCCTTCGCGCAATGTGCCTTAGATATTGCCTTACATGATCTTCATGGAAAAAGAAATGGTCTGCCTTTATATAAAATGTGGGGACTGGAGCTAAAAAATCTTCCACTAACCAATTACACAATTGGATTAGATTCCGTAGAAAATATGGTTTCCAAGATCAAGAAGTTTCCATGGCCGGTCTATAAAATAAAGCTGGGCACAGAAGAAGATGTGGAAATAATAAGGGAACTCAGAAAACACACAAATTCAGTATTTAGAGTAGATGCGAATGGAGCATGGAGCGCAGAAGAAACTATTCAAAACTCTATAAAATTAAAGGAACTTAATGTAGAATTTATTGAACAACCATTACCGCCAAATAAGGAAAATGAGATGTTCGAGGTCTATCAGAAATCTGTATTGTCAATAATTGCAGATGAAAGTTGTCTAGACGAGAAGGATGTTGTAAAATGCAGTACTATATTCCACGGGATCAATATAAAACTCACTAAATGTGGCGGTTTAACACCAGCCCGAAGGATGATAGCTGAGGCGAAAAAATTAAATTTGAAGGTCATGGTTGGTTGTATGACAGAATCCAGCGTAGGCATTTCGGCAATTGCTCAGGTATTACCTATGTTGGACTATGTAGATATGGATGGCGCACTTTTGCTTAAAAATGATATCGCAAGTGGAGTCACTATTAATAACGGGAAGGTAGAATTTCCTAAGAGTAATGGAACTGGAGTGATACTCCTTTAAATAAAATAATTGTCACATCGAGCGGAGTCGAGATGTAATAACAACATCTTTACAGACTTGCTCAATTGATAATAAATAGATAAAAAAGAAATTTTAAAATGAAAAAATCAATAAAAAAAATTTTTGGGCTTGCTGCGATCGGGTTACTCATAATAAGTTGCGATAATAAAGAGGCGAAAGATTCCAATGAGGGAACCAACACAAAGGCAGATGCCATTATTCTAGATGTAAAGAGCGAATATGTTCCGGATAAACGAGTGGCACTTTTTGAAGTTGAATCTTATAAGAAGGACGGAAAATTGATAGTGAAAGGAGATTCTAATCTTCCAGATGCAGTTAACAGCCTGAAATCCAAATTAGCTTCAAAAAACATAGAATACATAGATAGTATTCAACTTTTACCAGAGGGAGACCTCAAAAACACTCCTAAGGCACTGGTTAAGATCTCTGTTGCTAACTTGAGGTCTAATCCCGGGCACTCTTCAGAATTGGCAACACAAGCTACAATGGGCACCCCGCTAAATGTTTTCAAAAATGATGGAGACTGGTATTTAGTTCAAACCCCAGATAAGTACCTGGCATGGGTAGATAAAGGAGGAATTCAGCTTATAAATGAAGCAGAACACAAAGCCTGGAAGGAAGTTCCAAAATTGATCTTCACGAAAACTTTTGGCGCTTCGTATGAGAAATCATCAGAAAATTCACAGGTAGTTTCAGATTTAGTGGCCGGAGATGTGGTTGAAATGCTTGGCGAAGAGAAATTGTTTTATCAGGTTAAATACCCATCAGGAGCGATAGCTTTTGTAAAAAAAGATGAGATGAAATCTTATTCAGAATGGGTGAAATCTTTAAATGCTTCAAAAGAAAATTTAGTGAGCACTTCTAAATCCTTAATGGGGTTGCCATATTTATGGGGAGGAACTTCGCCTAAAGGAGTAGATTGTAGTGGCTTTACAAAAACCATATTTTTCTTGAACGGGGTTGTAATTCCCAGAGACGCTTCTCAACAAGTACACACCGGAACACTAGTAGATACTACCAGAAATTTCGAAAAATTAATTCCCGGGGATCTTTTATTCTTTGGAAGAAAAGCAACAGATTCTACTTCAGAAAAAGTAGTGCATGTAGGAATGTGGATAGGAAACAACAAATTTATCCATTCACTTGGGAATGTTCATATAAGTTCGGCCGACACTTCAGCAACAGATTTTGATGAATATAATTATAATAGATACTTAAGAACGAAGCGAATTACCCCGGAAAGTAACGAAAATTTAATTCGTCTTTCCAAAAGTGAACTATACGGAAATCTAACAGAAAAAAAGTAAGCTTATATGCGTTCTATCAAGTTATTTGCTTTCTTCATCTCCCTATTAAGCATATCTACATATGCCCAAAACGACTCGGTTAAAACTCCGGAATTTCTTAAATACACAAATAGTGTTTGGGTAGATTCAATTATGAAATCGCTCACGCCAGAGGAAAGGATCGCGCAACTTATTATGGTGGCAGCATATTCCAATAAAGGGAATGACCATAGGAAAGAGATCTTAAAATTGATAAAGGATCAGAAAATAGGAGGCTTAATCTTTTTTCAAGGCGGACCGGTTCGCCAAGTGAAATTGATGAATGAATACCAAGAAGTCTCTAAAGTGCCATTATTGGGAGCGATAGATGCGGAGTGGGGCATAGGTATGAGATTGGATAGCACGGTGAGTTATCCATTCCAGATGAGTTTGGGAGCTATTCAAAATGATAGTTTAATCTATGAAATGGGTGCTGAGATAGCACAACAGATTAAACGGGTAGGGCTTCATTTGAATTTTGCGCCGGTTGTAGATGTGAATAATAACGCAGCAAATCCTGTAATTAATTTTAGATCTTTTGGCGAGAACAAATATAATGTAGCTCAAAAAGGGATTGCATATATGATGGGGTTGCAAGAGAATGGTGTATTGCCAACAGCCAAGCA
>JAGXIJ010000031.1 GCA_024635675.1 Gillisia sp.
AATCTACATACGCGATCTTTGCTGTATCTCCTACTTCAAAACTTCCCTGATCCGGAGCTATCTCACCCATGATCATTTTAAAAATAGTGGTTTTACCAGCACCGTTTGGCCCAATAACTCCTACAATTCCTGCCTGTGGTAAGGTGAAATTAAGATCTTCATAAAGCAATTTATCATCAAAAGCTTTACTCACTCCTTTTGCATCTATCACATTGGTTCCCAAACGTGGGCCATTAGGAATATAGATCTCGAGTTGCTCGTCCATCTTCTTCTGATCCTGACTCAATAATTTATCGTAATTATTCAATCTCGCTTTTTGCTTGGTCTGTCTTCCTTTCGGGGACATACGAGACCATTCCAATTCTCGCTCTAATGTTTTTTGACGCTTGCTTGCAGTTTTTTGCTCTTGTGCCAAACGTTTAGATTTTTGATCTAACCAGGAAGAGTAGTTCCCTTTCCAAGGAATTCCTTCTCCTCTATCTAGTTCCAGTATCCATCCGGCTACATTATCAAGGAAATATCTATCGTGAGTTACAGCAATTACTGTCCCTTTGTATTGAGCTAAATGATGTTCTAACCAATGTACAGATTCTGCATCCAAGTGGTTGGTTGGCTCATCTAATAACAAGACATCAGGCTCTTGTAATAACAATCTACATAAAGCAACTCTTCTGCGTTCCCCTCCAGATAATACTCCAATTTTCTTGTCCGAGTCTGGAGTACGTAAGGCATCCATTGCTATCTCCAATTTTGTGTCTAATTCCCATGCATTGGAAGCATCAATTTCATCTTGTAAAGCAGCCTGCTTATCCATGAGTTTTTGCATTTTATCTGCATCCTCATAAACCTCAGGAAGGCCAAACATATCGTTTATCTTATTGTATTCATCTAGAATTGCTACAGTTGCAGCAACCCCTTCTTTTACAACCTCTAAAACCGTTTTTTCATCATCCAATTGTGGCTCCTGCTCCAGCATACCAACGGTATATCCGGGTGAGAAAACTACATCTCCTTGATAATTCTTCTCTGTACCTGCAATAATCTTCAGTAAAGTAGATTTCCCAGAACCGTTCAATCCTAAGATTCCAATTTTAGCTCCGTAGAAGAAACTTAAATAAATATTCTTAAGTACTGGTGTATTTGCTCCCGGGAAGGTTTTTGTTAACCCAGACATGGAGAAAATCACTTTATTATCATCAGCCATTTTAAATGTTTTTTATAATTACACTTTAAAAATTCTCATTAACATCGCATTTTCCCTTGATAAGATAGGCAGATGTTACAATGAAATTTTTAGATTTTTTGAAAGTACAAATATCCTAAATTTTAATCGCATCCCGGCATTGCAAACATAAATTATACTGGATACAATTCTAAACTTCTTAAAACGATTAGTAATTGTCCGGTGTGATAGGCATTGTGTTCTATTACCAGTAAAATCTCCCTTAATAAAGTGTTATCTGTTTCGGCATTGATAGGTTCTAAAAGCTCATTTTCCGGATTCATTATAAACTCGCAAAACTCTGCTCGTTCCTTTAAAAATTGAGACTTCAACAATTCCCAATCTTGCGAAGTTTTGACGAAATTATTTTTTGGCCAATATTCATCCGGCCATGTATGGCTTTTATAATTATCATTCTTACAATAATCCAATATATCTTTCTGAGCGAATCTTATATGATAGAATATTTCATAAAAGGAATATGGAAGATTTCCAGGACGTTCACATAATTTTTCAAAAGAAATGAATTCTAATAATTTGTCTACCTGCGTAAAAGCTTCCCCACCATGAATATGCTTAACTAATTGATTTCTAATTTCTTTCATATCCTGAATTTTAATTATTCTCGAAATTGTAAGATGATAACATTACAAATAACCATGTTTCAACGGGCATTTTAAAATATTTTCAGCCTTAAAAATTACCTCGATTTTGTATTTTAGCCGAGATACTGAAGCTAGAGTGAAATCCCGTAACCACCCTAAGCTATCATTATTGGACTAAAGCATTAATTCTCGGGCAATATAACACTACAATTCCTATGGATCTTAACTTCAATAAAAATGAAGATCATAATAAACTTTTACTTTCTACATTAAGACAAAAGCTTGCACAAGTTAAACTTGGAGGAGGAGAAAAACGGATCGAAAAACATCATGCGAAGGGCAAAATGACTGCTAGAGAACGCATTAATTATCTTTTAGATGATACTGATGCAGCTATAGAGCTTGGAGCCTTTGTAGGTGATGAAATGTATGAAGAACACGGAGGTTGCCCAAGTGGTGGCGTTGTTATAAAAATTGGGCATGTTTCAGGAAAGCAATGTATAGTAGTTGCAAATGATGCAACCGTAAAAGCAGGTGCCTGGTTTCCTATAACTGCAAAAAAGAACCTGAGAGCTCAGGAAATAGCTATTGAAAATAGACTTCCAATCATATATCTGGTAGACAGCGCAGGAGTGTATTTGCCTATGCAAGATGAAATTTTTCCCGATAAAGAGCACTTCGGAAGAATTTTCAGAAACAACGCAGTAATGAGTAGCATGGGTATTACCCAAATCTCGGCAGTAATGGGAAGTTGTGTTGCAGGTGGTGCTTATTTGCCAATTATGAGCGATGAGGCGATCATTGTAGAAAAAACCGGAAGTATTTTCCTGGCAGGAAGTTATTTGGTAAAGGCTGCAATTGGAGAATCTGTAGATAATGAAACTTTAGGTGGGGCCACCACTCATTCTGAAATAAGTGGAGTTACAGATTATAAAGCGAAAGACGATAAGGATGCCTTGGACAAGATCAAGAACATCATGGATAAGATCGGGGATTACGATAAGGCTGGATATAGTAGAAAGCCTTCTGTAAAACCAAAAGAAGATCCGAATGATATCTTCGGAATTATACCAAAAAAACGAAACGATCAATATGACATGCGGGAAATCATCTCCAGACTAGTAGATGATTCTGAATTCGAAGAATATAAGAAAGAATATGGGCAAACAATTATCACCGGATATGCCAGAATAGATGGTTGGGCCGTTGGAATTGTTGCTAATCAGCGTAAAATTGTAAAGACCAAGACTGGAGAAATGCAATTTGGTGGAGTTATCTACTCCGATTCTGCAGATAAAGCCACTCGGTTTATCGCTAATTGTAATCAGAAAAAAATCCCGTTAGTATTTTTACAAGATGTTACCGGATTCATGGTAGGTAGTAAAAGTGAGCATGGCGGAATTATTAAAGATGGTGCGAAAATGGTGAGCGCAGTGAGTAATTCTGTAGTACCTAAATTCACTGTCATTATTGGAAATTCCTATGGTGCAGGAAATTACGCGATGTGTGGAAAAGCTTACGATCCTAGATTTATAGTGGCTTGGCCAAGTGCCGAACTTGCCGTAATGGGGGGAACTCAAGCCGCTAAAGTATTGGCTCAAATAGAAACTGCTTCCATGGCTAAAAAAGGGGAAAAAGTAGATGCTGAAAAGGAAAAAGAAGTATTTGATAAAATAAAAGCCAGATATGATAAGCAAACTTCGCCTTATTATGCAGCTGCAAGACTTTGGACAGATGCTATTATAAATCCTTTAGACACCAGGAAATGGATCTCTACAGGAATTGAAGCAGCGAACCACGCTCCTATCACAAAAGATTTTAATTTAGGAGTAATCCAGACATAATTTCTATGAAAAATATCTTTTTATTATTGGCCGCAGTTTTATTTACAATTACTTCGGTAAAAGGTCAAATACTTACTAATAAGCAAGAACAATACACTGAAGCAGATTCTCTTCGAGGTTCTTTGAGGCCTGAACGTGCATACGATGTATTAAAATATCATTTGCAAGTGCAAATCGATCCCGATGAGCGATTTATCTCCGGCTTTAATACTATCACATTTAAGGCTGAAGAAGATTTGCCTATTATGCAAATTGATCTTTTCGAAAATATGCAGATAGATTCAATAATGCACGGGAATCATCAGCTAGCTTATACCAGAAAATTTAATGCAGTTTTTGTTGAATTCGAAGAAGCCTTAAGATCTGAAGCAACAGACTCCATTCAGGTGTTTTATTCAGGAAACCCCCTAGTTGCGAAAAATGCCCCTTGGGATGGTGGATTTGTATTTAAAAAAGATGACGATGGAAACCCATGGATTGGCGTTGCTGTACAGGGAACCGGAGCCAGCCTTTGGTATCCCAACAAGGATCATCAGAGTGATGAACCAGAAGAAGCCTTGATAGAAATTGCTGTACCAAATGGACTTACCAATGTTTCCAATGGACGATTTGTAGGGAAAACAGATCTGGAAAATGGTTATACCCGATGGAGCTACAAGGTGAATAATCCTATAAATAATTACGACATCGTTTTCAACATAGCCAACTATGTCCATTTTCAAGATACCTATGAAGATTTGGATTTGGATTTTTATGTGTTGCCATACAACCTAGAAAAGGCAAAAAAACAGTTCGCAGAGGTTATACCAATGATGGAATGTTTTTATGAAAAGTTCGGGGAATACCCTTTCCAAGAGGATGGGTACAAACTGGTAGAAACTCCTTATTTAGGGATGGAACATCAAAGTGCCGTAGCCTATGGGAACTATTATAAAATGGGATATTTAGGTCGTGATCTTTCCGGTACCGGGATCGGACTAAGATGGGATTTTATTATCATTCATGAGTCAGGTCATGAGTGGTTTGGGAACAGCATAACTTCAAATGATATTGCAGATATGTGGATTCATGAAGGCTTTACCAGCTATTCTGAAGCGGTTTATATAGAATGTAGATGGGGAAAGGAAGATGCTTTAAAATATCTGGAAGGAATTAGAAAAAACATTAGCAACAAGTCCCCAATAATTGGCGATTACGGAGTGAACAGTGAAGGATCGGGAGATATGTACCCTAAAGGTGCGAACTTCTTAAATACCCTTAGAAGTATTTATAACAATGATGATCTTTGGTGGAAAACATTAAAAGATTACTCGCTCACTTTCAAACACAAAACAATAGATACTAAAACGGTAGAAGATTTTTTCAATGCTCCTATAGAGTTAGATCTCCAACCTGTTTTTGACCAATATCTTAGAAATACAACTATTCCGGTATTGGAATTCCAGAAAAAAGGGAAACAAATTCAGTATCGTTGGAAAACAGATGTTACCAACTTTAAAATGCCTTTAGATGTTTTTATTAATAAAGAAGAAATTCGTTTATATCCTTCCAATACTTGGAAGGAGCTTCCAAAAAAGGTGGAAGATCTTGATGACATAGCAGTAAATGAAATAGAGTTTTATATAAAAACAAATATTATAAAATAAGCTGAATTATCTTTTTTCAAAAGCCTCTAAGAAATTAGAGGCTTTTTTTATGTTTCAACCTAGCTATTTATTTTATAAACTCACTAATTATCAGTAACTTAACTATTAAATTATAAGTTATGGTATCAATAAAATCTCTTAATAAGTGGGCAAATGCGCATACTTATTATTCACTGGACATTTTAAGGGTTGCACTGGGAGTTTTCTTTTTTATAAAAGGACTTCAATTTATTTCTCAAAGCCAGATCCTTATGGAGCTTTTTAAACCACTACGTAATTTTGGTGGTATAATGATAGTAATACATTACGTTGCCCCGGCTCATCTGGTTGGTGGATTAATGATTGCATTCGGACTACTTACGCGTTGGGCATTGCTAGCACAAATTCCAATTCTAATAGGCGCTATTCTAATTAACTTTATTGGAGTGATAATTCCGGGAAATTTGATATTAGCAATCGCAATTCTGCTATTAACCTGCTTCTTTACATTTTATGGCTCAGGTAAACATTCTGTAGATTACTATTTGAAAATGGGATATTAATTGGAAGAAATTAAGAGTAATTCTGTTTGGCGTTCATTCACATAATTAAAGCCACTTTCTCCCCAAAACCCGGCTTCTTCCAGCATGATGCGAAGCTCCTTATTCCATTCTGGAATGGTGACGGTTGTATTAAGTTCTATAGCATAAACCGTATTTGGGTATAAAACATAATCCCCAGTACCTGCTACTCCTCCTTGAGAATCCCACATTCCAATCGTTGGCCCCGCTGAGTGACCGTAGAGACCTAAAGGGTGTGTATAGATGGAGGGCGTTAAACCAGCCGTTTTAGCCTCGGCTAAGGAAGCTTTTAATATTTCGTTTCCAGTTCTTCCTGTTTCTAAATTTGAAGTAAGTATATCTTGCAGGAGATTTCCTTTTTTAAATGCCGATCTCAAAAACCCCGGAGCTTCAGTTTCTCCTGCTTTTAAAACATAAGCATGTTGCTGGCAATCTGTATTCAATCGTAGATAGGTGATCCCAAAATCGCAATGCAACAGATCTCCCGGTTGTATCACAGTTTCTCCATAACCGTTGGAAAAAGCATCTATATGGTCTTTCAACTTTTCTTCTTTTCGCTGAATGTCTACTGTTGGATGAAACCAGGTTTCTAAACCTAGGTCTGTCACTTTTTGACGCAACCACCAAACCACTTCTTCTGAAGTTGTTTTCCCAGGAGTTATCACTTTACTACTAAAGGCTTCAACAATAATGTTGTGAGTTGTTTCTACTAACTCCTTATACAGTTCCATTTCCATTGGAGTTCTTGTTTCTATCCATCCAATTGCTAAATCTTCAGCAGAAACTACCTTGCTTTTTAGATTGTCCGGCAAATGAGTCATGAATTCCTCATGATCAGTTTTCACCAAGCCATCTGCAATCGCAAAATTTTGAGAATAATTCAAGCCTATTTTAGAAGGATTTTTTTTAGAAATGATATCTACTAAGGCTTGCCATTGGTCTGGTTCCTTTTCCTTATCCCATGCAGAAGTAATATTTTCTCCAATATTGTATCTGGCTACCGCTATTCTTTCCACAACATTAGAATTCTCCGACTTATAAAACACTAAAATAGTTCGCCTTCTGGCGTTTAACCATGTGGAGGGAAGCATTGTTTTTAAAACGGGATCTTCATTATATTCTCTGGAAATAATTACCCACATATCTATTCCGGATCTATCCATTAGATCCGGCAATAAATTTTCGAACTTATCTTGCAATATGTTATCTATAACTTCTGCTCTATTTTTTTCTGAAAGAATTTGCGCATTTAGAGAAAAACTAAAGCATAAGAAAAGAAGTAAATATTTACACATAACAACAGGTGTTAAAAATTAGAAAGGGAAGTTACTTAATTCTGCTTCGAAGTGTATTTTTTCTATGAATTTTTCCATTGGGAGTTTCCTCGAATTTCTGAATTAGATATATTTTCTTCGGAATTTCGTATTTATCTAGCGTTTTTACAGATTGAACTTTCAACTGAAGTTCCGCCAATAATTCTTCTGAAAAATCCGCTTCAACAAATAAAACTAATTTTTCACCAAGAGCATTATCCGGCATTCCGATTAAAAAATAGCGCATATCGATTATTTCGCCCAGTTTAATCTCAATTTCTTCAGGATAAAGTTTAATTCCTCCAGAATTCACCACATTATCAAACCTGCCTTTCCAAAAGAACTTTTTATAGGTGATAATTTCAACAACATCATTAGTCTCCAATACCTCATCAGATATTGAAGGTGCTTTAATAACTAAACACTCTCTGGAATCCTTTGAAATATGCACATTTGGCATCACTTTAAAAGGGGCTGGTTTTTTCCTTTTCTTTTTTGTATTCAATCGTTTAGCGGCAATATGAGAGACCGTCTCTGTCATTCCGAAGGTTTCATAAACTTTGGTGTTTAAACCTTGAACCATTTCCTGCAAATTAGGAGAAACAGCTCCACCTCCAACAATTAATTTTTTAATTAGATGTAATCTACTAATAGAATTATCTAATTGAAAAGGTGTCATTGCACAAAAATCGTATGTTTTATATAATTGATCTAATGGATTTGCGGAAGGAGGTACCAGATCTAGCTCCCAGCCTAAAACCATTGCGCGAACAAGCATCATTTTCCCTGCAATATACTTTGCCGGCAAACACATTAATGCCGTAGAACTGGCAGGAAGTTCAAAAAACTTGCCGGATGCTAAGGCAGAATTAACCATATGCTCTTTTCTGACCTTTATTTTTTTTGACACTCCGGTAGAACCGGATGTTCTTACCTCTATAAACTCTGAAGGTTTTAACCAATCTAAGAGAAAGTCTCCTATTTCTCCTTCATGAGGCTCTCCTTCTTTGATAAAGTTATATGCAACTTTTGCCAAATCTACATTCGAAAAATGCAACTTGTTAATCTTAAAACTAAAATGAGTGTCCGGGACACTAAATTTTTTAATCATCATTATCGTTTTTAACAAAAATGTTCATAGTTTCACTTAAATTTAACAAAAATATTTACGTATTTTTTACATTTTGAATATAATTATCAACAATCGGTGGTTCCACCCTGCCAAATAACTTTTCTTTCCAATCACTCCAACCATACTTTTTTGCCATTATATATAGAAACAATGGATAAACTATAAAAATTGGAATAAGAATATCTGCACCTGCCGTAGGATCAGAAATATCTATCAACAAGGAATTCGTTTGAAATGCAGTCCAGTCTGCGGTAACCAATACCGCTGTAAGTAAATTATTACCAGCATGAAAGCCTAAAGCAAGCTCCATTCCTTCGTCCATAAGTGTCATTATCCCTAATAAAAAACCTGTCCCGATGTAATAGATCATAATAACATTTCCCATTTTTGTTACTTCCGGATTAAAGAAATGCAAGCCTCCAAAAACCACTGATGTTAAAATTAAAGGGAACCATTTGTTTTTTACAAGCACTCCTATGCCTTGCATTAAATAACCCCGAAAAAGATATTCCTCGAAACTAGTTTGCAAGGGAATCATTATCAAAGCAATGATGAGCATTATAAAAAATGGTCCTGCCTGAAAATTGACCAGGTAATCTTGTGGGTTGGAAAAGTAATCTATACCAGTTACTACAATAGAAAAAATGGCAACCAATCCAAATGCGAAGAAAAATCTATTCCAGTCTACTTTCTTACGAGACGTGGTAACTGTTTTTATTGGTTGATAATGAATGAATTTTACAACAAAAAATAAAGCTGCCAGCCCTACCGCAAAAGTAAGCAGCAACAAAAACAGGTTTAAATTTGAATCCAGAATTTTCAACATTTCTGTCTCCTTCATTCCAACGATGTCCATTCCTCCTTCCATAAACATGGCGGCAGCTAAAGGAATTTGCCCAATAATAACTGCTAAAACTATAATAGCGAGCCCCAACAAATATCTCCAAAAATCATGTTGGTAATTAAATGCTTGTTTAATAAACATATATAAATTATAAATTGAAACCCCATAAGGCTTCAGGATTGTATGTAATAGTTCCGTTTTTCACTTCTAACGGAGACTCAAAGTTATTTGTGTAAAGACTTCCGGTTCCAAGTCCTTGTGGTAGTTTAGAATTCTTGATATAGGTCCATTGGCTAATGGCATTTAAACCCACATTGCTTTCTAATGCACTGGTTACCCACCAACCAATTCCCATTTCGTCTGCTAATTGCAGCCACTCCTCTGTTCCTTTATAGCCTCCAATTAAACTTGGCTTGAAAATAACGTATTGAGGATTAATAGTTTGTAGTAATTTCATCTTATTTGTTACACCTATAACGCCAATCAATTCTTCATCTAATGCTATTGGTATTGGAGTATTCTTACAAAGTTTGGCCATTTCGCTAAACTGACCTTGTTTTATAGGCTGCTCTATACTATGAATATCGAATCGGCTAAGTTGCTTCAGTTTTTCCAAAGCATCATCCGGAGAAAAAGCTCCGTTAGCATCGACTCTTAGTTCTATTTCTTTAGAAGAAAATTCAGATCTTATAAATTTCAGAAGATCTAATTCAGCATTAAAATCTATAGCGCCAATTTTTAGCTTAATACACCTGAAACCAGTCTTAATTTTATCCAGAATCTGTTCCTTCATAAAGGATTTCTCCCCCATCCACACCAACCCATTTATCGGGATAGCATCATTACCCCTGGTAAATTCTGAAGGATTCAATAAAAAAGGAGCGGAAGCTTCCAGCGATTTAAAGGCCATTTCTACTCCAAATTGAAGCGAGGGAAAATCAAGTAATTGCTCCCATAAATCAGCGGGACCAAGTGAAATATGCTTGCAAACCCAGGCCAACTTCTTTTCGTAATCTGGTCTATCATCTATACTAAGAGATCTTAAAAGTCCACACTCCCCTATCCCGGTTTTACCATTAGAAGTTATAATTATAAACCATGTTTCTTTAGTGGTAAGAATTCCGCGGGAAGTTCCGCTTGGGCGTTTAAATTCTAAAAGGTGTCTGTGGTAGGTTGCTTGCATTAAGACCTGAAATATTTCATAATTATAATTCGATATTTTCTCCTATTTCCAAAAGCATAAGATCTTTTCCTTTTTCATAAAATTTTCGCTTAGCTTCCTCGTGATCTATTTCTATATATCCAAAAGTATCGTAATGGCAACCAATTATTTTATCGCACTCCACAAAATCGCTGGCTAAAATTGCGTCATCTACTCCCATCGTAAAATTATCCCCAATAGGCAAAATAGCAAGGTCCAGTTTTGTACTTAAGGGAATAAGCTTCATATCCATGGTTAAAGCAGTATCTCCTGCTATATAAATATTCTTATGTTCCCCTTCTATAACAAAGCCTCCGGGTTGTCCCCCATAAGAACCGTCTGGGAAAGAACTGCTATGAACTGCGTTCACATATTTTAATCTTCCAAACTCAAAATCCCAGGAGCCACCATGATTCATTGGGTGAACTTCGAATCCTTTATTTTCATAATGAGTTGCAATTTCAAAGTTACTAACGATTACAGCACCCGTGTTTTCCGCAATAGCCTCCGCATCTAAAATATGATCCTGATGTGCGTGGGTGAGCAATATATAATCAGCATTTAAATCGTAAATATTTATCTTGTCTTTGGAAAGTTTGTTCCCCGTAATAAATGGATCTACTAAAATATTGCACTCCCCTATTTTTATTCCGAAGGTGTTTTGACCGTAAAACGTTATAATCATTGTAAATACATAGAATTTCAATAAAAATAAACATTGAAAAAAGATTCTTTCTTATGCCAATGTTAAAATTTAGTCATTAGCCTAAATAATTAAGCCAATACCAAATAAAGAAGCTATTCCAAAAGTGGTTAAAGCCAATATTTTAAGTTCGGGATCTAATTTTTGAGGATTCTCATTTTGTACCACTCTTTTTAAATGAAGAATTAATGGAATAAATGCGAGGATAAAAATAAAATTATTCAACTCTCTTGCCGTTAATACACTAAATAAGATCAGGAAAAATATTGCTCCAATTATCAGGATATAATGATAATTCTTGGCTCTTTCTTCACCCAATTTAACCACTAGTGTGATCTTCCCGGATTTTTCGTCGGGGATTCTATCTCTCATATTATTCAGGTTCAATACACCCGCACTTAACATCCCCATAGCTGCTGCCGGCAATAAAGCAACCCAATAAACCTCTTGAGCATATAAAAAATAAGTACATAAAACCGCAACAATCCCAAAGAATACAAATACAAAGACATCTCCCAAGGCCCTATAGCCATAAGCATTTGTGCCAACCG